>JBDTWJ010000075.1:0-16975 GCA_040006755.1 Ilumatobacteraceae bacterium | reverse complement strand
GTCGCCGGCCTGATCAGGAACTTCTGGCCGGTCGCCTGTTTGGCATAGGTCTTCATGGCATCGAGGTTCAGTGCGCCCGCGAGGGAAACCTCATCGGTGTAGTGACTGGCGAAGGTGGTGGTCAGTTCGGCCACCACCCGTTCGCGCAGCCGTGCGAGACCCTCCAAACCGATCTTTCCGAGGAACGGAGTCAGAAGCCATCCTCCGATCCCCCACGCCATGCCGAAGTTGCGGCTGAACTGGGTCGGCGAGCGATCGAGTCCGCCGTAGATGTAGACCTGCTTGTGCACGGTAGATCCGTACCTGCTGAACTCGGTCGCAGTTGCATTCGCTGCAGCTTCCATCGCCGCCAGGATCTGGCCGACCTGTCGTCCACCGCCGATTGCATCGAATCCGATCGTCGCGCCCGTCTCGACGAGCGCGCTGGTGAGATCATCCATGAAGGTCGGGGAACTCGAATCGCACACGTCGGTCGCACCGAGATTGCGCAGGATCTGTTCCTGTTCGGGACGCCGCACGATGTTGACGAGTCGGATCGCATCGGACACGCAAATTCGCTGCAACATCTGGCCGAGGTTCGACGCTGCAGCTGTGTGCACCAAGGCGTGGTGGCCCTCCATCCTCATTGTCTCCACCATGCCGAGCGCTGTCAACGGATTGACGAAGCACGATGCCCCCTGCGCCGGCTCCGTGCCGTCGGGCAGCGGCAGGCACAGCGCCGCAGGTACGCATCGATACTCGGCGTACGTCGCTCCGCCGATGATTGCGACGGTGCGATCCATCAGAGCTTGGGCCTCGTCGGACGATCCAGCGGCCACGACCACACCAGCACCCTCGTTGCCGACCGGCATCGATTGGCCGCTCCGCGCGGCGAGACCGCGAAGGGTCTGCGGCGGGATCGCTGCGGTGACGACCGGGTTGTCGGCGGTGCCCGAAGAGGTGGCGGTATCGAGGTCGGCCGTTGCCAGCAACAACCCGAGATCCGAGGGATTGATCGGTGCGGCTTCGATACGAACCAGCACTTCGTGTGGCTCGGGTTGCGGCATCTCGACCGAGGCGATCGACAGCTCGAGTGTCCCGTCGGGAGTGACCAGCGATCGGACCTGTCGCATTGTGGAGGGAAGTTCGTTCACTGGTCGCTCGAATTCTTCCAGAGGTTGATGTTCTCCTCGACGGCGTACTCGTCGATCTCGGCGACCTCCTCGCTCGTCAGCGTCATGTTCGACAGCGCCCCGACATTGTCGTCGAGTTGCTTCACGCTGCTTGTGCCGATCACCAGCGACGTCATGCGCGGGTCACGAAGTGCCCACACAAGCGCCAGCTCAGCAAGCGTTTGGCCGCGCCGTTCAGCGATGCGGCTCAGTGCCCTCACCTTGTCGAGCCGTTCCTCCGTGATCGAGTCGGCCTTCAGCGCACCACCCGTCGCAGCCCGCGAGTCGGAGGGGATGCCTTCGAGGTAGCGGTCGGTCAACAGGCCCTGAGCCAATGGTGAGAACGCGATACAACCTGCTCCGACGTCATCGAGGGTGGTCAGCAGATTGTCGCGTTCGGTCCAGCGGTTGAACATCGAGTACGAGGGCTGATGGATGAGCAGCGGCACGTGATGCTCGGCCAACAACTTGGCAGCGCGGCGTGTGCGTTCGGACGAGTACGACGAGATGCCGACGTACAGCGCCTTGCCTTGATGCACGGCCGACGCCAGCGCGCCAACAGTCTCCTCCACTGGCGTATCCGGATCGACGCGGTGCGAGTAGAAGATGTCGACGTAGTCGAGCCCCATCCGCGACAGCGACTGATCAAGCGAAGCGAGCAGGTACTTCCGTGATCCGAGGTTGCCGTATGGTCCGGGCCACATGTCGTAACCGGCCTTGGTTGAAATCAGCAGTTCGTCACGATGGTTGGCGAAGTCCGTTGCGAGGATGCGACCGAAGTTGGTTTCCGCCGCGCCGTACGGTGGCCCGTAGTTGTTCGCCAGGTCGAAGTGCGTGATGCCGACATCGAATGCGCGGCGGCAGATCTCCCGTTGGGTTTCCGACGAGCGATCGTCGCCGAAGTTGTGCCACAGCCCGAGGGAGATGACCGGCAGCATCACCCCACTTCGACCAGACCGGCGGTAGGTCATCGATTCGTAGCGGGCGGGATCGGCGACGTACGACATGGCCGTGACTGTACGCGCCGATGTGTCCTGCGTCGACGGCGTCGCCGCCTCGAGGCGTCCAACCTTGACGTGCAAGTCACGGCACATCCGGAAACGCCGGAGATCTCGTACCTTGACTCGCCGCCTACTGCGCAGGGCAGACGGCCCCGGTTAGGACAAGTCACCGCACATCCGGATACGCCGGAGATCTCGTACCTTGCCTGCGGCCTACCGCGCAGGACCGACCTTTCACGTGAAGCTGTGATTCAGAGACTGACGACTTTGACCCGCGATCGTTCCTCGTTCGCCGGTGCGGGCGTTTGCCGAGCACGCTTCACTTCGTACATCGCGTCGTCGGCTGCGGCGAGCAGGGCCGCGCCGTTATAACCGACGTTGCGAGTGTCGGCGGTGCCGATGCTCGGGGAGCAGCTCACCGACGTGGTGGGCGTGATGTCGATCGGTGCCGATAGCGCACGGTCGATGCGCTCGACGAGGTTGTGCGACGTCGGGTCGTTCGGCGCGTAGACGATCACGAATTCGTCGCCGCCGATACGCGCCACGGAATCGGCGCCTCGGACGATTGCCAGCAATCGCCGAGCGGTTTCACACAGCACCATGTCGCCGACGTCGTGCCCATAGTTGTCGTTCACGATCTTGAGGCCATCGAGGTCGAGGAACGCGACGGCAAGCGGTAGACCGGCGCGCTCGGTGCGGGCGAGGTCGGAGTCGAGGAGTTCGTCGAAGAGACGGCGATTGGCCAGGCCGGTGAGTGGATCGCGCAGAGCGAGCGCAGCCATGCTCGCCTGCAGCTGCCGTAGCTCGGTGACATCGCGGCTGACGCCTTGCAGGCCTCCCTGAACGGGCGTGGTTCTGGTCTCGACGATGACGATGGAGCCGTTGGCGTGACGGAACTCGAAGTCGAAGCGCTCGGGTACCAGCCGGTCGTGAAGTGCGCGGTCAACTACCGCACGGCCCGCGTCATCGAGGATCGCGAGCAATCGCGCCCAACTTCCGAGGAAGAGTGACGGGGGATAGCCGAGAATGTTCTCGACCGATGGGCTCAAGTATTCGAAGTGCGGAGACGGATCCGTCGCGAAGCGCCACACCACATCAGCGGACTTGTCGGCGAGGTCGCGGAACCGAGCCTCGCTTTCGGCCAGTCGGACCTCTGCATCGCGACGCTCGGTGACGTCGCGGCCGATTGAAAGCACTTCGGCACCGTCGATGCCCACGAGGTATCGATCAACCCACTCCAACCACTGACCGGACTCGCTCGCGGAACGTGCGATCGTGTCGACCAGAATCGGCTTGTCGGGACCGAGGATTGCGAGCTGGGAGTTGAGCCCGACCAATTCGTCGTCGGACAGGAACTGCTCCAGCGGGCGGCCGATGGCGTGGGCCGGTTCGACGTTGTACTGAACTGCCCAGGCCGCGTTGCAGTAGGTGATGGCATGGTCCCGTATGCGGTATCGGTTGACTCGTTCCGGCATGGCATCCAGCATCGAGGCGGAGTCTTCGAGAGCGAGTTGGTGGTCCCGGGATTCGCCGGCAAGCCTGCGTGTGTCCCGGACGAGGCCGTGCAATGTGATCCCCATGCCTGCGCCGCAGATGACAAACACAGCGGTGGCGACGATCCCATGATTTGGCGGTTGGACATTCACCGCTGGTATGACGAGCCACAAGGCGACACCTGCGAGCACCGCGGCCGAGACGACAGCAGCCCGATTCTCGTAGATCGCCAACCACATCAGGGGCAAGACAGACATCGTCACGAACGGCGAGCCGATGCCATTCCCCGACGCGGAGGCCAGCAAGAGAATGGCGAGCAGGCCGAGGAATGGCACCGAGAGCTGTGTGGTGCGCGTCACCCGATGCCATGGAAACACCATGGCCGCGCCGATCGCCGCTGCCAGAAGGATTGCTCCTCCGATGCCCAGGTGGGGCCGCATCCACGTTGTCGTGGGCGCAGCTATTGCCATGCCGAGAGTCGCGGTGATCGCGAACGGCATGACTCGGCGCACTCGCCCGTCACCGATGAGGGGCCCCTGCGTCGTATCGACGATGTGCGCGAGGCGCGTAGATGCGCTTGCTGTCACCGTCCCACTCCGCTCATCGGCCGTCGTCACGCTTGCGACTCCTCGTTCTCGAGTCGAATGTGCCTCCGCAAGCGGATTTTCGTCTCATTCCAGTATCGGCGCGACCGACTCGTCTATTGAGAGGCAATCGTCCTTGATTTCCTTGCTCTACATTGGGAGTCGATGTCGGCCGCTCGTCGCGATCTGAACCAAGTGGTGGCCCGGTTCTTCGGATCGACCCTGATCGTCACCGGCATTGCCGGATTCGTCGTTTCGCCCAAAAGGGCTGTGACCAGCGGCGCGCCTGCGTACAACGTGTTCCACCTGGGCTTCGGCGTGCTCGGCATCGTCGCCTCGCGCCGCCGGCGATCCTCGCAGGCGTTCAACCTGGGCTTCGGTGCGATCGATCTCTACCAGGCTGTCGCCAGTTGGCGTGGTCTGTTTCCGAAACGGTGGTTTCGATGGAAGCAGGCCGATGATGTCCTGCATGTCGCCATTGGCGCCGGACTCGTCGTGGTCGGACTGATCCGGTCGGGCCGCCCCGGCGAATAATCCGCATGGCGACTGCACGTGAACTTCCATCGTTGACCAGCGACGAACTCCAGGAACTGTTTGCCGGCGCCGAGGCTGGAACAATTCCCAGTGGCTAGGACTTCCTGACGTCACCGCATTGTCAAGGACAGATGACCAAAGGTGTGCGGTCGATGAATTCGTCGCGTCAGTTGATTGCGCCGGCGAGCACAGCGAGGATCATGACGGCGATCGCCAGAAGGACGGCGATCATGGCGTGGCGGAGATGTCGATACTTCCGCCGCGCGATGCGCGACATGAAGAACAACTGCTGCGCGTGCCGCTTCGTCGGTGAAAGCGCCTCAACGGCTAGCGCCGCCAGGAGATCGTCGTGGTTCTCGAACTGAGCCTGCTCCTCGAAGTACCTCGCCCTGCCCGCCTCGGGCCGCCCGATGCGTGGAGTGACCGCGAGGCCTAACAGCAGCATCGAAGCGATGAGCGTGGCGATAGCGACGACCGACAGAACGGTGACGGGCGTGCCGTTTGTGCGCAGCGGTTGGTTTACGTCGAGAAGCATTCCGGACAGGAGTGCAGCCGCGGTCGAAACGGCAGCGAAGATGATGCTGGCCTTCGAATCGGAGACCCTGATCTCTTCGCGGCATTCGTCGAGCAGTCGGAGGATGTAGGCCTCTTCTGACATCGCGTCCCCCGTGACCAGGCTCTTTGGAGCGTCGTTCGCATGCTAGATTACCACACGAACCTGTTGACGATTCGACGAAGCAGGTCACAATTGTCGCTAGGGGTGGGAGTGCGGACGGAGCAGGTGGAACTTCGGCGGTCGCTACACGCGTACGTCTCGGATCTGGCGCTGAGTGTGATGAACGCGCCGTCCGCCCACGGTTGGAGCGAGGTCGAGGGATCGCTTGCCTTCTTCGATGTATCGGGATTCACCAAGCTGACCGAGCGTCTCGCTCGTCTCGGACGAAGCGGCGCCGAACACATCAATGACGTGCTCAACACCGTCTTTCGCGGTCTCATCAACGGAGTGTTCCGTCATGGCGGAGACGTGCTCGAGTTCGGTGGCGACGCGATGGTCGTGCTCTTCAGCGGCCATGACCACGAGCGTCGTGCAGCGGCAGCCGCTGCCGAGATGTTTCGATTCATGGCCGACGATGGCCGAATCACGACGCCACTCGGCGATGCCCGGCTGCGCATGTCGTGTGGTATGGCGAGCGGAGCTCAGGCCTTCTACCTCCTTGGTACGACGCGCAGGGCGTTGGTCGTCGCTGGGCCGACGAGCACCCTGATGGCGCAATTGGAGGGAGCTGCCAACGCGGGTGAGGCACTCATCGATGCACGTTTGGCGGCAGCGCTGCCATCGTCGTGGATCACGCGACGACACTCCGACGATGCGCTGAAGCTCAACCTCGGGCGAGTGCCCATGAATGGCGTCCCGACATCGATGCTTCGAGACGATGCCGGGGATTCGGAAGGTCATACGGCGATGCTGTTGCCGAGGCAGTTCGGTTCGCTGCTGGAAGGTACGCATCGGGCCGGCGAACTGAAGCAGGTCGCAATGTCGTTCATCCGCCTCAACGGCACCGATGAGCTGTTGGCGGACGAGGGCGTCGACGGCGTTCACCGTCTGCTCGCAGACATCACCGAGATCGTCGACCGCGCCGCGGCCGAACTCGACGTGTGTTGGCTCGAGACCCAGGCCGAAGCCAACTCGGTGCGATGGACGCTCGTGTCGGGAGCACCGACGGCGACGGAGCGTGACGGAGAGCGACTGCTACGCGTGCTTCGGCGCATCGCCGACGAGACCCCGGTGCCGCTTCGCATTGGTGCAAACCTTGGCGTCGTCTTCGTCGGCGACATGGGACATCCCCAACGATGCACGTACATCGTGATGGGCGACGCGACCAACCTGGCTGCTCGGCTGATGGCCAAGGCGGCTCCGGGCGAGATCATCGCCGGTGAGCGGCTCTACAACACCTGTCCGGATCGATTCGAGTTCACGCCGCTGGAGCCCTTCCTGGTGAAGGGGAAGAAGGCCCCGGTTCGAGCGTTCCTGGTCGAAGGACTCGCTGCAGAGAACCTCACGGGTGGGGTACACCACAGCGATGCAACTCTGACGCCGATGGTCGGGCGCGACGAGGAACTCGCCCAACTGCTGCGCGCCATCCGGGACGGTGGGTTTGTCGAACTCGTCGGTGAAGCCGGCGTGGGCAAGAGCAGGCTCTGGCAGGAGGCACGCCGCGTCACGGACTCGCGCCGGTGGTACGTCATGCGCGCCGAGCCCCACGAGGTCGGATCGCTGTACCTACCGTTCCGGCGGCTGATCCGCTTTGCAGCTGGCATTGATCCCAACGACGACGCGGTGGTCGTCGGCGCATCGATCGCCGCGTTGGTCGCGCAGGTCGCACCGGTTCTCCTGCCATGGCTACCGCTCATCGCCACAGTCGTCGGCGCCGACGTGCCGACGACCGATGAAGTCGAGGCTCTCGATCCGACGTTTCGCGCTGACCGGGTGCGATTGGCTGTCGCCGAGCTCGTTCTCGTGCTGACCGGGCCGGATTCGGTCATCGTTTTCGAAGACGTCCATTGGATCGACGAAGCATCGAGAGCTCTCGTCGATGTGCTCGGCGGATTGCTGGGATCTCATACTGCCTTCGTTTTGACGCGGCGGCCGGAAGGCTGGTCGCCGTCGCCGGTGACAACCATCCAGCTCGCGCCGATCGACAGCGAATACGCGGACGAATTGCTGCTGCGCGAGCTGCCCGCGAGCGCAGCAAGCGACGCGACCCTGGCGAGGCTCAGGGAGTCGGCGGAGGGGAACCCGCTCTACCTGATCGAGCTCGCACGCTCTGTAGCGACGCACTCGACGGTGGCTGACGCTGCGTACCCCGAGACCGTCGAGCGTGTGCTGGCGGCGCGCATCGATCAGCTTCCCGTCATCGGTCGAGAGCTCATTCGCGATGCGTCGGTCTTGGGTTCGACCATGAGCCGCGATTTTGCCAGCCGCGTGCTCGAGCGCGACGATCTCGAAGACGCGAGAACCTGGGAGCGTGAGCTCGGTGATCTCGTCATGCTCGGCGAGCAGACCGTGAGGTTCCGACACGATCTTGTGCGAGTGGCCGCCTACGAGGGGCTCTCTGTCCGCCGTCGGCGGGCACTGCATCAACGCGCCGGGGACGTGATCGAAGCGTGGGGAGAGTCAGTGCCTTTGCCTGACCCTGTTGCAGCTCTCGCGTTTCACGCCACCGGGTCGGGTATGCCGGAGCGCATCGTTCGTTGGAATCGCGAGGCAGCGGAGGCGGCGATCGCCAAGGGCGCGATGGAGGTTGCCGAGACGCTTCTCGGCGATGTGCTCGTCGCACAACGCCAGATCGGTGCGGTTGCTGCAGACTGCTGCACGACACATCGTCGGCTGGCGTATGCCGCCGAGCGCGCCGGCCATCCCGAGACGGCGTTGGGCGCACTGGCGCACGCTGCTCGCCTCGCCGGCGCTCGGGACCAGGCGGTGATCGCGGAGGATCGATCACGATTGCAAGAGAAGCTTGGGCGCTACCGGGCCGCGCTGGTGACAACCGCACGGGCACTCAAGTCGTGTCCCGATCCCCATGTAGGTGGACATCTCCGACTGTCACGGGCGACGATTCGCAATCGACTCGGTCAGTGGAAGAAGTGTCTCGAGCTCTGTCGAACGCTGCTCAAAGACTTCGAGCACAGCGACGATCTTCGTCTGCTGGCCCAGGCCCATCTGCTCGCTGAATGGTGCTGCATGTCGCTCGGCCTGCCGGAACGAGCCGAGCACGAGCGCGTGGCATTTTCCCTGCTCACCGAACTCGACGATTCGATCGGGCTCGCCAACTTGCTGCTCAATCGCGGCGAGAGCGCGTGGCGCGAAAGCCGCGCAATCGACGCTCTCGCGGATTTCCGCATGAGTTCGGAGCACTACCAACGAGCGGGAGACGTGCTTGGCGCAGCGCTCGCCGACAACAACGTCGCTGAGATCCTGACGCTCCAATCCCATCTCGACGCAGCTACACGGCTGCTCCAGCGAGCGAGGCGGGTGACCCAGGCGGCAAGCTACCCGATGGGCGCATTCGCAGCTCTCAGCGGGCTTTCGCGAATTGCCGCGTGGCAGGGACGCGTCGATGAGGGGCTCGGTCTGCAATCGGAGGCACTTGCCGGGTTTCGCGAGCTTCAAGCCGACGATCTGGTCGTCGACTCACTCGTACGCATCGTCGAGCTCCACCTCCTCGCGGGAGATGCGTCAACCGCTCTGGCCGCAGCCGACGAAGCAGCCCGAGCTCTGAAGCGCCTCGGTGATGCCGCCGTCGTGCCCGCCACACTCGCCCGGCTGAGGGCACGGGCTCTCCTCCTCGATGGCCGCGAGCAGGAAGCACGAGCCTCGTTCGAGATCGCGCTCGACCATGCGACTGCCGATGGCTTCATCTACGAGATTGCGCTGGCGTCGATGGGCATCGCACGAATGGACAACGATGATGCACGCATCTCTATCTCGCTCGCTCAGCTCGGCGATCTGGGCGTCGTCGCCCCGCCACCTGGGTCCTAGTCCACTAGTTGGACACTCGGAAGTTGGCGGTGTACACCACTTGGCCGCCGCCGATGAGCTGGACGATGGCCACGATTCGGTGATCGCCGTTTCGCAGCCGGCGTGTGTCGAGTGCAATCGGCAGGCCGCGTCGCATTCCGAACGCGTCGTAAGGTGCAGATAGGTCGGCGGCCGTCAGCTTGCCGTCGAGCTGGAACACGACCCCGAGTGCGCCGGCAATCGAATCGTTGGCGGGGCCGAGGAACACGAATCGCTTTCCCGCCAATGTGGCTCCCGAAAGCGGCGAGGCAGTCGATCGGTCGGCCGATGATGAGAACACCAGCGTGTGCGGTGTCGTGTTGGCGACGGTGAACGACGAGTCGACAACCACTCGCGTCCCGTTTTGCAGAAGCGCCGTTGCCGTGATGTGGTGAATGCCGACGCTCAGGAGATTCGACTCGAATGGGTAGGCGTCGGCAACGCAGAACCGACACGACCTCACGGTCGAAGTACCGGCAAAGTCGAATGGGGCGACGCGATCCGTTGAGAACGAGCGGCCGTCGAGGGCGAAACTCAACTGGCGCACACCAACGAGTTGCGCTGTACCAGCGTATACGTACGCGCTCACGCCACCGTTCAACACGGCGCCGGCGAGCGGCCGCGCGTTCGTCGTTCTCGATGCATTGTCGGCCAACAACAGGCTGAGGGTTGGCGCAGGTGCAGACACCGTGATTGCGACCGTGACCGCTGCTGACTGGATGTGTCCGTCGCTGACGGCGTAGGTGAACGAATCGCTCCCGACAAAGCCTGCAACGCTGGTGTATGAAACGGTAGAACCGGTGCCGCTGAGGGTTCCGTGCGCAGGTCCCGTCACGACTACGAATGTCAGTGTGTCGCCATCTGGGTCACTTCCCGAAAGCGTCATATCCATTGGTTGGGCCGTGGTCGCCGAGACTGTCAGCGCGTTTGCGGTGGGCGGTCTGTTGACGGCGACGACCGTGATCGAGACAGTCGCTGTGTTGGAGTCCAGGCCGCCGTCGTTCGCCTTGTACGTGAACGAGTCCGGCCCGGCATACCCCGCATCGGGCGTGTACGTCAGGGCGGCACCGGTGCCAGAGAGGGTGCCGTGCACGGGCTGAGCCACTACGACGAACGTCAACGAACCACTGTCGACGTCGGTCGCCGCGAGTCCGACGTTCACCACGACGTCTCGCGGCGTCAAAACCGAGACTGATGCTGCGACCGGGGCATCGTTCACCGGTGTCACATCGATCGTGACCACCGCTGTGTTGGAGTCTTCCGTGCCATCGTTGATCTTGAACGTGAAGGAATCGGCGCCATTGAAGTTTGCCGTCGGCGTGTACGTGAGATTTGGCGCGGTCCCGGTGAGGAGACCGTTCACCGGTTGGGTGACGACAACGAACGTCAGTAGGTCACCGGCGTCGCTATCGGTCCCACCCAGCACGATCGCTGTTGCGGTGTCCTCGGGCGTCGTGACGGTCTGTGCCGCGGCGGTCGGCGGCGAGTTGCCCGGTGCTGTCACTGTCAGATTTGCGGCTGAGGGTGCGCTCCAATTTCCTGCGACGTCAACCGATCGGACCGAAACCACGTACGATCCTGCGCTCAATCCCGCTGGGATCAACCCAGTGAGCGCACCACCAGAAAGCGACAGAGGGGTCGCACTCCCAGCCCCTGGATCGACGCCGATCCACCATTCGCCTCCCGCGAGCCCCGACAAGGTGTCGGACGACGTTGCGCTGATGGAGCTCGTCTGATTGATCTGGCGCGAGGCCGGGTCGAGCGTCACGACGGGCGCGCTGGGTGCGGTCCGATCGACCTGCACGGACTGCGCAACGGTGGTGCTCAGCCCAGCGCGATTGGTGGACGTACCGGAGAGAGCCAAGGCGGCGCCTTCCAGCGATCCTGTCGATTGGCTGCCTGGACATGAGGCAATGCCTGATACCGAGTCCGCGCAGGTGAACGTCGCGGTGACAGCAGTGTTTCGCCATCCAGCCGGATTCGGGGTCGGCGACAATGACATCGTGAGTTCTGGCGGCGTTGTATCAATCCGAATGGTGACGCTGACGCTGCCACCACTCGAACTGGTGACCTCGATGACGTGCGAACCATTCACCAGACCGCCGGGGGTGAACGCGCCCAGGTACGGCACTGGTGGTGCACCGTCGATCGAGATGTCGAAGGTATCGGTGGCCGGCCCTGACACGGCGAGCTCCGGCGCGGCCGAGAACCATCCTGAAGCGGGAGGCGCCGGTGACAAGGTCACGGTCGGCGCCGGTGGCGGCGGAGGCGTCGGCGCAAAGCCGGGCCCCTTGTTCGCAGCCCACGAAACGTTGCCGGCACCGTCGACGGCTTGAATGACAACACGAATCTGTTCGTTGGTGATCGACGCAGGAACGGCCAGCGAGCCAACGAACGCGCCGCCGCTCAACCCGAGGTTCAGATGCTGCCAATCCCCGCCTGCCTGGTAGAGCGCAACGACACGGTGGATGCCCGAGTCGTCGCTGGCGGTGACTGACACGTTGGCGAACGTGTCGCCGGCAGATCGTCGCAGGACGACGTCGCCGACCTTCGGCGCGATCCAATCGGTCGATGCGGAGTAGTAGATGTCGCCGGACATCTGGTTGTACAGCACCTGAGTCCCACGACCGACGGGGTCATCTGGTGCCACCGACTGGAACTGCCCAGGGATCAGGACGAGCTTCTGGCGCTGGGCGATGCCTTCGGGACCGACGAGACCCTGACTGTCGCTGACCGTCGTGACACCGGCCAATCGAGTTGGGAACACCGCAACGGAGTTCACGGCCTCCGGCTCGCCCGCCGCGTTGTCGAGCGTCGGTCGACTGAAGGCCGCGTCGAAGTTGGCGATCGTCTGCCCGGTCCGAAGCCCGCTGACGACTGCGCCGTGGGCCGGCAGCAGCGAATTGTCGGGCGCGGGCGCGGTGACGTCGAGTTCGGCGCGTGGCTCGACGGGTCGGCTCGCAGTGATCTGCGGCAACTGCGGGCCGGTGCCGGCGTCGGCTTCGTACCAGTTGCCGATGCCGCCGGTCCTGGCAGCAAACGTGAAGTCCTGGCTGTATGCGGTTGAGGACAGTCCTGCCGCGCCAGGTATCGGCGCCGTCGTTTCATTCGGGGGTGTCGGCCGAACCGGGCGCTCGGTGCCGACGGCGAACATCGGCAGGCCATACAGGATAGTGCTCGACAGAGCCTTCTCGTCGTATGCGCCGTACAGGCCTTGACTGCCGAAGTACTGCTGCTTGGCGTTGCGCAGCGCATCGCCCAGCGACACGGCGCCGTCGAGTTGACCCGCGAACAACGTCATCAGTCGTTCCTGCAACCCGACGCTGACCTGATCGCCATATCCGTACCCGGTGGTTGCGACGTACGCAGCTCCGCGTGCGGTCAGACTGGCTGCCAGATCATTGGCGGCTGCTCCGCCGCCGGTGGTTGCATCGGAGACGGCGAGACCCGAGTGGCAGCCCATCGAGAAGACCAATCGAGCGCCGGCGGGCAGCGTCGCGGCGAGTGCGGCGGCAGCAATCCCTTGGCCTCCGGCAGCCTCGAACGCGGTGTGGTCTGCGTGACCGAAGATGGCCGCGATCGACGGGGCGGGTGGGCCAGTGAGATCACCGATCAGTTCGGCTCCTGTCCACGTGCTCTCGTGCAACGGTGCGGTCACCGTCACGGGAGCGCCGTTGGCTGATGTCAGTGAACTGGCGAGTGCTTGGCGCACCATGCTCGCGCCATCGGTCATGAAGTCGTAGCCGGCCGCGTATGCGCTACCTGCGTTGAGACGTCCGGAGGCCGCGCCGAATGCATCGATTTGGGCGACGATCTGCGTAGGGGATTCGACGAGACGACCCAGTGACAGCTCTGGCACATACAGACGACGCGTCGCCCACTGGATCGGGTCGAGGTCGCCGTAGGGATCGTCGCTGAGGAAGTGGCTGGTACCGAGTGCCCCAAAGTACGAGCCGTTGATGTCGAACTCGTCGGCGTATCCGGTCTCGTTGCCCACCCTCGTCGTGTCGTCGAGACGGGCCATTGGAACCATGTCGTCCCCGCCGACGATCACCACATTGGCCAGCGCTGGATGTTCGGCGACACCGGGCAGAGCACCGTTTCGTATACCGACCACGAGGCGGGTGATCTCGTTGACGACCTTGTTCGCGCGGTCCGCCAGGCAGGGGTTGGCATTCCACGCCGAGTATGCAGACGCGACTGCAGGATCGCCGTCGACCGGGACGACGACACCCTTGACATCGGGTCGCGACGCCAGACTGACCAGGCTCGCCATCACGTCGCTGGTCGCCGCGGCGCCGAACGTGTCGCCGAGCCGCTGCCGGTTCACGAGGATGATCGTGGCGAGGTCGGATGGTAGCGCGGTGAGGTCTGGCATCGTGCCGGCGACGCCGCCGATGCGCGCATAGGCGGTGCATGTGGGAGTGTTCGGGGGATCGACTTGACGAACACGGAGCACGTACGGGAGGTTCGAGGTCGAGCTGTTGTACGAGCTGACCTGCAACAGGTCGGGTGCGATCGCGTCGACCGACTCGAGGTCTGTGCCTCGTGCGGCGGAGCGACCGACCACGGTTCGTCCATCGATCAATGGAACACCTGCGTCCGTGTCGGGCTCGGGCGAATAGCCGACGCTGGATACGTCGAGAGCCTCGGCTTGCAGTGGAGGCGCGGATGGTGTTGCGGTGCGGGTAGGTACCGGCGATGGCGAGTTGCCCGGCCGATCCGCGGCCGGACCGTAGACGACGAGGTCTCCGTCGCCCGCGAGGTGGCTGAGACGTACGCCGACCTGGGCCGACGGTGTCGAGTTGAACCCATAGAGATCGAGATCTTCAGCATGGTCGACGTAGCCGAGATACAGCACGTTGCTCAGCACCGGCAGCGCCGAGGCCGGGTCGCTCGACGCGTCGCCGCTGTCGACAACACCGACGAGTCCTGCAGTGGTTGCGGCGCCCTGGGCGATCTCGAGCTTGGCGACGGCGCGAGCGACCCCGAGCTCCAACCCGGGCGTGGTGCGGAACGAGAGCGTGTACGCCGTGTCAGCTTGCAGATCGGCGAGGTTCCAGACGAGCACTTGACCGTCGGGACCATCAGTCGCCATCGGACCGCTCATGAGGCCGGCCGCGGGCGCCAATGTGTTGAGGGCCGCCGGCGCCGGGCGTGCCGGGCTGGGAGCGAAGAATCGGAATCCCGGCGGCAAGGTGACCGTCGCGGTGGTGTTGAAAGGTCCCGCACCACCGCGCGCGCTCGAGATCGAGATCGCCAGGTTCCAGTCAAGCGTTGCCCCGGTGCGGGCGAAATCCTGTAGGCCCGCCGTACTCAGATCGACGTCCTCCCAGGGAAAGTCGGCCTGGTCCAACGTGCCCACGATTACGTCATTGAGTTCCAGCGAAGCCGGCAGCGCGGTCGCGATCTGGGGCAGGGAGATGAGCGGAGTGCCGGCGACGGTGTGGTCGAAAAATGCTCGGCCGACGTCTTGAAGTTTGGCTTCCGGGCGAAGCGCATTGGCTGTTCTTGCTTGAGCCAGCGTGGCGCCTGCTGAGCAGGCGAAGCCTTGAGTGCAGTCGACGACCAAGTCCCGGCGTCCATATGGACCATCGTTCGGATCGGCATCGTTGACCGGGATGTCAGAGATGAGCACAGAGCCGACTGCGGCAGATGCATCGAGCGCCGCAATCAACGCGATCTGGCCGATGTCGGTCGCAAAAAGATTGAGCTCGTTCAACCGTGAGTCGACGACAGGAGCGCCGACAAATGTTCCAATGTTCGAGGCCAGCGGCAGGCGGCGCAGATCGGGGTGCGCAGCCAGGATCTTCGCTGCGTCTGGATCGACGTCGAGCTCCAGCATGGTGGTGAGTGGTCCGACGCCGATTCCAGCGCACGTCGAAGCGCCGGCAGTGTCCGCGGACAGCCGATCACACCACGTCTGCGATCCGACGAACCGAAGGCCGACCAATGGCGTGGCGCCCATCAGGAACGCCGCCGGGGACGCTTCGGCAACGGGGGTGCCCTCGAAGAACGACATGTCGTCGAGCGTGAGGTCCGCCAACGCTTGAGTCGGTGGCCCCGGGGCGTCGTAGAGAACGAGCAACTGTTGCAAGGTGACGCTCTGAGTCGGCTCCCCCGCAAGCACCGTGCCGGCGAGTAGCGCCGGCCATCCTCCGGGATAGTCGACAGGGATCTCCGACAACGGCGTGCTCGTCGCGGCTGGCGAGCGCTTCATGAACGGCGCGAACTCGGCGAGTGGCGAGCGCTTCATGAACGGCGACCGCTTCATGAACGGTGACCGCTTCATGAACGGCGAGCGCTTCATGAACGGCGCGTTGGACACGTCGACGTCGAGCGTGCGCATCCGCTCGTACGGAATATCGGCCAGCGCTATTGACGTTGCGCCAGGCCCCGTCGTTGTCGTCGCGGGATTGAGGCTGGCTGAGATCGGTGACGGATCAACCGTGACTGTGACGGCACCTTCGTCAGCGCCACCGAATCCATCGATGATGGTGTACGTGAAGGAGTCGCTTCCGAAGAACCCTGCATTGGGGGTATAGGTGCACAGCGCCGGAGTGCACGCCGTCGTGCCGTTGGTCCCATTGCTTGCATTGTTGATGGCGAGGATGTCGCCGTCGGCGTCAGTGTCGTTGCTGAGGAGGTCGAGGGCGATGGGTGTCTCCTGAGTCGTCGTCGCCACGTCGTCGACGGCCACCGGGGCAATGTTGGCGCGCAGGATCGTGATGGTGATCGTCGCTTGGGTCTCGAGCACGCCATCGCTGACCTTGTAGACAAACGCGTCGTTCGCCCGATTCGTCGGCGCCGTGTACGTCAAGGTCGGCGCTGTACCTGAGAGAGCACCCGTCAGTTGTCCGAATGGCGGCGTCACGAGTGACCAGGTGAGCGGATCTCCGTCGGGGTCGACCGCCGACAGGACGATCGACAGTGTGCCGCCGGCTTGCACCGAGTAGCTCGCAGAGCTTGCAACCGGCGGATGGGGACCGCCGGAATTGACCGATACGGTGACGAGGCCGGTGGCGGTGAGGCCGTGGTTGTCGCGGAGGATGTAGGTGATGGTCTCGACGCCGCTGAACCCGGGGTTGGGTGTGTAATTGAACCCGGAACCGAAGTTCTGGGCGTTGCCGTGTGCGGGGTTGTTGACGCTGGCAACGGAGAAGGCGTCGTTATCGGGGTCGAAGTCATTGGATGGGACGAAGATGCTGACGGTCGAGGCGGTGTCGGTGCGGGTGACATCGTCACGAGCGACGGGTGGTTGGTTGGGGTCGCCGTTGGCGAGGATGCGGACGGTGATGTCGGCTTGGGTGACGTGGCCGTCGGTGTCGGTGACGAGGTAGTGGAGTCGGTGGTCGGTGTTGATCAGGATCGGGTCGTTGCTCGGGGTGAAGGAGAACCCGTTGGCGAGATCGCCGGTGAGCACGCCTTCGGTGCCTGGTTCTGACACGGCGACAACGGTCAGTTGTTGATCCTGGGGGTCGGAGTCGTTGGCCAGCAACTGGGCGGTGGTGATCGACACCATTCCACCTTGATAGACGTACAAGTAGTCCGTCGACGGCGTCGGCGACCCCGGCCCGGACACCCCCGAATCAACCCACACGGTGACGAGGCCGGTGGCGGTGAGGCCGTGGTTGTCGCGGAGGATGTAGGTGA
>JBDTWJ010000074.1:0-17089 GCA_040006755.1 Ilumatobacteraceae bacterium | reverse complement strand
CCGGTGACGGCACCACCACGGCGACAGTTCTGGCGTGGAGCATGGTCCACGAGGGTCTGCGCAACGTAGCCGCCGGCGCCAACCCGATGACCTTGAAGAAGGGCATCGAGGCCGCAGTCGACGCTGCAGTCGCTTCGATCAAGGACCTCGCCAAGGAAGTCGACTCGAAGGATCAGATCGCCCAGGTCGCATCGATCTCGGCGGCCGACGAAGAGATCGGCCGGATGATCTCCGAAGCCATCGACAAGGTCGGCAAGGACGGCGTCATCACCGTCGAAGAGAGCCAGACCTTCGGCATGGAGATGGACCTCGTCGAGGGCATGCGCTTCGACAAGGGTTACATCTCGCCGTACTTCGCCACCGACATGGAGCGCATGGAGGCGGTCCTCGAGGACCCGTACATCCTGCTCGTCGCATCGAAGATCTCGTCGGTTCGCGACATGCTGCCGGTGCTCGAGAAGGTCATGCAGAGCGGTCGTCCACTGTTGATCATCGGTGAAGACGTCGAGGGCGAGGCACTCGCCACGCTGGTCGTCAACAAGATTCGTGGCACGTTCAAGTCCGTAGCCGTCAAGGCTCCTGGCTTCGGCGAGCGCCGCAAGGCCATGCTGCAAGACATCGCCATCCTCACCAGTGGTCAGGTCATCAGCGAAGAAGTCGGCCTGAAGCTCGACAACACCACTCTTGATCTGCTCGGCAGCGCCAAGAAGGTCATCGTCACCAAGGACGAGACGACCATCATCGAAGGTGGCGGCAGCGAAGACGACATCAAGGGCCGCATCAACCAGATCAAGGCCGAGATCGAGAACACCGACAGCGACTACGACCGCGAGAAGCTGCAAGAGCGTCTCGCCAAGCTCAGTGGCGGCGTCGCCGTGCTGAAGGTCGGCGCAGCTACCGAGGTCGAGCTCAAGGAGAAGAAGCACCGCATCGAAGATGCAGTGTCGACCACCAAGGCAGCAATCGAAGAGGGTGTCGTGCCCGGCGGTGGAGTTGCCCTGCTGCGTGCCCAGTCCGCCGTCAACGCATTGGCCGACGGCCTGCAGGGTGACGAGGCAACAGGTGCTCGCCTCGTGGCCAAGAGCCTCGAAGCTCCTCTGAAGCAGATCGCCGAGAACGCCGGCGTCGAAGGTGGCGTTGTGGTCGACAAGGTCAAGAACCTCAGCGGCGCCGAGGGCTTCAATGCAGCCACCGGGGTGTACGAGGATCTGGTCAAGATCGGCGTCATCGACGCTGCCAAGGTCACCCGCTCGGCGCTGCAGAACGCAGCGTCGATCGCAGCCCTGTTCCTCACCACGGAAGCTGTCGTTGCCGACAAGCCCGAGAAGGACAACGGCGGCGGCGGCATGGGCGGCGGAGGCATGGAGGACTTCTAGTCCTCGTCCACGCAGCAACCGAGACAAAACGACGAAGGGGCCCGCCATGTTGCGGGCCCCTTCGCCATTGCGATGAGAGATGAGCCGATCCCTTCCGCATATCTCTCATCGCGGCGGACCGACTCACACGAGATGAGAGGTGTGCGGAGCCTGGCGGCTCATCTCTCATCGCGAGTTGGTCAGCCGCCGGCGACGGCGGGGATGATGCTGACGGTCTCGCCGTCTGGCACTTTCGTATCGACGCCGTCGAGGTACCGCACGTCGTCGTCGGCGACGAACACGTTCACGAACTTGCGCAGCGCGCCCGAGTCGTCGAACAGCCGCTCGTGGAAGCCGGGATGAGCGGTGTCGAGGTTGGTGAGCACGTCCGCCAGGGTGTCGCCTTCTACCTGCACGGACGAAGCACCGCCTGAGATCGGACGCATCGTGGTGGGGATTCGAATATTCACGGCCATAGGACGAAAGCCTACCAACTCGGTCAGGATTCGAAACCCTCGAGCACGGCCAATGTGTGCACCGCCAATGTCGACAACACGTAGCCTCCCTCTTGCACGAACACGGTGGCTCGTTCGAGGTGCGCGAGCATCCGTCCGACCGCGGCGAACCCTGCGTCAGTGACCCGCAGCGGGCTGTTGGGATCGTCGGCAGCGGCATCGACGCCGAGCGAAACAACCACAGCATCGGGCTCGAACTGGGCGGCATGGGCGAGCAATGTTGCACATGATTCCAACCACGCGCTGTCACCGGTGCCGGGCTCAACCGGAACGTTGCGATTGGTGGACGTGTCGTCGATCTCGTCGGCATGACCCGCTGTGTGCGGGAACCAACCAGCCGCGGGGTCAACGTGCACAGACCCGTAGAACACGGACGGGTCGTTCCAGAAGATGGCCTGCGTTCCGTTGCCGTGATGGGCATCGATGTCGATCACAGCAACGCGCTCGAGTCCGCCGGCACGGAGTTGCGCAGCGGCGACCGCCGCGTTGTTGAGGTAGCAGCTCCCGCCGAAGAATGCCGGTCCGGCGTGATGACCCGGCGGCCGGCAGACCGCGTATGTCGCGCCAGCGCCTCCCGCCACGAGATCCGCGGCGGTTGCGGCTGCATTTGCGGCAGCCTTCGCGCCGCGCCACGTTCCCTCGCCGATGCACGTCATCGTGTCCATCGCGTAGAACCCGATCTCGGCACGGATGGTTGCCGCGCCGCGCTCTCGAATTCCGCCACGCTGTCCGGCAACCGGTGGGAAGAAGTACGGCGTCACATACGGAGTCCCGGATTGGACATGGCCGTCGGCGACCCATCGTTTGTACGCGGTCTGCAACAGAGTCAGGAATCGCTCGTCGTGCACGCGCAGCAATGCGTCGAGCCCGTAGTCCTGTGCCTCGACCATCTCAGCGCCGGCCGCCGCGCAAGCGGTGGCGATGATCTCCGCACGCGCCGGCAACTCGTCGCTGGCCTCGGTGACACCGCACCACACTCCCGTCGCAACATCATGGAGGACGTGATCCGGAGCGACGACGACGGGCATCCTCAGGCTCACATCAACTCCAGCAATTCGTCGATCGGCAGGGCTTCGGCCACACGTCCGTGCCGACCCGTGGTCGTTGTCGCTCTGAACATGCTGTCGAGCACGGCCTCTTCAGATGCGTCGACCGCCGCCTCGAACAATCCGTTCAGGTCTCGGTCCGCCAACACGGTGTGACTGACGAGGCCATGTCCGCCGTGCTCGAAGCGCATGCCGGTGCTGAACGCGACAAAGATCTCACCGCTGCCATTGCTCGCTGTCGAGCCGGTGCGTGCCAACCCGAGACCTGCACGGCGAGCCACCCGCTCGCACTGCGACGGCAAGATCGGTGCATCGGTGGCGATCACGACGATGCAACTTCCCTCAGGCGCCTCACGCTCGCCATTTCGGCCGAGTTCGGCGAACCGCCGCCCAACCGGCGACCCGTTGACACACAGCCGTTCGAGGGAACCGAAGTTGGTCAGCACCAGAACGCCGAGCGTGTGACCGTCGACGACCCGCGACGACGTGCCGATGCCGCCCTTCCAACCGAGGCAGGTCATGCCCGACCCGGCTCCAACCGCGCCCGCTTCGAACGATCCGTCGGTTGCGTTGGCCAATGCCTCAGCTACGTGATGCGGCCGCACCGCCATCGCGGACGGATCACTGAGCCACGAGTCGTCACACTCGCCGACGACCGGGGCGACGACATCGTCGGCGACAGCGGGCACGTCGCGCAGGCTTGCCTCGATCACGCCCTGGTAAGCCATTCCGACGCTCATGGTCGCCGTCAACACAACCGGTGTTTCCAGCGTGCCCCATTCGCGAATGGTGATCGACCCGGTCAACTCGCCGGCGCCGTTCAGCACTGACGTACCTGCCGCCATCGGTCGGTGAAACAGGGAATCCAGCGTGTCGGGCACGACGACGGTGACACCTGTGCAGTGTTCGTGGATGGTTGCGTGTCCAACTCGTAGACCGGCGACATCGGTGATTGCGTTGTTGGGTCCAGGCTGGAACGTGCCGATCTCGATGCCGCAGTCACGCGGGCGACGGCGTTGCTCCGACCGCTTCTCCGTCATGCGCCGAGCGTACCCCGACGGCCTACGGTGCAACCTGTGGACCACTACGACATCGCCGTTGTCGGCCTGGGTGGCATCGGCAGCGCGACTGCATGCTTTGCGGCGCGCAACGGCAACTCGGTCGTCGGTCTCGAACGATTCGCACTCGGCGGACACCACCACGGGGCCTCACACGATCACAGCCGCATCATCCGTCACAGCTACCACACTCCGCACTATGTGCAACTGACTCGCCTCGCCTACGACGCTTGGCGCGAAGTCGAAGCCGACAGTGGTGAGACCTGTGTTCATGTCACCGGCGGCATCGATCTGTTCCCGGAAGGTGCCGCGATCGACATCGAGACATACCGCGAGTCGATGCGCGCCTGCGATGTCGGCTTCGACGAGTTGACCGCCGCCGACGTGACGAGCCGTTGGCCGGCATGGCGCGTCGATGCCGGCACCGCGGTGCTGTACCAGGCAGACACCGGCATCGTGTCGCCCGCAGCCACGGTCCCGCTGCTGCAACGCCTCGCCGCCGATCGTGGCGCAGTACTACGTGGCGACACGACGGTGGTGGCGATGGACCCGGACGGCGACGAAGTCATCGTCCGGTTCGGTGACGGAGGCCAAGTGCGCGCAGCACACGTGGTCGTTGCGGCCGATGCTTGGACCGCGCCGCTGATCGAGGGGTTGGGAACCAGGCTGCCGCTCACCGTCACCCGCGAACAGGTCACCTACTACGACACCGACATGCCGGCGCGCTTCGAACGCGACCACTTCCCGATATGGATCTGGATGGACGATCCATCGTTCTACGGATTCCCGACGTTCGGCCGCCCCGGCGTGAAGATCGCCCAGGATTGCGGTGGCACCGTCGTGGATCCCGACGCTCGTGGCTTCGGGCCCGACCCTGCGATCCTAGCGCGCACCGACGCGTTCGCGCGCGCGACGTTCGGCGGTCAACTGGGTCCCGCGTTGTCGACGACAACGTGTCTCTACACCTTGCCGCCCGATCGCGACTTCGTGATCGATTCGCTTCCCGCACAACCAAACATTCACGTCGCGCTCGGGGCCGGTCACGGCTACAAGTTCGTTGCCTGGTTCGGCAAGACGCTGGCGGCGTTGGCCGATGATCGCGGCCCTGGCTGCGACCTCAAGCCATTCGCCCTCGATCGCCCGGCGTTGACAGATCCGGCGTGGGAGGCGAACTGGTTGGTGTGACCATGTGGTCACACGCGACTGTTTTGCAGCGAAAGTGCGAGCCCGTGCGTGTGTGTGAGTGATGCTCATCACCAGCACATCACCAAACACCACACACATGACCGAACCAACCGAATTCGCAATCGTCGCCACCAGCTTCGAAGACCTGTACCTGCGCGAGTACTCGGGGTTGATCGCGGTCGCCACCGCACTCTCGGGGCGTGACGCCGAAGACCTGGTGCAGGACGCGATGGTCAGGGCTCTGGTCAGCTGGGAGAAGGTTCGGCGTCTCGAGCGGCCGGGTGGTTGGTGCCATCGGGTTCTCGTCAACCTGTGTCGCAGTCGATGGCGCCGACTGGTGACTGAAGCACGGTTCCTGTCGCGTCAGCGACGTGAAGAATCATCGATGCCGGGACCGTCCGACGATGTGATGGCGTTCTGGTCCGCCGTTCGCGAGCTACCCGAGCGTCCACGACTCGCCGTCGCACTGTTCTACGCGGGCGATCGATCCGTGGTCGATGTGGCGCGCATTCTCGACGTGCCGGAAGGAACCGTGCGCAGCGATCTCAGCCGTGCACGCGCTGTCTTGCTCAGCCGGATGGAGTCGCAGTCATGACGAACGATCAGCACAACGATGACGCCTTCGAACAACGGGCGCGCATTGCCGGCGCTGCATTGCGACGGCCCGCGCCAGCCGACGGCATCGCTCGCCTGCAATCCATACGCCGACGTCAACAGATCGTCCGTACCTCGATCGCAGCCGGCGCGTCGGCCATCATCGTCATCGTCGGCCTGGTCGTGTTGAACCGCCCAGCCGACCGTGCGATCAAGCCGGCCAACTCACCCGTTCCCAGCACGACATTGGTGCCGTCCACCAGCACAGCACCGACCACGACATCGGTTCCGGCCAGCCCGACCCTTCCGTACACATTGATGGGCATCGATGGTGTCCGTGCAATCGACGACCCGGTCGCAGTGGACGCCGGAGGTGCCACGTGGTTGGTGGTTGCATGGTCGGGGCCGACTGGCATCACCGACGGAGTTGTCGTTCTCAACGAATCGCGCGACGTGATCGGCGCGACCGAACCCGAGGGAGAGGTCACCTCCGTACCGATTGACGTGCCCGATGGCCGGGCATACCTGGTAACGGACAACGGTGTCGACGGCCAGCCGCTCGCGTCGCCCAGTAACACTCGTCTGATGTGGTGGCGTGATGACGGACGCCTGTGGATCGCGAGCAACTTCGAGGTCACACCCGAGCGCCTCACCCGGTTGACGCTCGCGATCCAGCCGGGGTCAGGCCTGCCGTACGTCCTGCCGGAGGCCGGGACGGAGTTCGTCGGGTTCAGCACCTCCGATTCGTACGAGTCGGTGCGGCAGGGCTGGTCGATGGGCGGCTCGAGTCTCACACTCGCGGTGACAACGGGCGGCCTCGCCCAACAACTCGCGGACGTCACTGCTGTGTCGGTGGCCGAACGGACTATCGCCGGCGCTGCGGGTTATGCGTTCACCCTTCCCAACGGACAGGTCAACCTGGCGTGGCCCACCGCTCACCCAGACCAGTGGGGCTCGCTGTTAATCAGCCCGCCCCTTGTCCCCCGCCTCGATGAGATCGCCGCAGCGATCACTCCCATCTGAAATCTTCGGTCAGTAGCGCTTCAGGTTGATTCCGTCATCTTCGAGATCCACCAGCGGCGGATGTCGAGGCTCGGGTCCTCCATGGGTGCATACCAACCGTGATCGAACGTTCGGCTCGCCATGCCGCGTTGCACTCGTTCGCAGATCGCCCAATCCTGCAGGTTGACCATGTGCCAGAAATTCACCACATCAGAGTGATCAAAGCGAGCCTTTGACACCTCGTCGGGATGGAACAGCAGCTGGCATTCGATGCTCGTGCGATCGGCGGCGAGCGGTTGCAGCACGAAGGCAGCAACGTGATCGCGTGACAGCGACAACATCAGATTCGGGTAGATCAACTCGCCGAAGTGATTCGCTCTCTCGGCGTCGTTGAGGCCGGGAAACGAGGATCGCTCGCTGGTACCTGCTGCGGTGAAGGTATCCGCATCTGGGCGATGAGGAATACCCTGCATCCAATCGAGCGTCGCACCGCCACGCACGCGGAACGAGGGCACCAAGTCACAGAGCTCCGGATGCACCGGCCCGCAGTGGTAGCACTCGTTGTAGTTCTCGGCGAGCACCTTCCAATTGGCAGCGACGTCGTAGGTGATCGAGCCGCCGACCACGAGTTGGTCGAGCGGGAAACGGCTGAATCGCGACGGGATCGGGGCGAGTTCGTCGTCGAGGGATGATCCATCCGCAGCAAGCCGCACGAACGTGAACCCTCCCCATTCGCCGATCGCGAATCGACGCAGGCCGAACTCGGCAGGATCAATGTCGTCGACCCAAGGCGAGGCTCTCAGCGCGCCGTCGAACGCGTAGGCCCAAAAGTGATACGGGCAGCGGATGACCCTGTCGAAGCATGCCGACGCCCCGACGGACGAGGTCGAGTCGACGAGCTCGGTGCCGCGGTGCATGCATCGATTGGCAAATGCACCAAGGGAGCCGTTGCTGTCGCGGACGAGCAACACATGCTCACCGGCGACCGATGTCAATCGGTACGAACCCGGGGCGGAACCGACCGCGTCGCTTCGACCGACGCACACCCACGATGTCGAGATCGCCAGCCGCTGCTCGTCGGCGAAGACCCCCGCCTCGCAATACGCGGAGCGCGCCAGGCTGGCTTCCATCAAGCGCTGACCGGAGGCCGCCGCGAAGCCCGCTGCTGCGCTGCATCGAGCTGAGCAGCGATTCGCACGAGCACGTCTTCGCGTCCGAACCCGGCGACCAGTTGCACCCCAACGGGCAGGCCATCGGCGGTCCCGTACAGGGCCGGAGGTGGCGTGGCGATGACCGCGTTCTCGTTGGCAATTCCCATGGCGTCGAACCCTAGGCTGCGGCCGTGCGAGTGGTGGCAGCGGTCGACAAGTTCAAAGGAACCGCCTCCGGTCGCCAGGTGGCAGCGGCAGTCGGCTCGGCGTGTTGGGAGCTCGGCCACGACTGCGTCGAACTTCCCATGGCCGATGGTGGCGAGGGCACGCTCGAGGCACTCGGCGGACCCAACCGCACGTCGACCGTCACCGGACCACTTGGCGATCCCGTGACCGCCGAGTGGCGAATGCATCGCGGCACAGCAGTGATCGAGATGGCGCGAGCATCGGGCCTGACGTTGGTCGGCGGCGCAGCGAGTAACGATGCGATGGCAGCGTCGACCATCGGAACGGGCGAGTTGATCGACATGGCGCTGGATGCGGGGGCAAAGAAGATCATCGTCTGCCTCGGCGGGTCGGCCACGACCGATGGCGGCTATGGCGCACTTCGGGCCATTCATGCCCCGCATCGTCTGCGCGGGGTGAAGCTGCTCGTGGCGTGCGATGTGCGCACTCGCTTCCTCGACGCTGCCGAGGTGTTCGGTCCGCAGAAGGGCGCATCACACGCACAGGTCAAGCTGCTCACCGGCCGGCTGCAACGACTTGCGCAGATCTATCAGCACGACTACGGCGTCGATGTGCGCGAGATCGACGGGACCGGTGCTGCGGGTGGTATTGCAGGCGCGCTCGTCGCGCTCGGCGGACGGCTTTTGCCGGGTTTCGATCTGGTGGCCGACGAACTCGATTTGCACGATGCCATCGCCGCTGCCGACGTCGTCGTCACGGGCGAGGGCTACCTCGACGAACAGAGCTTCGAGGGCAAGGTGGTCGGCGGCGTCCAAGAGCTGGCCGAGGAAGCGGGCAAGCCCGTCGGCGCAGTCGTCGGCGATGCAGCGCCCGACGTCGTCGCGCGCATCGCAAACGTGAGCTTGGTCGATGAGTACGGGCCCGAGCGAGCGATCAACGAGCCGTTGTGGTGCATCGAGCAGGCAGCAGCCTCGCTACTTCAACGTCTTACGGAGCGCCAGACGAAGAAGTAACACCGGAGGCCGTGGTCGTGGAGGTGACGGGCTCGAGCATCTGCGCCAGCGTCTTGCCCGCCTTGTCGTCGCCGAGCAGGACGAGCACGGTGTTGTCGGCGAGCAACGTCGGATCCTGCAGCAGGACCGGGGTGGGCATCGGCTCGACCGTTGTGACGCCCATGAGCGCCGCGACCGACCGCGCAACGGCCTCAGCGGCGGCATCACCCGAGAGGTACTGAACCTGGGTCACCGCTTCCTTGGTGGCGCCGTTGGTAGGCGTTCCCATGGTGAACTGATTGCCTTGCAGCGCGGTCGTGAGCGTGCCGGCCACGCCGTTGGCGTGCGACGAGTTGGCGACCAAGACGTTCGCGCCTGAAGTTGTGGGAGTGAAGACCGTGGGCTGCGTCTCGACAGGGAGCTGTTCGAACATGGTCGTGGTGAGCGGATCGAGGGTCGTCGCGGCAGCAATGGTCGGTGTCGTCGAGTCGCCGTCGTCGCTGCGGATGTTCTTCAGGATCAAAAACCCGACCACGACTGCGGCGATTGCAATGACGATGGCCAGTGTCGAGCCCATCGGCGAAGCGCCGCTGCCCGAGCGCTTAGGGCGGCTCGGCTGTTCGTTACTCATGTGTGCTCCTCAGCTGTCCCGGGCTAGTCACCACTGGCCGCGCCTTCAATCATCTCACGGCGGCGCCTCTCGCGATGACGTCGTAGCCGACGCACTGTCAGCGGGTCGAATTTCAACGCATCGGGATGATCGATGACCCGATTCACTTCGAGGTTGTATTCCTCCACGGAGCACGCAAACCGGGCCCGGATGGCATCGTAGCGATGCTCGTTGAGTGTGAACCACGAAGACTCGAAGCGAATGATTGCTTCGTCGCGTTCGCTGAGTGTTGGAGATCCGTCTGTCACGGCGGCCAGCCTTACCGGTGGAGCGGGGTCATTACAAGGACCCCCCTACTAAGGTCGCTGAGATGCCCACGGCGACTGGCCCGTTCCTGATTGGAGTCGCCGGGGGGACGTGCGCGGGCAAGACGGTGGTGTGCGAGCGCTTGGCCGAACTGGCTGGTCCGGGCCTGGTGACGTTGATACGTATCGACTCCTACCAGGTCGATCACACGCATCAATCAATCGTCGAACGGGCAGCGACGAACTACGACCATCCCGACGCGTACGACTGGGACCTGCTCAACGGGCACCTCGCCGCCCTCACGCGAGGCGAGTTGGTGCTGGCGCCGACGTACGACTTCGCTGTGCACAACCGCAGCCCGGTCGTGCGCGAGGTGCAGCCGGCACCGGTCATCGTCGTCGAGGGAATTCTCGTGCTCCACGATGCCGCGCTGCGCGAACGGCTCGACTTGAAGGTCTACGTCGATGCCGATGCGGATGTTCGATTCATCCGCCGCTTGACGCGCGACGTCGCCGAACGCGGTCGCACGATCGACGGCATCATCGCCCAGTGGATGACGACCGTCCGCCCCGGCCACGAGCAGTACATCGAGCCCACCAAGCGCCACGCCGATCTGGTTGTTCCGTTCGGTGGTGAGAACGAGCGAGCCATCGCGGTTTTGTTGGCACGAGTGCGCGAGCTAGGGGGACCGTCCTCATCTGCGCGGACTTGATCGGTGTGACCATCACGATTTCATAGGATGACCGCGTGGGAACGGGGGTACGCACACTTACACGACGGGTCGACGCGATCGTCGAGGTCATGCGTTCGCCCAATCTCCGCCGCCTGCAATTTGGCTGGGCCTCGTACTTCCTCGTCGACGGGATCTCGATGGTTGGGCTCTCGGTGTGGGCATTTCGCGAGGGAGGTACTTCGGCTGTCGGCCTCGTCGGTGTCGCGCGACTCCTTCCAGGCGCGATGGCTCTTCCGTTCGGTGCCTGGGCCGCCGATCGATTTCCACGACGCCGCGTCGTCTGCATCGTCTTCATCGCAGTGACGTCCGCTCAGGCCGCGACTGCTGTAGCGCTCGCTGCCGACGCGCCAGCAGCCGTGACCTATCTCCTCGTGGCGTTCTACAGCGTTGCCGGCACGCCGTACCGACCAGCACATCTCGCGCTCGCGCCCCTCGCGGCGCGTTCGCCGGCCGAACTTGTGGCGATGAACGTAACAGCCGGAACGCTCGAAGGATTGGTCACGTTCGTCGGCCCAGCACTCGCAGCCCTGCTGCTGCTCGGTGTCGAGCCCTGGTTCGTGCTTGCCGTGTCGTCGCTCGCAGCACTGGGCGGCTTGCTGGCAGTGGTCGGCCTCAACATCACCGTCGATCCGTCGAAGGCCGTGCGACGATCGCGCGACGGGCCGCGCGACGCGTTGATGGGTGGACTGATGGAACTGCGAGAGAACGTCGACATGGCCATCCTTGTCGGCTGCTTCGTGGCCCAGATCTTCGTTCGAGGACTACTCGGTGTGCTTCTCGTCTCGGTCTCGTTCGATCTGATCCACCTCGACAGCAGCGGTGTCGGATGGTTGGCTGCGGCGATGGGCATCGGCGGGATCATCGGTGCCATGTACGCGGTGACCCTGACGGGCCAGCGACGCCTCGGCAAGCCGTTCGCCCTCGCGTTGGTGCTGTGGGGATTCCCCATTGCCGTGATCGGTCTGCTTCCCCACACCGCCGCCGCAGTCGCAGCAATGCTCGTCGTCGGCCTAGCGAACGCGCTGCTCGACGTCTCGGGGTTCACCCTCATCCAACGACTCGGCATCGATCGCACACTCGGGCGCGTGTTCGGTGTGCTCTACACCTTCGGAATCGCGATGGGTGGACTCGGGTCGCTCGCCGCTCCCCCGCTGATCTCGTGGCTCGGACTGCGACCCGTTCTGGTCATCGTCGGGCTGATCCTTCCCATTCTCGCTCTCGTGCTGTTGCCCAGGTTCAGATCGATCGACGAACGTTCTGAGCCGGTACCCGAGGTCCTATCGCTGCTCACCCGCATCGAACTTCTGTCGCCGCTGCCACCCATCACGCTCGAGAAGCTGGCGGCGCGATCTGCCATGGCCGACAAGGCGGCAGGCGACGTCGTGATTGCCGAGGGTGACTCGGGTGACCTGTTCTACGTCATCGCCGACGGTGAGGTCGAGGTCTCGCGAGGTGGACGACGTCAGGGCACGCTGGGGCCGGGTGCCCAATTCGGGGAGATCGCACTGCTTCAAGATTCAACCCGCACAGCCACCGTTGTCGCCACGCGCCCGACGCGGCTGGTCACCATCGGCGGACGCGACTTCGTTGATGCGGTGTCGAGTTCGGAGGCGGCCTTCGCGATCGGCCGTCGAGTTGCCGACGAGTTGTTGAGCCGCGAGCAAACGGAGGAGCCGAGTCCCTGACACCCTCAGCTCAGCCTCACGGCTAGCACCCGAACGGTCGACGTGTTAGCACGATTCCGGCCTCGCAGGTGCGCCACTATCGTGACTTCATGAGGGGTGTCGTGCTGCTGGCGTTCACCGGGTTTCGTCGACGACGCTTCGCACGCCTCGCTCTCGCGCTGTTGCTCGTGGTGGGCGTCGGTGCATCGCTCGCCGCGCTCAGCGCCGCGTGGAAGACCGATCATGCCTATCCGGATTACCTCCGCCGAGCCGACGTGAGCCAACTCGTCGTCAACCCCAGCCTGGCGACTGATCATCTCGTCGATGTGGTCCGAACCACGCCGGGTGTCGACGCGATGGTGAGCGATGCGTTGTTCGCCGCGACGCCTGGCGAGAGCGGTCCCCGACCGCGTGGTGAAGTGGAGGAGTCATCCACGGCCGTGCTCGGCTCACTCGATGGCCGCTACATCGATCGCGATCGCCCGGTGGTACACCAAGGCCGGATGGTGCGAGCAGGCGAAGAGGCCTTTGTCAGCGTCGACGTCGCGGTCACCCTGCATCTGCACGTGGGCGATGTTCTGCCCCTCACGTTCTGGCCTGCAGCGCCGAGCGGCGCCGACGCCGAGGCGTTGATTGCACCTCTCGGCGTCGAACATTTGCAGGTGGTCGGCATCGGCGTCTTCTCGGACGAGGTACTGCCCGACGAGTTGTATCCCCGCCAACGGATCGTCGTCAGCCCCGACGTGGCAGCGCGCTACTTCTGCCTGGCCGTCCAGCCTGCGCAAGATGATCTGCGCACATTGGACGAGCTCATCCCCACGTTCTTCCCACCGACGTGCTCGGCCGACGCGCGATTCTTCTCCTTGTCGATCCGTGGCGGAGATGCAGCGGTGAACCGGGTGTTGACGACGCTACGCGAGCAATTCGATTCCGAGAGTCTGCGACTACCGGCAGCACTACAAGCGATCGATGCGACGTTCTCGGCGATCCCCAGCGTGACGTCAGAGGAAGCCAACAGGATCCAGGTGTCTCTCGAGCCTGGCGTCACGGCACTGCGCTTGCTGGGTCTGACGGTTCTGATCGCAACGGTTCTTCTCGTCGCAATCTCGACGCATCGTTCGGCGCGCGACATGGAGACCGATGCGCGGCACTTGGGCGAAATGGGTGCAACCCACAGCCAACGAACTCTTGCTGTGGCGATACCTATCTGGTCGACCGTGTTGGCGGGGCTCATCGGCGCCGTCGTGGCCGGATGGTTGGCGTCCGGATTGGGTCCTGTTGCGAGCGTTCGTGCGGTCGTTCCCGATCGGCATCTCGGCGTCGCACGCCCGTTGCTCGTCGGAGTTGTCGGCCTCGCGTTGGTGACGTTGACCGCGTCGACCATGTTCTCGTCATGGCGAGCGACATCGGGCCCGCGACTTGAACCGCGTCCAGAGTCACCCGGTCGGCTGCCGGACCTGATGGCCGGCGGCGGCAATGTGTCGGTGGCACTCGGAGTTCGTGCCGCATTGCGCGGCCGGGGCGGAGGCGACGGAGGAACGCTGCTCGCGTTGTCAGTTGCAGCCGTGACGATTGTCGTGACTGCGCTGACGTACAGCACAAGTCTTGCGGACTTGGTGTCTGCACCGTCGACGTACGGATGGCCATACGACGCGGGGGTCGTTGTCAACTACGGGTTCGGTGGGACAGATGTACAGGCGGTGTCGACGACGCTCGATCGGTCCGACGTGAAGGCCTGGGGCATTGCCGCGATCGACGGCACCGCATCGATCGGCAGCGTCACGCTGCCGGTAGTTGCGGATGTGACCAGCTTCGGGCAGCTTGGTCTGACCACGATCAAGGGATCCTTGCCTCGCGCCGACCACGAGGTCGCACTCGGTGCACGGTCTGCGGCGCTGGCCGGAGTTTCGGTCGGCGATGTCGTCACCGTCGAAACGCAATTCGGACAACGAGACGCAACGGTGACTGGCCTGGTTGTGATGCCGGCCGTCGGAAGTCTCTTGGCCGATCGCGCCGGGGTCGGCGTTGGAATCCTCCTCTCCGCACCTTTCTACGCAGCCGTCGTCGCGGCTGGAGAGGCAGCGGCGGAGGTCGACCCCGGAACCTTCAGCACCAACGCCGGGTCCTTCGTCGCGATCGACCTGCGAGACGGGGTCGATCCTGCGGCGTTCGTCAAGTCGATCCGCGGCGAGCTTGCCGGCTGGGACCCGAGCGCCTCGGAGCCGCTTGCCTACTCGCGACCCGTTCGACCGGCGCAGATCTCCGATGTGGCGGCAATGCGATCGGCACCCGTGTTGATCGTTGCGGCGATCATCGTAGCCATGGCAATCGCGCTGACGGCCAGCCTCGATCGAGCGGCTCGTAATCGGCGTCGCGAGCTAGCCGTGCTACGCGCCCTGGGATACACACCGAAACAGGTTCACGCCACGCTGCGCTGGCAGGCGATGACCATCGTGATCGTCGGCTCGGTGTTCGGTGTGCCACTCGGTCTCGTAGCCGCGCGTCAGTTGTGGCGGGGATTCGCGTCGGGGCTGGGAATCGCCAGTACCTCGAATGTTCCTGCACTCGCGATCGTCGCCATCGTGGCTGGAGCCGTCGTGCTGGCCTTGGTCGCCGCCGCAGCCCCCGCTCGAAAGGCCACGTCGACCGTTCCCGCCGAAGCCCTGCGCGAAGGCTGAGAGAACCGCAGGGTGTCTGGGACTCAACGCCGGTTTCAGCGAACGACGCGGAGAGCCCTTCGGTGAGGTCTCTCCGGGAGACAAGTCACGGATCGTCCGGATGCACCGGAGATTCGGTGCCGGGCCTGTACAGCGTCATCACCAAAGCGCGGTAGTTGCCAACTTGGCGCCCTCGGTGAGGACGTTCAATTTGGCCCAGGCCAGTAGAGCCCGAGCTTCATCGCGTCAAAGTTAACCGCAGCGCATTGACGGTCACGCCGAGCCTCGCCGACTTGTCTTCTGCAATGCTGTGCCGATGCTCGTGGCCGAGGACCTCGCGTTTCTTCACCGCCTGGCCGAGTCGGCCGACGCCGTCTCGCGCCAGCATTTTCGGTCGGAGGCGCTGCGGACGACCACGAAGATCGACGGCACTCCTGTGTCTGAAGTCGACCGCGCCGTCGAAGAGGCGATGCTCGGTCTCGTGCGCGCGAAGAGCAACGACGCCGTGCTCGGCGAGGAGGTGGGACAGCAGCCCGGCTCGTCGAACCGTCGTTGGATCCTCGATGGCATCGACGGCACACACAACTATGCCGATGGGCGTCCGGGGTGGGGCACCATCATCGCGCTCGAGATCGACGGCACGGTGGAGTTGGGAATGGTCTCGGCTCCGTTGTGGGGCCGGCGTTGGTGGGCGATCCGTGATGTCGGCGCGTGGAGTGCGTCGTATGCCGAGGATGGTTCATTCGATGCTGCTGCTGCCGAACGCATCCAATGCGCCGACGAGGAGTCGCTCAACGATGCCTCGACGATCGTGATTCCGTGGGAGGGAGTGTTGCTCGGCTGGCGCAACTCCGTTCCGCGCCTATTCCGACTGCCAGAGACACCGCGCAGCCAATGCTTCGCCCTCGATGCAGTCATGGTCGCGGAAGGCACGCTCGACGTCTCCATCATCGTGTTCGGTGGCATCTGGGACTTCGCGGCCACAAGCCTGATCGTGCGCGAGTCCGGCGGTGTCTTCCGCGATGCCTGGGGCGGCGAGCGACTCGACACCGCCACCGGGGTGTTCACGAACGCGGCTCTGATCGATGGCGTGCTCGCGAGGCTTGCCGACGTTCGGCCGCCGGCCCCGGATCGTCCCAAGCTGGCAAAGACCGTCAGCACTCCGATCGGCACACCCGAGGAGCAGGCAATCGACGGATGGCGGAAGTTCGGCATCCGCCGGCTGGCATCGATGTCGGCACGCCGACGGATCGAGGAGGCACCGTCGCCCATCCTGGCCATCGTCGACGAGCGCGCTGCCGAACTCGAGCGACCGCTGCTCGGTGTCTCGACCGATGGAACGGTTCGCACTGGCCTGCGCTCGCTCGGTGGACGCAAGGTCGACACGCGACCGATCGCCGACGCCGCCGGTGCATTCCTGCAGGCGCTGAACCACGACCAACGAATGCGAGCGACCTTTCCCATGGATGCCCCGGAATGGCGGATGTGGATCAACGTTCACATGAACCACTTCCGTCACGGCGTCATGCTCGAGGATCTGACACAGGCGGTGCGCGACCTCGCGCTTGGAATCGTTCGAGCAACCATGTCGGCGCGCGGGTACCACCACGCCCGGTCCATCATGCGCGTCAACGAGTTGCTCGCGCAACTCACCGAAGACCACGAAGCGTTCGGCGAGTGGCCGTACTTCGTGTCGATCTTCGGATCGCCGGACTCCGGCGACCCGTGGGGTTGGCAGTTCGACGGACACCACCTCTGCGTGAACACCGTGGTGTTCGACGACCGAATCGTGATGACCCCCGCCTTCATGGGTGCCGAACCCAGGCGTGTCGGCCTCGGGCCTCTCGCCGGTCTGTCGTTGTTCGATCCCGAGGAGCAACTCGGGCTTGATCTCATCCGATCATTCGCGACCCCTCAGCGGGAACGAGCGATCATCCATCCATCGCTGCACCCCGACGAGATCTCGCCGAGCCTGCAGAACCTGTTCGACGGCCGGATGCAGGCCGGCGCGTTCCACGACAACCTCGTCGCGCCA
>JBDTWJ010000073.1:0-17231 GCA_040006755.1 Ilumatobacteraceae bacterium | reverse complement strand
CACAGCGAGATGAACGCCAGCGATACCGAGCCGGTGCACTTCGTGCAGATGTGGGTGTTGCCCGATACGGCAGGAGGCGACCCAGGTTACGAGCAGCTCGACATCAACGATGGGTTGGCCTCCGGTCAACTCGTTCCCATTGCCTCCGGCAAGGGCCACGAAGGAGCGGTCGCCCTTCATCAACGCAATGCGGTGCTGTGGGGCGCCCGCGTACCTGCGGGCGGGACAGTCGACCTGCCGGCCGACGAGCATGTGCACGTGTTCGTGGCCCTCGGCGAGGGAACACTCAGCGACGGAGCCGTGCTCGACACCGGTGACTCGGCGCGCATCACGGGAACGCAGCAGCTGCGGTACACCGCCGGCACCGACGGCGCCGAGCTGTTGGTCTGGGCCACCGCATAACGAGTTCTCGCCAGGTCGTGTCCTCGCGATTTGCACCTCGTCGAACGCGACTACGACTTGCTTGGGCGCGACCTGCGCCACCAGCGGCGTAATACCGCGCCCACGCAACCTGCTTGGGCGCGACCTGCGCCGGCGGCGTGCCTACCCCATCGCCGTCACCGATCCGGCCCATTGTCGACAAGACGGCGTCTGACGGGAAACAGATCGATGCTGAATCGACGACGGAACGTTCCCCAGATCCCACCTTGCAGGAACAGGGCAACACCAAGGGCAACCAACCCCATCGCAATGAGGTAGACGGTCTGGTGGTCCTGGAACCGGTTGCGCAGGAAGTAGTACAGCACGGCACCGATGACCGGTCCTTCGATGGTGCCGATCCCTCCGATGACGACGATGAAGATGATCGGCGCCGTCCACAAGACCACGCTGAACGCTCCGCCCGTACCGACCGGCTGCACCCGCAGCTGCTGCAGGTAGTAGGGCGCGGCCGCCAGACCTGTCCAGAACGCGGCCACGACCCAGATCACGAAGCGGGTTCGATACACGTTGACGCCCAGCCCGCGAGCGCCGCCCTCGTCGTCGCGAATCGCCTGCATCTGCAGCCCCAATCGTGAGCGCAGCACCAGGTACGCCAACAAGATCGCCCCGATGCCAGTGCCCATCGCCAGCCAGTAGGTCACGTCCTGACGCGACGCAACGCTGTGACCGGCGACCTTCAGCGACACCCCATCGCCTGCGCCGAGGCTCTTGCGGGTGATGATCACCTTGCTGGCGACCTCGGCGAGCACCCACGTACCGATCGCGAAGTAGCTGCCACGCAACCGGAACGCCACGAGCCCCATCGGCACCGCCAGCACGGCAACAATGAGCGCCGCGATGGGAACGGAGGTGTACAGGTCCTTGCCGTGCACGTTGACCAGGAAGATCATTGCATACGCGCCGAGTCCCATGAAGGCCTGCTGCCCTACCGAGACCACGCCCGCGAACCCGGCGAGCAGATTCCACATCTGCGCGAGGGCGAGCAGCGTGAACAGCTCGACCATCTTGCGCTGCATCGCCGGTTCTCCCCACGATGGCATCGCCGCCAAGATTGCGACGCCTGCGAGCGCAACAACGGCAAAAATTCGGCTGGCAGTCGTGCCTCGGGTGACCTTGATGGATCTCATCGGATGGCCACCTTGCCGAACATTCCGGTGGGCCGGGTCGCCAGCACGGCGAGAAACACGAGATGCCCGGCCAGTTGGCCCCACTGCGGATCGATCTGGTTGCCGATCAATTGCGCAACGCCCAACGTGACCCCGCCGGCCAACGTGCCCCACAGAGAACCGAGGCCTCCGATGACGACGGCCTCGAAGGCGAAGATCAGGTTCTCCGGACCGCTGAACGGAGCGAACGAACCGCGTGCTCCCAGCAACACACCCGCGAGTGCCACCGTGGCGATGGCCAAGGCCATGGCGACGGCGAAGACCCGCCGCACGTCGATGCCCATCAGCCGTGCTGCGTCGGGGTCGTCGGAGGTGGCGCGGAATGCTCGGCCGAGCTTGGTGCGCTTGATGAACATCGCCAGGCCACCGAGGACGCCGATCGCGCACAGCAATGTGATGAGCGGCAGCCAGCCGATACTGATGGTGTCGTTGACCTTGATCGAGGCTGTCTCGAGACGTCCGACATTGAGCCCCTGCGTGTCGGCCGTGTACTTCTCGAGGAGGGCGTTCTGGATGATCACGCCGACGCCGAACGTCGCCACGATCTGAAAGGACGGGTCGACACCGACCACGCGGTCGAACACCAGACGCTGCAGCGCGAAGCCGACGACGAACGCTCCAGGCACCACGATCAGCAGCGTCACGAGTGGATTGACATCCAGAGTGCGCGTCAGCGACAGCGCCATGAACGCAGCGAGGATCGCAATGTCGCCATGGGCGAGGTTGACGAAGCGCATGACGCCGAACGCCAGCGACAAGCCGGTGGCGAACAGGGCATACAAGCCGCCCAGGAGGATGCCCTGCACGATGGCATTGACCCAGACCATCAGTGGTCACCCTGCGCCGTCGACATACCGAAGTAGGCCTCGGTGATCTGCTCCTTGGTGACCTCACCCGGCACACCGCTGAGGGCGATGCGGCCTTCGAGGAGGCAGTAGAACCGATCGGCGACGGCGAGTGCCTGATTGACGTCTTGCTCGATCACAAGGACCGTGGTGCCTTGCGCCTTGATGACAGGCACTGCCTCGTAGACCTGGCGCACGACGACCGGCGCGAGACCCAGCGACACTTCATCGAGCAGTAGCAGGCGTGGGTTGGCCATCAGCGCGCGGCCGATAGCGAGCGTCTGTCGCTCGCCACCGGAAAGACCCTCACCCGATCGCCTCAACAGCGGGGCCAGTAGCGGAAACGCATCGAGCACCTTCATCTTGTTCCACGGGCCTGGTCGGCCGACATCGCCTCCGATGACGATGTTCTCCTCGACCGTGAGTGATGGGAAGATGCGGCGCCCTTCGGGCACGAGGGCGATGCCATCGGTAACGCGACGATGCGTTGGACGCGACGCGATCGACTTGCCATCGAACAGGATGTCGCCGCGCATGGGTGGAACGAGCCCGACGATGGCCTTCAACAACGTCGACTTTCCGGCACCGTTGGCACCGATGATCGACACGGTCTCGGCCTCGGCCACATCGAGGTTGATGCCGAAGAGCGCCTGGAAGTCGCCGTAGCCGACATCGAGCGACTCGATGCGCAGCAGCTCGGTCATGATGCCCCTGGCGCGGTGTCGTCCGCCAGGTCCTCGCCCAGGTACACGGCGCGAACTGCGCTGGACGACATCACCTCGTGCGGATCACCCTCTATCAACTTGCGACCGGCATCGACCGCCACCATCCGGTCGACGACGCGCAGCAGAGCGTGCACGATGTGCTCGATCCACACGATCGACACCCCTGCAGCACGAATCTCCTTGATGGTCTCGACGAGTTCCAGTACTTCGCCCTCGGTCAGACCCCCGGCGATCTCGTCCAGCAACAGCAAGATCGGCTGCGTCGACAACGCCCGGGCAAGCTCGAGACGTTTGCGGTCGAGCAGCGTCAGGGATCCGGCAACCACGTTGGCTTTGTCGAGCATGCCGGCATGTTCGAGCGCGGCAACGGCCGCCTCCTCCTTCGACACCGACAGCCTGCCTTTGGTTCCGAACGTGCTGCCGACGAGCACGTTCTCGAAGACAGTGAGTCCCTCGAACGGACGCGGAATCTGTGAGGTACGGCCGATGCCACGATGGCACCGCGCGTGCGCCGGGAGCCTGGAGATGTCTTCACCAGCGAGCACGATGGTGCCCGTGTCGGGGCGAAGGTCGCCGGCGATCAAGTTGAGCAGCGTTGTCTTACCAGCGCCGTTCGGCCCGACGATGCCGAGGGCCTCGCCCTCGGCGACATCGAACGTGAACTTGTCGACCACCAGCAACGCGTCGAAACGCTTGCTGACGCCGTCGACTTGCAGCAGTGCCGTCATCCGTCAGGCGACGAGGTCAGGCAAGCGGCTTCAGGGTGCCGTTGACCGGGACCTCTGGCGACAGCGAGTTGTTGGTGACCACGAGGTCGAACGGGAACTTGCCACCACTGGTCTTCTGCCACTGACCGCCGACCAACGAAGTCGGGCTGACGTTCTTGGGCACACCATTGGCGCCGTACTGAACCGGACCGACGATGGTGTCGAGCTTGGTGGCAGCAGCTGCGTCGGCGATGGCCTGCTTGTCGGTGCTTCCCGCGCGAGCCAATACGTCGAACAGCACCTCGAAGAGTGCGTGCACGAAGCCGACGAACTGCGTCCATTGCTTGCCGGTCGCGTCCTCGTACTGGTTCGAGAGGTCGAGCGCCTTCTCACCGGTCAACGAGCTGGAGAACGGGTGGTTGGGTGTCCACCAGATCTCGCTGGCAAGGCCGTCGCCGATATCGCCGAGGGCTTCGACCGCCGATGAGAACAGCACCGCCTTGGCCATGGTGATCAGCTTCGGCTGGAAGCCCTGCTGGTTGGCTTGAGTCCAGAAGTTGGCGAAGTCGGGAGGGATCGGAATGCCGACCACGATTTCGACACCTTGGTCCTTGAACTGACCGATGATGCTGCTGAAGTCGGCGGTCAGCGTCTCGAAGCGGCCGGGGTCGACCATGGTGTATCCCGCAGCAGCGGCACCCGCCGGGAAACCGGTCTTGGGATCGGCGAGGGCGTTGCCGTCGGGATCGTTGGGACACAGCAACCCAACCTTCTTGTTGGTGTCGATGGTGTCCCACATGCTGACGAACACGCCGACAAGTTGTTCGGCGCCCCAGAAGAAGTGGTACGTCCAGTCGAATCCAACGGCCGGGTCGCCACCGCGGCCGAAGAAGTACGGCTGCCATGGAGCCAACGTGCTGAGACACGGCACACCCTGGGCCTCGCACTGGTCGGCGACCGGGTTGATCATTTCAGGGGTGGCGATGGACAACATGACGTCGATGCCGTCATCGAGGATGAGCTCGCCGGCCCGTGACGCCGCCGTGTCGCTGCTGGACTCGGTGTCTTTCTGGATGATCTCGACCTTGTACGACTTGTCGCCAAGCATGATGCCGTCGGCGATCAACTTGTTGATGCCTTCGAGGATGAACGGGTTGGCTTCGCCGAAGCCGGCCAGCGGACCCGTGAGCGGTGCCGTGAAGCCGACCTTGACCGTGCCGTCGCCGCCCCCGCCGCCGAACTTGGCCGCGTTGGTGCCACTCGAAGGCGCGCCGGTCGACGTGTCGACGACGACCGTCTCGCTGGGCGTTGGGGCTGCTGTATCGGCGGGGGCACCGGTGTCGCCGGGCGCTGCGGTTACCAGCGCTGACGTGGCGTCGCTGGCATTGTCGTCGCTTCCGCACGCGGCGATGAACGCTGCTGCAGCGGCTGCGCCACCGAGCGCCAGCACACGGCGACGACTGTAGATCGGGCGGGCAGGCCAGGTCTGATCTTCCATGGTGTTGTTCCCCCTTGTAATCGGTTTTGCTGTTGATCGAATTGAGTTAACGGGTACTACTAGCACGTTGACGAGCACCCAGCGCCCTCGTGGTGCGACGAAGATGCTCCTCGAGAAGTCGCACTGCTTCGGTGGCGTCGCCGCGCAGCGCGGCCTCCACCAAGGCACGGTGTTCGCCGCGCACATCTCGGTGATCGTCGTGTCCAATCGGTCTCGACCAGCGCCGGTACAGCTCGGCCGCGTCGCGCAATGACAGCGCCATTGTTCGCAGCCGCTGGTTGGGGCAAGCGGCGAGCAGCGCCTGATGGAATCGCGAATGTGCCTGCGTCCACTCCTCGGTCATCAGCGCCGGATCACCGTCGCTCTCCATCGAGGTGCGGTCGAGCGAATGATGGGCCGCAACCAGTTCGCTCTCCCACGCGATGTCGCCGTTCTCGATCGACATGCGCATCACGAGGCCTTCGAGCTCGCAGCGCGCGGTCGTGAGATCTTCGAGGTCATCGTCGGACAGCGGCGTGACCCGGAAGCCGTGTTGCGGTTCGGACTGCACGAGACCTTGCTCGGCCAGGCGGCTCAAACCCTCGCGTACAACGCTGGTGCTGCAGTTGTATCGGTCGGTCAACTCGGCGAAGCGCAGCTTGCTGCCGGGAAGCAAACGGCCCGACAAGATGTCGGCCCGCAGTTGCACATAGACCTGCTCACCTCGAGTTGCGACGCCCCCCATGGGCACACAGTCAAGCACTTTCGGGAATGCCGCGCAATATCGAAATTTTCTTGACATGTCGAACATGTGGCAGTAGAACATTCACGCCCGGCCGAGTGGGTCGAAGGACATGGCCAGAGCAAACCACGAGGGGGTTGACGATGAGCTTGCACGGCCTCGCACACATGACGCTCGGCGTACCGAACGTCGATGCAACCAAGCAGTTCTACCGCGATTTCGGGCTCGCGGAAAGCGCCAGCGGGATGTTCGCATCCGCAGACGGCGGCGAGCAGCTCAAGATCGTCGATGCGCCGTACCGCCGTCTCGTCGAGTTCGCGCTAGCCGCAGACGACACCGACGACCTCGGGCGCATTCGTACAGCCGCCAAGGCATTCGGCATCGACGTAGTCGACCACGAAGACGGCAGCGTGTCGATGAGCGAGCCAATCGTCGGCATCGGCGCCAAGGTCACGGTCCGCCCGCGCATCGAACAGACCGACCCGCACAACTGGGAGACGATGAACTCCCCCGGCAACCCCGCTCGCTCGGGCACCCGCGCCCCGGCAATCTTCAACCAGGGGTCGGCCCGGCCGCGCAAGCTCGGCCACGTGCTGTACACCACCCCCGATTTCGAGGCCAGCATGCGCTTCCTCACCGACGTGCTCGGGTTCAAGGTCAGCGACACCAGTGCCGGCATGATCGCCTTCCTTCGGTGCAGCACCGATCACCACAACGTCGGTCTCATCAATGCGCCGGTGCCGTTCTTCCATCATTCGTCGTGGCAGGTGAACGATCTCGACGAAATCGGTCAGGGGGCCCAGAACCTGTTGGCCGTCGATCCGAGCCGCGATGTGTGGGGCCTCGGCCGTCACTTCCTCGGCAGCAACCTGTTCTGGTACTTCCGCGACCCCGCCGGCAACTTTGCCGAGTACTACGCCGACCTCGATCAGATCCCCGAAGACGCTGAATGGGATGCCCGCGACTGGGCTCCTGACAAGTCACTCTATGCGTGGGGTCCGCCGGTTCCAAAGGTGTTCGTTCATCCCGACGATGTTGAAGAGATCGCCGCAGCGATACACGGACTACAAGGAGTCTCATGAAGATCGCCCGCTTCACCGAGGGTGGTCGCACCCGTTTGGGAATTGTCGCCACCGACACCGACGAGATCATCGATGTCGGTGCGGCCGACAGTTCGCTGCCGACCGACCTTGGCCAACTCCTGGCCACGGGTGCACTTGCCGACGTCGGCCGCGCCGCTAGCTCTGCGTCACGCATCGCCCTGTCGGCAGTACAGCTCGAGGCACCGATCGCCCAGCCCCCCACGTTCCTCGCCATCGGATTGAACTACGCAGATCACGTCGCCGAGAGCGGTATGGAGAAGCCGATAGCGCCGGTCGTGTTCAACAAGCAAGTCACTTGCGTCGTCGGTCCCGGGGCGGGCATCGAAGTACCCACCATCGCACCGAAGTGGGTCGACTACGAGGGAGAGCTCGGTGTCGTCATCGGCACGCGCTGTCGCAACGTGTCGATCGACGACGCGCCATCGGTCGTTGCCGGCTACCTGATCGTCAACGACGTGTCGGTCCGCGACTGGCAGCGCGCAACGCCCACCATGACGATGGGCAAGTCGTGGGACACGCACGGACCCATCGGCCCATGGTTCGTCAGCGCCGACGAGGTCGGCGATCCTCATGACCTCACCATCAAGACCTGGGTCGATGGCGACCTGCGCCAGGACGCCTCGACCAAGCAGATGATCACCAACTGCTGGGAGCTCATCGCCCATCTGTCCACGGCGTTCACGTTGCTACCAGGCACCATCATCGCGACCGGCACCCCCGCCGGAGTCGGCTTCGTGATGAACCCGCCGAGGTGCCTCAACGCCGGTTCGACCGTCCGGATCGAGATCGACAAACTCGGCTTCCTCGAGAACCCCGTGATCGCCCAACCCTGACCTGTAGTTGACCGGCACATTCGAATGGAGTCGACATGACCCAGACCATCGATGGACTGCTCGAGCGAATCGCCGTGATCCGCCCGATCCTCGAAAGGAATGCGCGCCAGACCTAAGACGATCGCCGGGTCGTCGACGAGAACATCGCCGCACTGAAAGAGACCGGTGTGCGTTCAAGATCATGGTGCCGAAGCGCTCTGGCGGATGGGAAGCCGACATACGCACCACGCTCGAAGTCTCGCGCGAGGTTGCAAAGGGTTGCGGCTCCACTGCATGGGTGACGGCCCTGATGAACGTGTGCTCGTTCTTCGTCGGGCTGATGAACGAACAGGCACAGGACGACGTGTGGGGTGCAAACCCCGACGCCCGAGTCGCCGGGGTGTTCAACCCCAACGCGCAGACCCGGAAGGTCGATGGCGGCATCATCGTCACCGGTGCATGGAACTGGGCCAGTGGCTCGTACCACGCGGATTGGTCGTTCCTCGGCGTGCAGCGAATCTGGCGCGACAGCGAGATCGCCAGCCGTCACGCAGTCGTGGCGCCGGAGATCAGCGCATTGATCTACGGTCGTTCACTGATGGGCTTCACCGAGGGTGTCAGCTTCCTGGTCTAACAGTTTCAAGGAGGAGATCGTGTCGACAACGATGGCCGCAACAGCGAGCGAGGCTGCGGCACGCGCTCGCGAGTTGATCCCCGAGTTGCGCGGGCGTGCTGCGCAAACTGCGCTCGACCGGCGCTTGCCGGTGGTCAACATCGAGGCTCTCCGCAAGGCGGGTGCACTGAAGACCATTCAGGCGCGACGCAACGGTGGTTACGCATTGGGGATTCGCAGCCATCTCGACGTGATGAGCGCTCTCGGTAGGGGTTGCGGCTCCACCGCGTGGGTTGCAGGCGTGGTGCACGCCCACTCGTGGTTGACATCGCACTTCCCCGAACAAGGCCAGGACGACATCTACGGCGAAAATCCCGACGCCATCGTGTCAGCGGTCATCGGACCGCGAGGCAAGGCAACGCGCACAGCCGACGGGTATCGGCTCGAAGGCGTGTGGCCGTTCGGCTCCGGCTGCGAGCGGTCCGACTGGTTGCTGCTGGGCGGCATCGTCTACGACGAGGATGGCCACGAAATCGACCAAGGCGACTTCATGGTGCCCACATCGGACGTCACGATCAAGGACGACTGGTACGTCAGCGGCCTCGCCGGCACCGGCTCGTGCACGATGGTCGTGCAGGGAGCCGATGTTCCGGCACACCGCTTTCTGTCGTTGCCCGGCCTCATCATGGGCAACAGTCCCGGCGAGAACCTCCACGGCGACGACTGGGTGCAACGCTGTGCGCCTGTGCCGGTGCTGACCATCGCGCTGTGTGGAGGTGCCATCGGAATCGCCCAGCAGGCGTTGGAGGAGTTTCCGGCGGCGATCAAGGGCAAGGTCATCGCTTACACCGCCGACCCACAAGAGCCGCACCCCTTCACACACATCCGCCTCGGCGATGCGGCCGCGCGCATTCGCGAGGGTGAACTGCTGCTTTACTCCGTCGCTGACGACCTCGACGCTGCCGCGCAGACCAACGTCGAGGTGCCATTCCTCCGACGAGCAGAGATGCGCAGCGACTGCGCCACGGCGGTTCGCCGACTGCTCGAAGGAGTCGAGATCCTTTTCCGAGAGTCGGGCGCAACCGGTGTGCGCACGTCGAGCCCGATGAATCGCGCGCTCGCCGACATCCAGACCATCAACAACCACGGTCTGTTGAAGATCGAGACCAACCAGGAGATGTACGGCCGTCTCCTGCTCGGCCTGGAGCCCAACACGCCCCTCATCTGAGGATAAGGATCTGAGTGCGGGCATTCGACGAGCTGACGAAGGCCGGTCGGATCGCGCGCTTACGACGACTGGCTACCGACACATTGCGAACCGAGTTCAGCGTTGAACCGGCGCGTGTGTCACTGCTTGCCGCTCACTCGTTCAACACCTTGTTCCGAGGTGATCTGGCCAGCGGCGAACCGATCGCCGTTCGTGTCGGCGAGGTGCGGATCCATGTCGATGGCGTCGAGGACCTCGAGGCGGGATGGCTCGATGCAGTGCGCGACGAAACGGCTCTCGTGGTGCCGGCGTTGATGCCCAGCCGTCACGGTCGGTACGTTGCCGCCGGCTCGCACCCTCTCGTGCCAGGTCCACGATTCTGCTCGGTGATGAGTTGGGTCCCCGGCCACACGATGCGAGACGAGTTCAACCACGAGCTGGCGGCAGCGATGGGAGTCGTTCAGGCGATCCTGCACGAGCAGGCATCGTCCTATGCTCCACGCGATGTGCCATCCGGCGTTGTCGCCAATCGAGTCGTGTACTTCTCCGACACCTCGAAGCTGCGCGGTTACGAGTCGCAGTACGGCTCGATGTTCGTCGAGGCCATCGATCGCGTGCAGGCCCACCTCGACTCGCTGTGGAGCACGCGACCGCATCGCCCTCACCTCCTCCATGGCGACTTCGGCCCACAGAACATCATGCGTTGGCGAACACGGCTGTCGCCGATCGACTTCCAGGACCTTCAGTTCGGGTTCGACCTGCAGGACATCGCGATCACCGTCGCCGATCTGCGTCGGGTGTACGCCGACGAGTCGTTGATCGACGCGTTGAAGCAAGGATATGGGTCAGTGCGCCCGTGGCCGCTCGACAACGAACCTCTGGCGCGAGCGCTCGCCGCCGGGCGGAGCCTCAACGTGATCAACCTCGGGCTGAACCTGCGGCGACCCGGGTTGCCGGGGTTCGTCGTCCGGCATGCGACGCTTGTCGCCGAGTGGATGACCGGCTGGCGCCGAGCCGACTTTGATCGAGACGTGTCGCTGATCTAGGACGTGTGGCCATGACCGCTGACCATCTCTGGGCGCCGACACCGGAATCGATCGCAGCAAGCAACATCGGTCGGTTCGTCGCGTGGCTAGGCGACCGAGGGATCGGCCCCTTCGAATCGTACGAGGCATTGTGGCAGTGGTCGATCGAGGACGTCGCCGCGTTCTGGGCGGCGGTCTGGGAGTTCTTCGATGTTCGATCGAGCGAGCCGTACGCGGAGATCCTCGACTCGCCCGCCATGCCGGGCACGCGCTGGCTGTCGGGCGCGCGACTGAACTACGCCGAGCACATCCTGCGTCATGACGGCGAGCAACCGGCGATCATCGCTCACTCACAAACCCGGCCACCCTCGTCGTTGTCGTGGGACGAGTTGAGCGACCAGGTCGGGCGGGCACACGCAGGCCTGAAGCGGCTCGGAGTCCAGCGCGGCGACCGGGTGGCCGCCTACTTGCCGAACCTGCCAGAGACAATCGTCGCCTTCCTCGCCACTGCAAGTCTCGGTGCGATCTGGACGAGTTGCGCCCCCGAGTTCGGTGTGCAGGCGGTGCTCGACCGCTTCGGGCAGGTCGAACCGAAGGTCCTTCTCGTCGTCGACGGCTATCGCTACGGCTCGCGTGACATCGATCGTCGCAGCGAGGTGCGCGCGATCCGCGAGGGACTCTCCAGCCTGCACCACATCGTCGCTTTGCCGTACCTCGGCGGTGAGCCGCTCCCGGACTCGATCCCGTGGAGCGATCTCGTTGCCGAACCGGGAACGGTCGAGTTCGAGCAGGTCGCCGCAGATCACCCGCTGTACGTGTTGTACTCGTCGGGCACAACGGGCATGCCAAAGCCGATCGTCCACGGACACGGTGGCATCCTCCTCGAACACTTCAAGGTGTTGGGTCTGCAGGCCGACCTCGGGCCACGGGATCGGTTCTTCTGGTTCACGACGACGGGTTGGATGATGTGGAACTACGTCGTCAGTGGTCTGCTGACCGGTGCGGCGATCGTCACATTCGACGGCGATCCGGCGTTTCCGACGCTCGATGCTCTGTGGGAGCTCGCCGACGAGACCGGGATCACGTGGTTCGGAGCGAGCGCGCCGTACTACATGACCTGCCGCAAGGCAGACCTGCGACCGGGCGAGCAGTTCGACCTATCGCGGCTGCGCGCCGTCGGCTCGACCGGCGCGCCACTCCCCGCCGACGGGTTTCGTTGGGTCTACGAATCGGTCTCTCCGGATGTGATGCTGTCGTCGATCAGCGGCGGCACCGACATCTGCTCCGCGTTCGTCGGCGGATGCCCAATGGTGCCCGTGGCCGCGGGCGAGATCTCGTGTCGGTACCTCGGCGCCGCCGTTGCAGCGTTCGACGACACCGGCCGTTCAGTCGTCGGCAAGCAGGGCGAGTTGGTGATCACCAACCCGATGCCGTCGATGCCTGTCGGCTTCTGGGGTGACGTTGACGGCTCCAAATACCGCGCCGCGTATTTCGAGTCGTATCCGGGTGTATGGCGTCACGGGGATTGGATCACGCTCCAGGCGAACGGCAGCTGCGTCATCACCGGCAGGTCCGACGCGACGCTGAACCGCGGGGGCGTGCGAATCGGCACCAGCGAGATCTATCGAGTGGTCGAGGCGGTCGATGGGATCGACGACAGCCTCATCGTGCATCTCGAGGACGCCGACGGTGGCGGCGCCGGCGAACTGGTGTTGTTCGTCGCGGTCGCCGATGGACTGCAGATCGACGACGTGATCGACCCGATCAAGCGGGCGCTGCGCACCAACCTCTCGCCACGTCATGTGCCCGACGAAATTCACGCTCTGCCGTCGATCCCCACGACATTGTCGGGGAAGAAGTTGGAGTTGCCGGTGAAGAAGATCCTGCGCGGCGCTGACCCCGATGCAGTCGCCAGCCGCGGCGCCCTGAAGAACCCCGAATCCCTCGACGCCGTCGCCGCCATTGCCCAATCCCGTTGAACCCCATCCGAGTGTTTGCGGCCCGCTGGCGGCTGAAGGAGTGTTTGCGGCGCACCCGGGTGCGCCGCAAGGACTCCTTCAGGCCTCAGTGGGCCGCAAACACTCGCTCAGGTCTCGTCAGGTGGCGTTTTCGATGACGATGGCGATGCCTTGGCCAACGCCGATGCACATCGCCGCGAGGCCGTAGCGTCCGCCGGTGCGTCGGAGGTGATGGGCCAGCGTGGTGACGATCCGCACGCCGCTACAACCGAGCGGATGCCCGATCGCGATCGCTCCACCCTGCTGGTTGACGATCGCCGGGTCGAGCTCCGGCCATTCGCGCAAACAAGCCAACGACTGCGCCGCGAATGCTTCGTTCAACTCGACCGCGGAGAGGTCTGCCCAACCGATGCTCGCTCGACGAAGCGCTGTGCGAGCTGCCTCGACCGGGCCGATGCCATAGAGGTGAGGGTCGACCCCGCTCGTCCCCCTGCTGACGATCCGGGCCATCGGCGTGGCCCGCGAAGCCTCGACACCACGCGACGACATCACCAGCATCGCTGCGGCGCCGTCGTTCATCGGCGAGGCGTTTCCGGCCGTGACCGTCCCACCCTGGCGGAACACCGGCTTCAGCTTGGCGAGTGATTCCATCGATGAATCAGGTCGGATGCACTCGTCGCGTTCCATCGGATTGTCGGCGACCTGGACGATCTCAGCAGCGAAGTGTCCTGCCTGCCACGCGGCTGCGGCACGCTGATGAGAACAAACCGCAAACGCATCCTGCTCGTCGCGCGAGATCGAATACTTGTCGGCCAGCACCTCGGCACCCTCGCCCAGCGAGATCGTCCACTCCGCCGGCATCCGCGGATTGATCATGCGCCATCCGAGCGCGGAGTTCCACATCTGCTCGTGCGTCGTCGGGTAGGCCTTCGATGGCTTCAGCACCACCCACGGAGCCCTGGTCATGCTCTCCACTCCGCAGGCGACCGTGATGTCGGCGTCGCCGACTTCGACGGTACGCGACGCGCCGAAGATCGCCTCGATTCCGCTACCGCACAGCCGGTTCACGGTGGCCGCGGGGATCGTTGTCGGCAGTCCCGCAAGCAGCAGCGCCATGCGCCCGACATTGCGGTTGTCCTCGCCTGCGCCATTGGCGTCGCCGGCGTACACCTCCTCTATCGCGGCCGCGTCGAGCGCCGGCGATCGGTCAACGATGGCGCGTACGGCACCCGCCAGCAGGTCGTCGGGCCGTACCCCAGCCAACGCGCCGCCGACACGACCGAGAGGTGTACGAACGGCATCGACGATGAAGGCTTCGCTGCTCATGGACGTGCTCCTTCGTACGCCCGCTCCAAGAGCTCGAGCAGATCGGCCTCGCTGACGGGACGCGGGTTGACGGTGATCTGTGCTGCGGCCGCATGCGCGGCGCCCGGCAGTTCTTCACGCTTCAGCAGGCCGTCGTCACCACTGAGGTCGGCCAATCGTGTCGGGACGTGGCTGGCCACCGCGAGATCCCAAAGAGCCGACGCGGGATTGCCGCCAGGATCGCCCAGTGCAGCTGCCAGCCGGGACATCTCCTCGGGCAGCGCAGGAGCGTTGAACGCGATGGCGTGCGGCAGGATCACCGAGTGGGCGTCGGCGTGCACGAGGTTGAACCTGCCGCCCAACACATGACACAGCTTGTGATGCAGGCCGGTCGACGTGGTGCCCAATGCGACCCCGGACAAGTAGGCCCCGTACAGCAGGGTTCCTCGTGCTTCGACGTCGCCGGGCGACTCCATGACCGTCGGCAGCGCGTCGTGAATTGCACGCACGCCTTCCAGCGCCAACGCCGACGTGACCGGGTTGTTGCCCGGTGCGTAGAGCGCCTCGACCGAATGTGCGAGCGCATTGAATGCCGACGGCCCAGTGACGTGAGGAGGGAGCCCGACAGTCAATTCCGGGTCGTAGACGACGGTCTTCGGCTGCACGATTGCGTTCTTGCCCGTCTCCTTGCGACGACCACCTGTGAGCCCGTAGATCGCCGTTTGCTCGCTGCCGGCATATGTCGTGGGCACGGCGATGATGGGCACCGCATGGCTCAACGCGAGAGCCTTGGCAAGACCTGTTGACGACCCGCCGCCGATGCACACGATGCAGTCGATCGACGCATCGGTCGCGGCCGAGCGCGCTCGTTCGGCCAGTTCGACCGGCACGTGCTGAGCCACCTCGTCCCATGCCAATGCGAGGCGTGAGCCGAGCTGGCCCGTGACCGCATTGGCCGACGCAGTCGCAGCCCAATCGGCGATCAACATCACATGCCGGCCACCGAGATGCTCGACCTCGTCGCCCACCTCGGCGAGTCGGCCGGCACCGAACACGATGCGCGCCGCCAGCTGGTCGTAGGTGAACGGATTCATGCGGCTTGCAACGCGCGCAGCGTGTCGAGCTCGGTGGCGGTCGGTTCATCGGTTATTGCCACCTCGTCGGCGAATCGAACGTCCCAGCCAGTCGCAGCCACAACCTGCTCGCGCGTAATACGTGGATGCAGCGCGACCACCACCAGCTCGCATGTGTCGGGATCAGGCTCCATCACAGCCAGATCGGTGATGACCCACTTCGGACCTCCTCCACGCAGACCAAATCGCTCGCGATCACCCTTACCATCGCCGAAGCCGATGGAGGTGCGGAAGTCGCAACGTTCGACGAATGCTCGCGTTGACTGACGCATGATCACCATCACGGCCCCGGCCGACGCGGCGATCTCAGGCGCGCCGCCGGCGCCGGGCAATCGCGTCTTGGGCGACTCGTACGATCCGATGACGGTGGAGTTGATGTTCGCGAACTTGTCGAGTTGGGCGCCACTGAGAAATCCGATGTCGATGCGTCCGGCTTGCAACCAGTAGGCAAAGATCTCCGGCACGCTCACGACCGCATCGCTGGTCTCGGCCAGCTCGCCGTCGCCAATCGACAGCGGCAGCCTGCTCGGCTTGGAGCCGATGCAACCGGATTCGTAGATCAACACCGGTTCGATCGGGTACAAGCGGCGAGCGAGGTTGGCCGCGGTCGACGGAAGCCCGATGCCGACGAAGCATTGACGCTTGCCGGCGACAGCCAACGCGCCCAGCTGTCGAGCCGCGTTGACGATCATCAACTCGTCAGTGGTGTATTCGCTCATGAGATACCCACACTCTCGCAGTATTCGGCAAAATCCGCGGTGCCCATGATGTGCTTGTCGACCCATGCGGTGAACGCATCGCGATCCTTCGAGATCGCGTCCCACAACTTGTAGAAGGTGTTGTCGCGCGCCGAGAAGCCCATTGCGAAACTCGGATGCGCGCCGTTGGGCACGTGGCAAACGGCGCTGACCACCCACGACGGCAGCACAATGGCGCCCGCCACCTCCGGTAGCTCGTCAACGATCTCCTCCACCGTGACGATCGATCGCTTCGACGCCAGCACGGCCTCCTTCTGAACTCCCAGCAGACCCCAGATCTGCACGTTGCCGACCAGGTCGGCGCGCTGGGCGTGGATGATGCCGACATCGGGATTGAGCGCCGGGACCGCCGCGAGGATCTCGCCAGTGAACGGGCACTCGACGGTCTTGATCGTCGTGGTGTGCTTCGGCAGATCGGTGCCCACGTAGCCGCGCAACATCCCGAACGGCAGACCAGCAGCACCGGCCGCGTATCGAGTGGCCATGCCCGCGTGGCTGTGCTCCTCGATCTCGAGCGTACACGGCCACTCGTTCTCGACTGCGTCCCGGAATCGTTGCAACGAGCCGACGCCGGGATTTCCGCCCCACGAGAATGTCAGCTTGGTGACGCAACCCGACCCGATCAACTGGTCGTACACCATGTCGGGTGTCATGCGAACGAGATGAAGGTTGCGCACGCCCTGCCGGATGATCTCGTGCCCTGCCGCATGAGGAATGAGATGCGTGAATCCCTCGAGGGCCAACGTGTCGCCGTTGTGCACATGCTCCGCAACTGCGTCGTGCAGTGTCGTGATCATGTGGAGTTTTTCGTACCGAGATCGATCGGGCTTGCGCGGTCGATCCGCGTTCCTCCGATGGGGGGATCCGAAGGGGGCAAGATTCCCTTCCCCCTTTCGCTAAAATTCAACTGGATACACGCTCGCCTTGCCGGTTCGGATCATCTCCGGCAGTTCGGGCGAAGCGTTCTCCCACACCAGCAACATCGAGCGCTTGGCGCTGTACCCCTGATGACGGATGTCGCCGGGCATGGCTGCAACGTCGCCGGCCTTCATCGTGACCTTGCTGCGCGGTGCGCCGGAGTCGCGATCTTGCACATCCCACACGATCTCGTCGCTGAGTTGCACGAACCACTCGACGCGATCGTTGCCGTGGAACACGGGGAGCATGTACTCCTCGCTGGTCGGGCAGTACAGGCTGGCCTTGCAGACGCTGAC
>JBDTWJ010000072.1:0-17613 GCA_040006755.1 Ilumatobacteraceae bacterium | reverse complement strand
GATCGGCAGTGTCTGGAAGATGTCGCCCGACAGTCGCCAGCGCAGCAGTCTTGGGGAGGTCTGATTCTCTAGCCACCGAGACAGAACCTGCTTGTCAGCATTCCTGCGCCGTCGCCAACGCTTGCACTTGGTGTACGACGCGACGATGTTTCGCCGTCGGTTGTTGGCTGTTTGGCAGTTGAGGTGATCGGCCACGAGTGCGCGCAGACCTTCACGGTTCGCATGGCCGACCGCCCGGAATCGAAGGCAGCGGTGCGCGAAGTCATCCGGCGCATCGCTCACCGGCGGGCAGCAGCCCGCTGACGATTTCCGGAAAAGTTTGCTTCGCCCGACGGATACGGCGTTCCTAGTACGAATAGAGACCATGAAACCGGCTACATCTCGTGGGCCGACCGCAGTCGTGTCCTCCGACGTGTTTGCTGCGTTCTACGATTCCACGGTCGCCGAGGTGTACCGCTACCTCTTGCGGGCGGTGCTCGGCAACAGGGCCCTCGCTGAGGATCTGACTCAGGAGACATTCGCGTCAGTGGTGCTGGCTGTTCGCGACGGCCGCTCGGAGGCGTATGCGCTTCCGTGGGTGATCGGCGTTGCTCGCCACAAGCTCGTCGACCATTACCGCAACGCTGCCCGTGAACACCGTCGGCTGGCGCTCGCGTGGTCGAGCGGGGTCGGACGCGACGATCAGCAGCTTGAGGACCTCGAAGTGGTCGACCTCGCGCGCGTGGCCCAACTACTGCACACACTCGCCCCGGATCACCAGTTGGTGCTGGTGCTGAGATATCTCGACGAACTCTCCGTCGACGAGATTGCTGCCGACATGGGACGGTCGGTGCGCGCCGCAGAATCGCTCCTGGCGCGAGCCCGACAAGCGCTCGCTCGAAGCCTTCGGGAGAACCCGTCATGAAAATGCATCCACTGCGAGCGACCTTCGAGCACTTCGACCAGCCGATGTCCACCGATTTCCGCCAGACGCTGCGTATCCAGTTGCTCGCTGATCTCGACGAGGCCGAGGCCGACGCAGTCACACGACAACAACCCGACAACGACACCATCGACGTTGACGACATACAGGAGGTCACCGTGCTCAAGAAGATCGATCGGCCCAATCGACACCAATCGCGTTCCCAGGTCCTCGTCGCTGTCGCGGCCGTCACCATCGTCGCGGTCGGTGTCGCCGCTCTGGTGGTCAACAGGCGCAACGCCGACGAACACGTGGCGACCAACAACTCGTCTGTAGTGGTGCCGCCCGGAGTTGTGGATACAACGCCGGAGACGACAGTGGCAGTGAAGGCTCCAAATCGCAACCCGTCCCTTCGAGGAGTATGGACCACCGGGGCGATTCCCGTCGATCAGATCACGCGTGCGATGTTGCAAGCGGGAGCGACGCAAGACATCGTCGACGCATGGATTCTCGAGGTCGGATCCTCGACCGAGTACACGTTCAATCTCGAGTTCACCGGCGACACCTTCCGCCACTTCGAGGCCACACCGGGAGTGCGACGTCAAGTGGACGAGTCAGGGACGTTCGTCTACACCTCCGGAAAGCTCGACCTCACCATCGTCGATCAAGGCCACACCTACACGTTCACCACCGTGTTGTCCTGCTGTGACGAGCTGTTGCTGCGCCTCGTCGACGGTCCGGTCAACGGCACCCCCACCGACAAGGCCGTGCTCGCCCGCCTGGTAGCGCTCTACACCAGTGCCACGTTCCAGCGGAACCCATACTGACCAGAGCGGGCGGCCGTCGAGCCGACCACGAACACTCAATGGTGAGGTTTGTGAAGACCCAGAGAACCTTCGTGGGTCCGTCGGTCGGGTGACCGACACCGCAAGATCGCCGGCAGCTCAGGAAGCGGGCCGGTGCGAACGATCTGGAGGTTTGTGGCTGAACTCCACGGGGTAGCCCGACGGCCTACACCTGGAAAGGAACCCCAATGACCACCAATTATGATCGTGACGAGTCCGAAGTCGACGACACCGCCCGTGACGCCGCCCGCCGTGCGAAGGAGGGAGTCGAGAACGCCGGCCGTACCGCGGCCGACAAGACCGAGGGTATGGGCAAGCGGATCAGCGACGCTGTCGAGGACGTCATCCCCGGCGACTCCGACAACGACGGTCACTGAGCAACATTGTTGCCACGGAGGCGGGTAACACCGCCTCCGTGGTTTTTCAATGGTTGATTCTGGTCACTGGTGATTCTGGGATGAGGACCAGCGCATGTCTTGACTTTCAGTCAACCTGCTTTATTCTGCAGCCACGCTTCCTTGGGGGGCGGCCGCATGGGACCATGCGGCGGAAGGTTGGCCGCCGTCCCGGCCGGCCTTCCTAGAACGGTGTGATGATCGCGGAACGTGCTGGTTTGAGTCATCGATCAACGCTGAGACGGCGATGCTCGTCATTGTCGTGGTTCTTCCGCATCGACGGTGAGGAAATTCGTTCGCTTGGGTGACGCCTGCAGCGTTTGAACGACACGGACCTCGGGAACTCCGTCCGCCACAACCGGACTGGTGACACACGAAAGGTGCTCCTGTGGGCGTGATGAAATCTCTGTGGGCCTCGATCCAGGGCGATCCGGTGTTCATGAGGCGCGTCAACGGATGGCTGACCATCCTCTGGATCCTGATGATCCCGTTTTCTATCTTCTTCGGCCTGTTGAGCAGTGTGAGCTATGTGTCGGCGTTGTCGCTGTGGGCGCTGGTGTCGGGGCACTGGTCGGCATGGCTGGCCGCCCGCGTCGAAGTCGAGCAGGTCGCGGAGGCCCAGCAGCTCCAGGCCAATCCGATCGAGGATCGCGTGGTCGAGAAGTTGATCGCCGAAACCGAAGTGCAGCCTGCGGACGCGGCATCCGCTGAACCTGCGGGCAACTAGCGGCAACACGTTTGAATCAAACATCGGCCGGGAAGACCGCCCGTAAAATCTGATCATCGATACCCCGCGACCTCGGCGTGTCAATCGCACGCGGGGACGGTGATCTCGTTGGAATCCAACGTGACGGCCCCGTTGCGGGCTATCAGACGCCCGTCGACGGTGACACCGGTGGTCGCAGTGATCGAGATGGCGGCGATCACCGTGCCCGCGAACTCGGTCGCCGTCCCCAGCGTCGCAGAGGACCCGATCTGCCAGAACACGTTGCACGCCTGGGCGCCGTTGACGAGCGCGATCCGGCTTGCGCTGGCCGTGACGAGCGTGCTCGCCGCCCTCAACACGAAAATGGCGTTCGGGTCACCGCCGGCGTCGAGCGTTACTGTGCCGGTCACTTCGATCGTGCCACCCTGGTAGACGCCCGGACTGATCGTGCGGCCGCCGAGCTCGACCGCGGGCAACGGCGAGGCACTCAGACTGTCCAAAAACCGCTGTGCGCCTGCCGCCGCCGCATGAGCTACCGAAGCGTTGGGTGATGTGTCGAAGATCGTGCCGAAGTGAACTTGCGCTGGCAACAGCCCGGTGATCGTGCTGACAGTGGTGCCGACGTCGCCTGCGATCGAGGTCGGCCCGGTCGACGTGACGGCCGAGTAGGCGAGTACCGCGAAGTGCGAGGCAGCGCCCAAGTCGACGAACGTCGATGACGGCAGCGTCGTCGTGGTGGCAACCGGGACCCGCGGGGAGGTCGCAACTGGCTCCGCTGGCAGCTTCACACCCGGTGCCGATGGTTGCGTGGCAACTGGCACTAACGGCGACGTCTCGCCCGGCCCTGACGGCACCGTCACATTGGGAACTTCTTCGTCGGTTGTGGGCACGCTCGGCAGGGGCGCTCCCGGGGGCAACGACGTCGACTGCTCGACGATACGCGGGTCCAGAACGGCGATTGGCATGACATGCTCAAAGAAAAAGGCGTCGGCGCTCCCTAGCGCGGGCACGCCGACCGTCAGACTGTGTGACTTCAGGTTGGTCGCCACGCCGAACGATTCGACAACAGTGGCGTAGTCCGCGCGTCGGACGAGCGGCGGCCCACCCAATGCGGCGGATACGGGGTTGATGCCGCCTAACGTCGTCGCGCCTACAACGGCGAGGGTCGCGGCCACGGTGGCGGCGTGACCGGCGCTGGCACTCGACAGAACCGACTTCGGGAACAGCGGGATCTGGGCGAGCCACGAGAGAGGCCCGATCGCCAGTCGCTGCCGGCCGATCGAGATGTTCAAGAACGCCCGCACGACGACAGGATCGAACTGCCCGCCGGCGCATCTCGCAAGCTCGGCTCGCGACGCTGCGGCAGAGACCGGCTTCTTGTACGAACGCGCCGATGTCATCACGTCGAACGTGTCGGCGACGTTGACGATCCGCGCCGCAAGCGCGATGTCGTGGCCGGCCAGACCAGCTGGGTAGCCGCCACCGTCCCAACGCTCGTGGTGCTCCCACACGGCACGGGCGGAGTCGCCGAGCCACGGGATCAGCGCGCCGACCATGATGCGGCCGTACTCCGGGTGGTGGCAGACCGCCTCGTACTCCTCGGCGGTGAGAGCCCCCGGCTTGTTCAGGATCCATTCAGGGATCAGCAGCTTGCCGACATCGTGCAGCAGCGCGGCCCACTGCAGTTGATCGAGCTCGAAGTCGTCGAGACCGAGTTCTTCGCCGATCATCCGGCTGTATGCCCGTACCCGTTCGGAGTGGCCGCGAGTGGTGCGGTCGTGGACGCTGAGGGCGGCCACGAGTTCGAGCACACGCTCGGCGGCTTCCGCAGGCGTGTCGCCGATCTCGCCTCTGCGCGCCTGCGCGATGCGATCGCGCAGCTGGCGCGTCGAGCCGCTGCGCAAGGCAACACGAAACCGTTGCGGAGCCTGATCCGGAAACGTGAGGCTCAACGCGAGCAACATTGCGAGCGGCGCAAGGCGGTGGGAGAGGCGCTCGACGGTGAGTAGCGCCACGGATGATGCGGCGGCAATCAGCAACCAACGGGCGACGGCGCTGGTAATCGTCGAGGGTACGGCGGTCAGTGAGGTCAGCATCCACGCTGTGACGAACGACGCAGCGATCGGGACGGCGACGACGCCGACGCGCAGCACCCAACTGACGATTGGACGGCCAGACCACCGATTCGGCCCCTCTCGGTCATCACGCAAAGTCCCAGTCGTCACGTCACGTCTATCGGCATCCCGCTGGGTATGGCACAGGGCCTTTGGTCCTGACTGCCCAGCTGACTGTCATCTACGACGGGACACGTCGACTGGAACGGTGCCGAGCGCCGTCGCATCCAGACGGTCGTAGCTCGGGCGTACGAGGCGATGCAAGAGTCGCAGCAAGCCCGGCACCGAGGCGAGGAAGTCGTCACGTGCTGGGCCTTCGGGAGAGCAGTCGACCGAGAACGGGGCAACGAACCACAATCCGGTCTTCTTGCCCTTCTTCACGGCTTGCTGGAAGACCACGCCGTACTCGGCCGCCGTGTAATGCCGCCAGAACAGCGGCAACACGTCTTGGTCCTCGATGTCGAGATGGCCGTGTTCGGCGTGAACGCGGGCGGCCGCTGAATCGCCGAGCGCGACGTGGGCTGCGGCGACAGCCAACCCTGCTGGACCGAGGCACAGGCCGCCCTCGCCGACGAACACGAACCGGTCGGAGAATGGCTCGATCGAGGGCAGGTGGCGACGCAGGAAGCGGACGTCACCGATCGCTGCCGCCGCGTGGATGGCGGCCGTAGGTTCGAGACGTAGCCGCGAACCGACACGTCCACCCGAGGAGGTGGAGCGTCACCCCAGCTCCTGTCGATGATGCGATCAAGGGACACCACGGCGCCGGGCTGGAGGAGGAGCAACGCCAATACAGCCCGCTGTTTCGCGCCACCGAGGTCGACGGGTCCCGAGGGTCCCACAGCAGACACACCGCCGAAGCCGCGGAGCGCCGGAAGCGTGTCGAGGTTCAACGGCAGGAAGCCGAACCGCTACGTTGCTGCGGGCACAGCCCTCAGCGATTCAACGGCTTTGAGGAATGCGCTCGAGTCGGCGACCCATCCGACAAGAAGTTGGATCACTAGCAGCGTGGCGTCGTGGTTGCTCCGCGGAAGACCTGCGCCGATTGCTTCTGCCGTGCAATCCTCGAGGAGCAGGCAGTGGTAGTCGCGGAACATCGCATCCTTGATTGTCGACTCGACGCACACGCTTGTGGTACATCCTGTGAAGACCAGATTGCGGATTCCCCAATCCTTCAAGATGGCATCGAGGTCGGTCTCGAAAAACCCGCTGAAACGGTGCTTGTACAGCACCCGGTCGTCCGGTTCGGGTCTGAGCTCGTCGACGATCTCGGTGTTCCACGTGTCGCGGATCAGGATTCGGCTCGGCGAGCCATCGGGGGCCACAACGCTCTCGCCGGCCTTCATCGGGAGATGTTTCAACCAGTTCGGCGCATCGGGCGCTCCAGCGTCGGAAAGGTCCGATTGAAACGCCATCTTGAGATACACCACCCTGATGCCCGCCCGTCGAGCGGCCGCCAACACACGCGACGTCGGGGCAACGGTCGCACGTATACCAGTCAGATCGATCCCTGCTTGCCCGAACATCCCATGGGGATCGCCAAAGTCGTTCTGCATATCAACGACGACTACAGCCGTCTGCGCGGCATCGAAGCTGATCGCGTCTGGTCGCGCTTCGACCGAAAAGAAACCATTGCGCGCACCCATGTTGAAGTCTCCCGTCCTCTCGATCACGGCACAAACTCGAACGTCATACTGCCATCAACCTGACACCCCGCACGCTAGTCGCCTCACCTATCAGAGGAGTTGGCTCACTCATAGCGGAGTGCGTTTGCAACAGTGATGCGACTGGCCAGCCAGCTCCGCAAGGTCTCAGAGGAGCTGAAGCTCGCGTGCTGCCTGGACGGCGCTCTTGCGGTCGCCGACGCCGAGCTTTCGATAGATGGCTGTGCAGTGGGTCTTCACGGTGTTGAGAGACACGTACAACTCGCTCGAGATGTCGCGTTGCGACAGCTGTGACGGCAGGAAGCGCAGCACGGCGAGTTCCCGTTCGGTGAGCTGCTCCACGAGCGACGCTGTTCGTACCGTCGGTGTCGCCGCGCCGCCTAGGCGATGACGTGACTCGGTCCGCCACAGGTAACGACCGGCGATGCCAGGGTCGATGCAACGTTCGATCACTCCTCGGGCCTCGGTGATGAGCGCTGCGCCGGCGTCATCGTCGAGCGCGAGGAGTGTGTCGCCACAGGTTGTGAGGACGTAGACGAGGCCAAGGTCGGTCGTCGCTCGTCGGACCACATCGAGCGCATGGTTCACGTCGGCTCGCGCGCTGTCGGGATCGCTTGCGGTACGGGCGCGCACGGCGAAAGCTGGCGCCACGCCGTGATACCCGGCGAGACCGAAGGACTGCGCGGTCGATATCGCGCTGACCGCAGCGACATGCGCGGCAGCAACGTTGCCGTCTTCGATCTCGATGATCGAGAGAGCCACCTGCGCGAGGACCTCGGCAGTGCGACGTTGCTCGATCTTCGATCTGGCGACTGCCACCGCCAGCGCGGCCCTTGCTTCGGAATTGAATCCTGCCCACATGTAGGCCGAACCTGTCGCCGTGGCCAGTTCGCACGGGCGCGTCGCAAGGTCGCCCATGGCGGTGACGTTCTTCGCGGCTGCCAACGCTGTGCCCACATCGCCGCGGCCGAGCGACACGTTGATGCTCAGCGGCGTAGCGATCATGCGGTCGAACGTGTCCGGCCAGACGTCGAGAGCGGTGTCGAGCCAGTGTTGTGCGGCAACGTACCGACCCCCGAGGTACTCGCACCAGCCCCAGCTCAGCGCCCCCACGAAATCCGTCGCCGCACTCGCGCCGATCTGCTCCAGCAGCGATCGCAGCGTGCGCACCTGTCCTTTGCCGAGCAGATCGGGACCGACGATGCGCAGCAGTTCCAACGCTGCATTGACATCACCGCCGGCGAGCCGGTGCACGACTGCCGGACCGTGATCGCCTTGCGACTCGAACCAGCTCGCAGCCCGGCCGTGCAGTTCAGGCAGCCGTTCCGGGAATGTGCGCTTTGCTTCGAGGGCCAGCAGATCGTGGAGCAGGTGGTGATAGCGGAACCACTCGCCGGTGGTGTCGAGGCGAACGACGAGTTGGTTGCGATTGGCGGTCTCGGTCAGCCATTGGGTCCCGCCCGTCGATGCCGTCACGGCATCCACCAGTGGACCGGTCAGCTGGTCGAGCACCGACGTCTCGAGCAGGCGCCGGCGGTCATGGGTTTCCATCGTGGCCAGCATTTCGTCGGTGAGGTAGCTGACGACAAGGTGATCGTCGCCTCTGAAGGCATCTACGAACGCCGCAGCGTCCGGCGCTCGTTCCAGCGAGAGACCGGCGAGCACAAGGCCAGCAGCCCACCCTTCGGTGCGGGAACAGAGGACGTCGAGCATGGTCGGAGTCAACGTCCCGCCTACTGCGCCCAACAGCGCCAACGCTTCGGCGGCGACAAAGCGGAGATCGTGCGCACGAACCTCGCTGACCCGGTTGCGGACTCGAAGCCGGCCGAGACGGAACGGCGGGTCGACACGCGTGGAGAGCACCACGGTCAGCTGCGGCGGGCACAGATCGATCAGGCGTTCCATGCCCCGATGCACCCCGGAGTTGTCGATGAGGTGGTAGTCGTCGATCACGATCACCAGTCGTTCGCTGTCGTCGACGAGCTCGTTCACCATCGCCGGCACGACTACTCGGTCGTCGCCGAGAGAACCGACGACCACTGGCGCCACGACCGAAGCGAAACCTGGTCGGCACCGCCCAATGGCGGCGACCAGCGAAGACCAGAACAGCGCTGGGTCGGAGTCGCTGTCTTCGACCTGCAGCCACGCGACGTGTCCGGAGTGTCGAGATGCCCATGACGCGAGCAGCGTCGACTTTCCTGAGCCCGCCGGCGCGCTTGCCAGGACCAGCGGTACGTCGCGAGCGATGCCCTCGTCCAGGATGACGTCCAGCCGTGTGCGTTCGACGAGGCGAGTGGGCGGAGCCGGTGGTCGCAGCTTCGTCGCCGCCATCCCGATCTCCTGATCACCCACCACCGGTCGACCCTACCGTGACGAACTCACCCGGGTGAGATGCCGGATGGGGTGAGGCGCGATCACGTCACCTCATGCGACGGTGATGTCATGTTCAAACCGATCACCTATGAGATCGTCATCAGGGGACGAGCGACCGCCGGACTCCTGCGGCCGTTGCTCGACGACTTCACATTCGATCACGCCTCCGTCGGGGTCACCCGGTTGGTCGGAGTGATCCGCGATTCAGCGCACCTCCACGGCGTGGTGGCGCACCTGACATCGGTGAACGCCGAGTTGATCTCGATCTCCCCCCTCACAACCACCCAAACATCCACCCAACACGAATGGACCAGCTCATGATCACCGTCTCATCACTCACCAAGCAGTACGGCGACCGCGTCGCCGTCAACGACATGACCTTCGACGTGGCCCCGGGCCGCGTGACCGGATTCGTCGGGCCGAACGGCGCTGGCAAATCAACCACGATGCGGATGATGGTCGGCCTCACCCGACCCGACCGCGGTGACGTCCGCTACCACGGCGTCAGCTACACCCGCCTGTTGAACCCGGCCCACGTGGTCGGCTCTGTCCTCGACGCCCGCAGCATGCACCCGGGTCGGTCTGCCAGGAATCACCTGCTGGCTACCGCCGCAATGAGCGGTGTGTCCGCTCCTCGTGTCGACGAGGTGCTCAGCGAGGTGGGACTCGAAAGTGCTGCCGACGAGCGAGCCGGAGGCTTCTCGCTCGGTATGCGCCAACGCCTGGCACTCGCCGGCGCGTTGCTGGGCGAACCCGACGTGCTCCTGCTCGATGAGCCCTCCAACGGTCTTGACCCCGACGGCATCCGTTGGTTGCGCAACTCGCTGACCAACTTCGCAGACCAGGGCGGCACCGTGTTCGTTTCGAGCCACCTCATCGCCGAGCTCGCGATGTTCGCCGACGACCTCGTTGTGGTCGGGGGCGGGAAGCTGATCGCCGCCGAGCCAGTCGCCGCAACTCTCGCTCGTGGTGACTCCACGGTCATCGTGCACACACCCGAGACCGCGGAGCTTGCACGCCTGCTGGACCGCAGCGACATCGTCGTCGAAGTCGTAGGCAACCGACTGTCGGTGCACGGCACAACCATCGCCGCGGTCTCGGAGATCGCATTCGACAACCGAATCCGGGTCCTCGAGATCACCGAGAACTCGCGCTCACTGGAAGAGATCCTGCTCGACATGACCGGCGCCTCCGCAGAGTTCGCCGCCGCCTGAACTACCAGCGCAACTCGATCAGCCGACCACTCGACCGCCCACACCCAACGCCAATCAACAAACAAGGAACCACCACCATGACCATCACCACCACCTACATCGATGTCGAGCAATCGGCACCACGCATACCCGCAAGCCGACCGATCACCCGAACACGACGGAGTGACGTCGCCTCAATCCCGACTGCGCTTCGCGGCGAGTGGATCAAGATGCGGTCAATCCGCTCCACGCCTGCCATCCTCGGCCTCACCGTCGTCGTCGGCGTCCTGCTGTCATGGATCTTGGCGACGTTCGTCAAGACCGACCCCGACACGCACAAGGTCTTCACGATCGGCGAGACGTTCATCTTCTCGACGTGGCTCACCACGGTGCTGGCCGTCATCATGGGGACGCTGATGTTCACGTCAGAAGTGCAACACGGCACGCTCTCGACCGCGGTGACCGCCCAACCGGCCCGTTGGGTGACCGTTTCCGCCAAGGCCATGATCGCGACATGCTTTGGTCTTGTCATGGGCATCGCTGGCATGATCGCCGGCTTCGGGGGAGCAGTGGTCGGCGGCCTCGACAGTGGCGACACGTCCGGTGTTGCCGCAACCGCACTGTGGGGATTGCTGCTCACATCACTCGCTCCGGTGTTCGGGCTCGGCGTGGGAATGATCATCCGCCACAGCTCCGCAGCGATCTCGACCGTGCTCGTCTATGCGCTGGTCCTGGAGAACCTGATCCGCGGCTTCGCTGCGCCGACCTTGTCTCGCTTCCTGCCCTTCAGCGCAGCCAACGGTTTGCTTAACATCAAGTCCGCCACCGATACGCCCGAAACTGCCGCTGTCGCACTCAGCCGGGTGCATGACGCATTGCTCTTCGGTGGCTACACCGTTGGCGCCATCGCGATCGGTACGGTGCTGTTGTACCGGCGAGATACCAATTGAGATGACGCAGCCGCAAGACCGCAAGGACCCGAACCCTCAAAGGGTTCGGGTCTTCCCGCGTGTACACAAAGGCAATAGGGTCAGGAATATGGGGGATCGGGCGCAGCGGGTTCTTCCCCGCATGATTGATGACTCAGCGGGGCGACCAGCTTTCCAGGTGACGGAGCCGGCCGAGCCGGCACACGTGCGATCACTTGTGACCGCAATCCGGCTGCTCGCGCCCCTTCTGGTGCTCGGATTCACGTATGCCGCGTTGCAGGGCGGCAATGACGGTCAGTTCGCTCGCGGCTTCGGCGACTTCCTCGATTCGGTTCCTCGGTGGCTCGTGTCGGGCATCGTCAGCATCTGTCAGATCGCCTTTCTCGTCGCGGCGATTCTCGGGTTCATCAGCCAGCTCGTGCTTCGCCACGTCACCCGAGTTGCGCGCATGCTGTTCGCAGGGGTCGTGTGCACTGCTGGTCTAGTCGCGATGTCGAAGCTCGTGGGTACTGCGACACTGCCACTGGTTCCGTCACAGCAAGGCGGTGCTCCAAATTCGGGCTTGGGCGCGAACGGCCTCAGCGGATACGGCATCGGTGCCGCGTTCCCGACGACCCTGGACCTGGGCGTGATCGCCGCGTGGATGTTCGTCGACCGAGGTCATTGGCCAGACCGTTGGCGATGGATTGGCCGACTTGTGCTCCTCCTGGGAGTTGTGGCCCGCCTCGGCGTCAGCCTGGCCGACCCGGCCACGATCGTCACCGCCATCGCGATGGCAGCGGTTGCGTCGTCGCTCGTGCAACTGATCCTGGGCGCCCCCAACACCAGCCCGCGAGCGGTGACGGTGGGCGAGATCCTCGAGCGTTTGGGGTACAAGGTCTCATCGGTGGAACGGTTCGGCGGTTTCCACGGCTTCGCAGGATTCAGGGTGTACCTCGACGACGGCCAGCAGTTGATCATGAAGGTCATCAATCGTGATTTGTGGGCAGCCATCCTCCCGGTGCAGATGTACCGAGCAGCGCGATTCCGCGACATCGGTGAGGATCGACCGTTCCGATCGCTTCGTTCGGCTGTCGAACACGAGGCGCTCTGCGCGTTGAAGGCCCACTCCGACGGAGTTCCGACTGCCCGCCTGGCTGTGATCGCCGAGTTTCCCCCGAACGCAATGATGATGGGGTTCGACGCCCAATCGCGCCAGTCGCTACGCGAGCTCGAGTCGTCGCGTCGCACGCCCCAGCTCCTGAGGTCGGTGTGGGCGGTCGTGGATGCCCTTCAACGAAGCCACACCGTGCATCGACGGCTCAACGACGAAGCTCTCTGGGTCAACGACGATGGCGAGATCGTGCTCGTCGGATTCGCGTCGGCTTCGTTGGGCGTGGTCGGTTCGGCCCTCTCGACGGATGTCGCCGAAGTGCTGGCGGCGACGGCTGCGCCGCTGGGGGTTGAGCGTGCCGTGGAATTCGCGGTTGCCGGCGTCGGGCCCGCCGCTGTCGCGGCAGCGCTACCGCGGCTGCAGCCGCTTGCTCTGACTCCCCGCACGCGGGCCGCCGTCAAGGCTGCCGGATGTCTCGACGACCTTCGCGTTGAGGTCCGACGCGTAACGGGTGCCGACGACGTTCCCATCGTCGCACTCGAGAGGATCAAGACCGGCACGGTGGTCACCATCGCGGTCGCCGCACTTGCGTTGTGGTCGCTGATTCCTCAATTTCTCGGTGTTGGCTCACTGTGGGGTGAGCTGCAACGAGCGAACTGGTGGTGGGCCGCTGCTGCGCTCGCTTTGTCGGCTATCACGTACGTGGGCGCGGCCATGGCACTCGCCGGCTCATTGACCGAGCGGCTGCCTCTGGGTCCGAACATCGGCGTGCAGATGGCGACGTCGTTCGTCGGAGTCGCCGCGCCAGGCGGGGGGCTGGCGCTCTCCGCTCGCTTTCTACAAAAGCGCGGCATCGACACGGCGACGGCGGTGGGGGCGGTTGGCGTCGACACGATCGTCGGCGTGATCGTGCACCTCACCCTCACCGGACTGTTTGTCGCGCTGGCAGGTTCCTCAGGACTTCGCACGTTCGACGTCCCATCGTGGAGCACCATCGCGCTGATCGCCGCTGGCGTCGTGCTGGTGGCCGCGGCCGGTTTGGCTGTTCCATGGAGCCGCGCGCTGCTGACGACCCGGGTGCTGCCGGCGACCAAACGCTCGCTGGCCAACATCGGTGAGATCGCCCGCCAGCCCAGCAAGATGATCGAGCTGTTCGGTGGCTGCCTGATCATCACGATGGGCTACATCCTCGCCTTGGCCGTCGCTGTGTCCGCGTTCGCGGCTGGGCCTGCGTTCACATCGGTCGCGCTCGTCTACCTCATTGGTTCGATGGTGTCCTCAGTCGCTCCAACCCCTGGTGGGATTGGAGCCGTCGAAGCGACGCTGATCGCCGGCTTGACCTCGGCGGGGATGGCCAGCACCACTGCCGTCGCCGCCGTGATCCTGTTTCGCCTCGCGACGTTCTGGATCCCGCTGCTCCCTGGCTGGGGGGCGCTTGTCGTCCTGCAGCGTTCCGGTGACCTCTGACCACCTCGGCAGCGGCTGCAAGACTCGAGCCGCTGGCAGAGCCTGCGGTGTCCATTGTGCCGACGATAGATCTCGACCGCGCCCCGGCCATCGTTGGCTTGGAACTCGATGCGGTGTGTCGTGAGGGTCGGCTTCTTTCAGATTGTCAACCACGGGTTCGCAACTGCTGTTCGTGACACGCCGGCGGGCGCCCAACTGCCCCGAGTGATGTACGAGGCCGGGGGCGAGTCGGCGTCGATTCCCGACCGCTACGGACGACAGCCGATGCAGACGAGGCGTGATACAAGCCGGCGCGGATATGGCGTGTCACGAGATATCGAGGAACGAGCGGTCGAGGGAGGCGATGTTTCCGGCACCAATGAGGTTCATCGTGCGGACGATGTCGGCACGGAACCAGTCGAGGACACGATCGACACCGCGCTCGCCGGCGACCCCAAGCGCATACAGATACGGACGACCGGCCATCGCGGCCGTGGCTCCGGCGGCGACCGCCTTGACGATGTCGCTGCCGCGCCGGATACCACCATCGCAGATGATCTCGGTGCGTCCACCGACCGCGTCGGCGACGGGTGCGACGAGCGTGAACGTGGCTGGCGCGCCGTCGAGCTGGCGGCCGCCGTGATTGGAGAGCGCGATTGCTTCGACACCTGCATCGGCAGCGATGACTGCGTCAGCGACGGTCTGGATGCCCTTCACGATGATCGGCCCATCCCAGACCGAACGTAACCAATCCAGGTCGGCCCAGGACAGGCCGGCGTCGAACTGGCTGTTCACATAGTCGGAGAGGGTGACAGGCGAAGCGCCGTCGCCGACTTCGCGGCCGACGACGTTCGCGAAGCGAATCGGTTCGTTGAGCATGAACGACACGGTCCAAGCGGGGTGGATGGCGCCGTCGACGAAAGTGCGGAGCCCGATCTTCGGGGGCAGCGAGAAGCCGCGCCGAACGTCGCGTTCGCGGCGCCCGAAGACGGCGGTGTCAACCGTGAGCATCAGCGCTTCGAACTGAGAATCGGCCGCGCGTTGGATCATCTCCTTGACCAGACCGCGGTCACGCCAGGCGTATACCTGGAACCACAGGCGCCCTTCGCTCACTGCGCGGATCTCTTCGATCGAGCGGGTGCTCAATGTAGAGAGTGTGTACGGCACGTGGGCGCGCGCAGCAGCGCGCGCCACTGCGAGTTCCCCTTGCGGGTGTGCAATCCGGGTGAAGCCTGTGGGCGCCAGGACGAATGGAAAGTCGAGAGGCTTGCCGAGCAATGTGGAACTCGTCTCGACGTCGGTGAGTCCGCGCAGCACCCGCGGGCGAAACCCCGTTTCGGCAAAGGCGCGGGCGTTGGCGTGCAGAGTGCGTTCGTCCTCGGCGGCGCCGTCGATGTAATCGAACACCCCACCGGGCAGCCTGCGCTTCGCAATGCGACGAAGGTCGTCGACATTCGCCGCGCGTGCGAGTCGCCGCTCGATGGGGTCGGTCTCGAACTTGGAGAACTGAACGACGGAGCGAAGGGTCTTCAGTGGGTTCACGATGGTTCGTACCTCTGGAGGTTGGTGGAGTGAGCGACGACCGCCCGTATGACGTCAACTTCTGGGGCTGCGCCGATCGTACGGCCTTGGACCGTCACGTTGCCGAGGGCGGTTGCCTCGACAAGGTCGACTACCGTCGCATTGCAGTGCGATTGACCGACTGGTTCCTCACTGCTTCGGAGCGCGGCAACCCTGATACCTCCATCGACGCCCACCATGAGGCGGCGTGGACGGAGGGCAACGACTGTCGAGTGCTGATTCACGGCGCAACATACTTCGCTCGACTGTTCGATGAACTGAGCGCCGCTGGCCCCGGAGACACCGTCTTGTTCACGGGTTGGCGTAGTGATTCCGAAGAACAATTGGTGAGGCCCGGTACCGAGGTCGCGTCTGTATTCCGGCAGATGGTTTCCAAGGGTGTGAATGTGCGCGGGTTGCTGTGGCGCTCGCACCCCGCACAGATCCGTTTCAGCGAGCAGGAGAACTTTCTCCTCGTCGACGTCATCAACGAGGCAGGCGGGGAAGCGTTCCTCGACGAGCGTGTGCGCCGCAGTGGCAGCCATCATCAGAAGTTGGTGATCATTCGCCATGTCTCGACGAGGGGTGACCTTGCATTTGTAGGCGGCATCGATCTCGCACACGGTCGTCACGACGATCATCGCCACGAGGGTGATCCGCAGGTGGTCGAGATCGACAAGCGGTTTGGACCGAGGCCGGCTTGGCACGATGTCCAAGTCGAGGTGCACGGACCTGCCGTCGGCGACCTCGAGCACACCTTCCGTGAACGTTGGGACGATCCCGAACCGATCGCCAAGCGAGGATGGGGGAGGAGGCTGGCACGAGCCGCGGACGAGCGATCCAGGCCCGGGCCCCTACCGCCACAACCAGACGACCCGCCGCGGGCTGGTGCCCACACTGTTCAAGTTCTGAGGACGTATCCGGCAAAGCGGCCGCCCTATTCGTTCGCGCGTGAAGGTGAACGCAGCATCGCCCGCACGTACATGAAGGCCTTCAACCGCGCCCGCACATTCATCTACATCGAAGACCAGTACCTGTGGTGCGTCGAGGCTGCTCGGTCGCTCGCCACTGCGTTACGCGCCAACCCGGGTCTGCATCTGGTCGTGCTCGTCCCCGCTTACCCCGATGAGGACGGTCGCGTGTCGGGGCCGGCGAACAGGGTCAGTCAGATACGCGTGTTGTCGAAACTGGCAGCGGCGGGGGGTGATCGCTTCGCGGCGTACAACATCGAACGATCCGACGGCATCCCGATCTACGTCCACGCGAAGATCTGCATCATCGACGACGTGTGGATCATGACGGGATCCGACAACTTCAACCGTCGCTCATGGACGCATGACTCGGAGGCGTCTGTCGCAATCATCGATGAGACGATCGATGAGCGAGAACCATCAGACCCTGGTGGCTTAGGTGATCGGGCGCGCGTGCTACCCCGTGCCACTCGGCTCGAACTCTGGGCAGAACACCTCCAAGACGACAACGTGCCTGTTGATCCGATCGAAGGTTTCGCGAAGCTCGCCGAGTCGGCGCAGGCCTTGGACCGTTGGTACGCGGGTGGGCAGGTCGGTGAACGGCCCAGGGGGAGACTGCGTTGCCATCGGCCCGAGCCGGTCGCCCGGTGGGCCAAGCCTCCCGCCGAAGCGTTCTACCGACTCATCAGCGACCCCGACGGGCGACCGCTGTCGATGCGGCTGCGCCGCGCGTACTGAGCGAAGCTGTGCGGCGGTGCGTCGTGCACGGAGCCTTGCGCATGGAACGGGGCAGGGCGCTGAAGGTTCTGGCCTGCGTGTGAGCCGGCGGCTGCAGATCTGATTTCGCCTCGAAGCCGGTAGGCGTGTTGATTCATCTACATGCCGAGCGCGCAATGCAACCGTGTAACACCCCTTTGTCATAGTGGGGGGATGAAGGTCTGCGAGGTTCACGAGTTGGTTGATCGGGCCGACGCGCTCGATGTCTCGTGTGCTGATTTACCGTCAGCGGGTGACGAGTTGCGACGGTTGCGGTCGTGGCTCGACGGTCGCGATGTCGCCTACGCGCGAATTGTTGCTGGGGTGTCGTCGTTCCCGGAGAAGTCGTTGGCCGAGGCTGGGCGGACGAGTTTGCGACATGGTGAGCAGGTGTTGAAGCGTGCCGGCACTGTTGAGACTGTTCCCGAGTTCGGTGCGTCGTTGGATGCTGGTCGGGTGTCGGGTGAGCACGTCGATGCGATGACGCGCACGTTGCGCCAGTTGCAACCGGCGACGCGCCAGGAGTTGATCGACGGGGCACCGAATCTGGTGTTGATTGCCGAGAACACGAGTGCTGATGAGTTCGCCAAGACGTTGCGTGGCGAGGCGCGACGCCTGGAGCGTGACAGCGATGGGTTGGATCGGTTGGCGCGCCAGAAGCAGGCGG
>JBDTWJ010000071.1:0-17722 GCA_040006755.1 Ilumatobacteraceae bacterium | reverse complement strand
ACGTGTGTTCGTGGCGATAACTGGGAAGTTATGGCTCAACCGCTGGTCACCGCTCTCGAATCGGTGTTGCGGCGGTACGGCGCGGCCGACTTGAGCGTGTTGGCGCCTGGTGATCGCGCCGCGCATGTCGTCGATCTGCGACGTGTTGCGACTCGGTTGGAGGCTGAGATTGCCAGGGCGTTGCATGCCGCCTCCGAGGATGAGGTGTGGCGCGCCGCGGGTGCGACGTCGATGGAGGCCTGGTTGGCCAGCGAGACCCATGTGTCGATGCGTTCGGCGCGTGATCAGGTCCGTCTGGCCGACACGTTGGCGGCGGCGCCGATCGTCGCCGAAAAGATGGCCGATGGCGAGTTGTCTGTCGACAATGTGCGTTTGCTGGGCGCAGTGGTCGGTCAGCCGCAGTTCGAGGGTGATGTTGAGCTGTTGGTGGAGATCGCGTCGGGGTCGCCGCGTGACACGCGTCGCGGGTTGGAGTCGTGGTTGGCGATGGTCGACCAATCGGGTGAGGTCGAGCGTGAACAACAGCAACGAGCAAAGCGGTATGTGACGTTCACCCCGACCGTGGAGGGGATGTATGACGTCAAAGGCCTGTTGATGCCCGTCGATGTCGCCCACGTACGCGCTGCGTTGGATCACATCGCCGGCGCCGCCTACGACGACCACACCGGCCGCACGCACCAGACCCGTGTCGCTGACGCATTCGTCGAGCTGTGCCAGGCGTACAACTCGGGCACCGTCACTGGTGGCCGCGAGCGGCCCAAGGTGTTGATCTCGGTGCCATTCGAAACAGTGGTCGAACGCGGCGCCGCCCGCGGTGCGATCATCGATTTGGAGGCGACGATCTCGGGTGACGCGGTGCGCCGGTTGTGTTGCGACGCCGAACTGAACCGGGTGGTCACTCGTGGGGCATCGACGATCCTCGACTACGGCACGACCACCCGGTTGGCGTCTGACGCCCAGTACCACGCGCTGGCCGCTCGCGATGGCGGGTGTCGATGGCCGGAATGTCAACGGCCACCCGGATGGTGCCAGGTGCACCATTTCGATGAAGTGGTCCGCGACGGCGGTCCGACCGATCTGGTCAAACTTGGATTGTTGTGTTCAACCCATCACGACCTCTTCCATCACCACGGATGGACACTCGTCGGCAACTCCGACGACCTATGGATTCGAAAACCCGACGGAACACTCATCCCCGCACCATGCCGCGGACCAGCCTTCACCCACACCCGACAACTCCAACTGGCCGACCTGTGAACGGCTTACTAGCCGCAGAGGCCGTCGGCGGTAACGCCGCGCCAACACAACGTGCGGCGGGTTGCATTGCCTGTGATCGAGCCGTCCGGTTGAGGGCCGACGACCGTCACCTCGTACAGGGCGCCGGCGACCGAGGTCTTGGTGAGGTCGATGCGCAAAGTATTGCCGCGACGTTGTGGCTAGGTCGGCAGCTTCACGACGGCGTCGCTGAGAGCCTCGATGTCGTTGCGGTCGCAGTAGATCTGCGTGGAGATTCGCGTCGTCAACCCGTCCGGGCCGGAGTAGAGCGGTACCTCGAATCCCTCGGCCTCCAAGCTTGCCCGCACCCGTTCGGCCTCGTCCCAACTCGATCCGAATTCGGCGGGCAGGCGCACGTTGACCATCGAGCCGATCATCTCCTCGGGCGTGGTGAAACGAGTGTCCCAACGATCGGCCAGATATTGACCGGCCCACCACGCAAGGTCGTGGTTGTAGCGATAGATGGAGGCCACACCGTCGTCGCCGCCGAACTCGTTCATCAAGTCGATCGCGAACGGTGCGGTCAGGTAGTGGCTTGGATCGTGTGTGCCGAGCAGATCGAACTCGGCGGTGATCCCATGATCGAGGCCCCACGAGATCACCGTTGGATGCAGATACCTTTGATGCACCTTGGCCGCCCACAACAGGCCGCAGCTGCGCGGCGCCCATGCCCACTTGTGGAGGTTGGCGACATACCAATCGGCCCCGAACGATTCGATGTCGACGGCGATGTTGCCCGGCACGTGCGCGCCGTCGGCCAATACCAGCACGCCACGCTCGTGGCACAGTTCTGTGATCTCCGCCAGAGGCAGGATCAGCGCGGTGCCGGGGGTGATGTGGTCGACGATCAGCATCCGAGTATTTGGGCCGAGCCCTGCCGCGACAGCATCGACGTAGTCGCTGCGCCCAGCACCCGGCTGCGGAAGTTCGATTGTTCGCAGGGTGCCGCCGATCGTGCGGGTCACGTATGTGGCGGCATTGACGACGCCGCCGTAGCCCAGGTTGGTGACGGCGATCTCGTCGCCGGTGTCGAACGGGAACGAACGCAGCACGGCGTTGGCGCCGGTCGTGATGTTGTCGACGAACAGCAGGTCCTCGCCTTCCACTCCGACGAATTCGGCAACCTGACCGGCGGCAACTCGCATTCGAGATGGGCTGATCATCGTGTTGTCTTCATCGGCCAACTCGCGCAACATGAAGCGCGCCGGCTGACGTTCGATCTCGTCGGTGATGGCCCGCTGATGCGCCAGCACGCGTCGAGGAGTCGCCCCGACTGTTCCGTGGTTCAGATAGGTGACGTCGGGATCGAGCAGCCATTCGCTGCGCATTGCCTGACCGAACGAGGGCATAGCCGCACAGTATCGGTGTGGATGTGGTTGGGATCGGCAGGTATTGCCAGGTATCAGTGCCAGTCAGGTGTTACGACTACCACTCTCGGGCGGAGCGCGTTGCGATCATGGGGCGATCAGCGGAACGTCCCACGTCACGAGCGTGCCACCGGCCGCTCGAGATTCGATCGTGAAGACACCTCCCAGCGACTCGGCGCGCACCATCATGTTGTCGATCCCGCTGGAACGTTCTCCGAGGTTCGGCTGGTATCCGACGCCGTCGTCGACGACCTGCAGTACCAGACGTGCACTCCTCAAGGCGACCGTGACATCGACGGCCGACGCTTGCGCATGACGGGCGACGTTCGACAACGCCTCTCGCAGGCACAGCAGGAGGTGTCCGCGCATCTGTTCGTCGACGGCGCTGTCGATCGGTCCATCGATGTCGCACGTCGGCTTGAACCCGAGGGCCTTCGCGGAGTCGTCGCACACCGCGACGATCTCGCTGCGCAGCGTTTGAACGTCGGTCCCCAGTTGATGCAGCTCGAAGATCGTTGCCCGCACCTGTCGGATCGAGACGTCGAGTTCGTCGACTGCGCGCATGATCCGCTCGACTGCGATCGGGTCCTTCACGACGCGAGCGGCCGCCTGCAGCGAGAGGCCCGTCGCGAACAATCGTTGGATGACGTCATCGTGCAGATCGCGCGCGATTCGCTCCCGCTCGTCGAGCAGGCCGGCGATACGAGCCACCTCGTGCAGCCGGGCGTTCTCGATCGCCAATCCTGCGGCGGCCGCGAGACCGACGGCGAGTTCCTGGTCGACGTCAGTAAACACCTGACCGTCGGCCTTGTCGGTCATGTACAAGTTGCCGTACACGACGCCGCGCAAGCGGATCGGCACGCCGAGGAACGACGTCATGGGCGGGTGGCCGGGAGGGAATCCAAAGCTGTCGGGATGTGCGTGCAGATCCGGCAGGCGGAGGGGGTGTGGATCGAGGATCAATAGGCCGAGGATCCCGTGGCCTTCTGGGCGCGCGCCGATCAGTGTGGTCTCGTCCTCAGTGAGCCCGACGGTGATGAACTCCGCGAGACGAGAGCCGGACTCGTCGAGCACACCCAACGCCGCGTACTGAGCGTCCACGAGCGCTGCCGCGGTTTCTGTGATCTGCCGCAAGGCGTCGGCAAGGGTCTGTTCTGAACCTATCGCCATCACGGCATCGAGCAGGCGCAGCAATCCTTTCGCACCGGAGAACTCGAAGCGGTTGGGCACCATCTGAGGCTACGTCTCCTGCGCCACTAGGTTGTGACAGTGACGATCAGGGTGTTCCTCCTCGATGACCATGAAGTCGTTCGCCGAGGAGTCCGCGAGTTGCTGGAAGGTTCCGACGACATAGAGGTCGTGGGCGAGGCGGGTACCGCCGCCGATGCCGTGACGCGATCGTTGGCCACGTTGCCCGACGTCGCGATCCTCGACGTGAGGTTGCCAGACGGATCCGGGATCGAGGTGTGCCGTGAGCTGCGTTCGCGGCTGCCAGAGCTCAAATGCCTGATGCTGACATCGTTCAACGACGACGAAGCGCTGTTCGACGCGATCGTGGCAGGCGCCGCGGGATACGTGTTGAAGGAGGTACGCGGCTCGGACCTCATCGACAGCGTCCGTCGAGTCGCAGCCGGCCAATCACTGCTCGACCCTGCAATCACGGCGCGAGTTCTCGAACGGCTCCGCAATCCGCCGCGCGACACATTGACAGAGTCGCTCTCGCCGCAAGAATCGACCATTCTCAGCCATCTCGCCGACGGGCTCACCAACCGTGAGATCGCCGAGCAGATGTTCCTCGCCGAGAAGACCGTGAAGAACTACGTCTCGAATCTGCTGGCGAAGCTCGGGATGAATCACCGGACGCAGGCCGCTGTGTACGCCGCGCGGCTGGCCGAACGGCGTGCTCACAGGCCCGATATCTGATTCACAGATAGGGCCTAACGTCCTCCGCTGATGTGCCTACGTCCTCTGATGCCGGACCCGATGTTTCCGTACCGTGATGGTCAGAAAGATTGATCAACTCGGAGGAAGAGAATCATGAGCACAGCAACTCTCGAACAACCACTACAGGCCCCGCAGCCACACGCATCGGCAGTTACACCGCCGGTCGTAGCACTGAAGCGTCGCACCATTGACAGCATCCTGATCGGCTTCGGCGTCGTCGCCATGGCCGCCTTCGCGGTCGCCGGTGGACTGCTCGCCTGGGGCAACGGTTTCGCCAGCGACTACGTCACGAAGGAACTTTCGTCGCAGAACATCACCTTCCCGTCGGCCGAAGCCCTCACCGAAGAGGGCCGCACCGACCTGCTGGAGTTCGCAGGCCAGCGGCTCGACACCGGTGTCGAAGCACAGGGATACGCCAGCTTCATCAACGGCCACCTCGCCAACGTCGCCGACGGTGCGACCTACGCTGACCTCGGAGCAACCGAAAGCGCTGCCAAGGCTGATGTCAAGGCAGCTGTCGCAGCCGGCGATTCGCAGGCAAAGGTCGACGAGTTGCAGGCGAAGGCCGATGGGATCACCGGCCAACGCAACACCCTGTTCAAGGGCGAGACCCTCAGGGGCCTTCTGCTCTCGGCCTACGCATGGTCGACAGTCGGCATGATCGCCGGCTTCGCAGCAATCGGTGCCTTCGCTGCCGCCGTCATCATGCTGGTCCTCGTCGGGCTCGGAGTCGTCCATCTCCGTAGGACACCCAAGACCGCCTGACACTCCGCAGTGCGGAACGAACTCGCCCGGCCACATCGGCCGGGCGCTTTCGCGTGTGGCGACGAGTTCGTCCAGGACGACTCGGTGAGATGGTGACATTGTCCTCTGTGTTCGAGGCCGACGCCGGCGCACACTAGGTGCAGACAATCGAGTCAAGAAGCAACAGAACATAGTCAACAGAACAAGAAGTCAACAGAAGAGGTGACTGATGAAGGCTCTCGTGTATCACGGCCCCGGTAACAAGGCGTGGGAAGAAGTCCCAGACCCGGTGATCCTGGACGGCACCGATGCGATCGTTCGCGTCGAAGCCACGACGATTTGTGGAACCGATCTGCACATCCTCAAGGGTGATGTGCCAGCGGTGACCGACGGACGCATCCTCGGTCATGAAGCCGTCGGAACGGTCCTTTCGGTGGGCGATGGCGTTCGACGAGTCAAGGTCGGCGAACGGGTCCTGGTGTCGTGCATCACATCGTGCGGCACGTGCGAGTACTGCCGTGGTGGGCACGGCGGGCAATGCCTTGGTGGCGGCGGTTGGATTCTCGGTCACAAGATCGACGGCACGCAGGCCGAGCAGGTACGGGTGCCATTCGCCGACCTGTCGACCTATCCGATTCCCGCCGGCGTCAGCGACGAGGCAGTCCTGATGTTGGCCGACATCCTGCCGACGGGATACGAGGTCGGTGTGCTCAACGGCCAGGTCCGTCCCGGCGATGTAGTGGCAGTTGTCGGAGCCGGACCGATCGGGTTGGCGGCGATCATGGGCTCACGGCTCTATAGCCCGACGCTTGTCGTCGCGATCGATCTCGCCGACAGCCGGCTGGATGCTGCAAAGTCCTTCGGAGCCGACGTGACGGTCAACAACTCGCGTGAGGATCCATTGGAGATCGTCCGCTCGTTGACCGGGGGACTCGGAGCGGATGTCGCCATCGAGGCCGTGGGCACGCCGGCGACGTTCGAGTTGGCCGCGGGGTTGATCCGGCCCGGCGGTCACGTCGCCAACATCGGCGTTCACGGCACTCCGGCGACGTTGCACCTCGAGGACCTGTGGATCCGCAATGTGACGATCACCACCGGTCTCGTCGATGCCTATTCGACCCAGACCCTTCTTCGGCTGGTCGGCAGTGGCCAGCTCGACGCAGGACGTCTGGTCACCCATCACTTCCATCTCGACGAGATGGAGAAGGCGTACGACGTGTTCGGCAACGCCGCCGATACCGGTGCGCTGAAGGTGATACTCGCGTCGGAGAGCTGACGGGACAGGGCACCTCTCCCAGCGGACTTTGGAGGCTGCGTTACACCCCTTTACTACGGTGATGGGTATGACGACAGGTCGTTGGCAGGTCGAGCAGGTGTTGGCGTTGGCCCCCAGGCCATCGTCTGTCGCGGCTGCGCAACCCCTGGCGCTGCCGGCCCGCTGGACCAGCACCGGCTGCGATTCCCGGGCCGTGTGGGGCCGGTGCGTCGGCACCAGCGCCGAGCCCTACGAGTGCGCGGTCGATCACGTCGAGGTGGCCTTTCGCTGCAGCTGCCCTAGCCGCATCGTCCCCTGCAAGCACGCGCTGGCGCTGCTGTTGTTGTGGTCCCACGGACAGGTTCCCGAGGCCTCGCCGCCGCCGTTCGCGGCGACATGGATCGCCAAGCGGCGTGCCATTGCCGACACGCACCGCGATTCCGAAGCTGCCACCACCGGTCCGAACGTCGATGCCGCTGGCGGCAACGACCCGGCCGCGTCCCCAGTAGTCGCATCTGCCGCACCTCTACCTCCGTTACCTCCTGTACTGCCGTTCCCCGCGCCCAACAAGACCCGCGACGAGCGAATCGCGCGCATGGCCGCCGGGCTCGCGGAGCTCGACCGTTGGCTCGACGATCGGTTGCGTACCGGGCTGGCGGATCCATCGCTGGCCAGCTATAAGACGTGGGACGGCTTGGCTGCGCGATTGATCGATGCCCAGGTCGGGGGTTTGGCCAATCGAGTTCGTCGCCTCGCCGGGTTGGTTGGCGCGCATCCCGATTGGCATTCGCAGGTGCTGGCAGAACTCGGTGTGCTGCACCTGCTGGCGACGTCGGGCCGGCATCTCCAGACGCTGCCGCCGCCGCTGGCCGACTCCGTCGCTGTGACCATTGGCTGGCAGGTCCGGCAGGCCGATGTGTTAGCGGGCGTGCCACTGACCGACCACTGGATCGTGATGGGTCGCAGCGACACGCGCGAAGACCGCATCGAAGTTCGGCGCGTCTGGCTGCGTGGTTCCGCTACAAGGGAGTGGGCAATGGTGCTGTCGTTCGCCGCGTATCAGCAAAGTCTCGACATCTCGTTCGACGTCGGCTCGCAAGTGCACGCCGATTTGTTCCGCTATCCGGGTGCCGTCGCGCTTCGAGTGTTGGTGGGGCCGCGGCACGGCGACGCGCAGCCTGCCCCGCCGATCTCCGGCTCGTCGGTCGCCGAGGCATGCGAAGAGATCGGCACGGCGTTGACATCCGAACCATGGCTCGAGCGCTATCCGCTCTGTGTCGGTGCTGCTCTCACGCGCGTCGGCGGGCGGTGGCTGCTCACTGATTCGACCGGGTCGCTGCCGCTCGTGGATGGCGTCATCGCCGGGACCTTGCTGGCCTGCAGCGCGGGTCGACCCGCAACGGTGATGGCCGAGTGGACGCCGGCGGGCGTGGTGCCGCTGGCCATCCATCTGGCCGATCGTGTCGTCGACATCGGCCCTGTCGCCGAGTCGTCGTTCGTGAAGGCGTCATGACCTCGCCGGTGTTGTCGACGCTGGGCGAATACTGGCGAGACATGGTGACGGTCGCGCTGCTGGGCACCGATCGGCGGGATCCGCCCGTTCCGCCCAGAGGTGGGCTGGCCGACCTGGCCGCCGACGATCCACAGCCGACCCCCTCGCAGCGCCTGTTGCAACAGGTCGCCGGCTGTGCGGTCGCGCAACGTGCGGGTGTATTACCGGGGTCGCGAGCGCAGCTGATCAGTCCACCCGACGACGACCCCCGGCCCATCACCCCACCTGTTGTCACGGCCACGTGGCGGCGGATCGTTGCCGACTGGCCGGTGCTCGAAGACGAGTGGTTGCTTACTGTCATTCACAGCGGCCGCCGCCTCGCGCCCGAACTCGTCGTGCCGCTGCTGGCCCGCCATCGAACCGATGCCACACGACATGCCCGCGCGCTGGTCGCCGCAGGCCCGCTGGGCACATGGATGATCGAGTGGTCGCCGCGACTGGCGTGCACTGCGAAGAGCCGGCCAGTGATGGAAGCGATCGGCGAGCTGCCCGAATTGGCGATCATGCCCGATCTGCTGCCCGTGTTGTCGGCCTCCCCAAAGCAGGCGGCGCGCACGATCGCCGGTGGCCTGTCGTCGGGTGTCTTCGGCATCAGTCATCGTGCCGTGCTCATCAATCTGGTCGCCCGCGTCCAACCGGCGTCGCTACCCGAATTGGGCGAAGCCATCGGTCGAATCGATCCGTCGCAACCCACCATCGGCCTGGCGTTCGCCTTGGCCGATCTCGCTCGCCTGCGCGATCAGATGCTCACCGAGTTGCTTGCAGAGCCGCTCATCGAAACGGAGCCAGCATGAGTTCGCCCGCCACCAACGCGGTCCTGCGACCGCACGCCGAGCACGAGTTTGCGCACGAGTTGTCGGCGTTGGCCGCAGCCGACGACCGCGAGCGCCCACCCAGCTGGCGACTGTCGCCGTGGGCGGTGGTCACCTACCTGCTCGGTGGCTCGCTGCCCGACGGCACGGTCATCAGCCCGAAGTACGTCGGTCAGCGACGACTGATCGAGATCGCCGTTGCCACGTTGGCCACGGATCGGGCGCTGCTGCTGCTCGGGGTTCCGGGCACCGCGAAGACCTGGGTCAGCGAGCATCTGGCTGCGGCCATCAGTGGCGACTCGACGCTGCTCGTGCAGGGCACCGCCGGCACAGCAGAAGAGAGCCTGCGCTACGGCTGGAACTATGCCCGCCTGCTCGCAGAGGGTCCCAGCGAGGCCGCGCTTGTTCCCAGCCCCGTGTACCGGGCAATGCGTGCCGGTTCGATCGTGCGGGTCGAAGAGCTCACGCGAATGCCCAGCGACGTACAAGATGCGCTCGTGACCGTGCTCAGCGAGAAGACGCTGCCGGTTCCCGAACTCGCCAGCGAGATCCAGGCCGTGCCGGGCTTCAACCTCATCGCCACCGCCAACGATCGCGACCGCGGCATCAACGACCTGTCGGCGGCATTGCGGCGGCGTTTCAACACCGTTGTGCTGCCGCTTCCCGCTGATGCCGACGAAGAGGTCGCGATCGTGCAGCGGCGCGTTGCCGAGATGGGTGTCGCCTTGCGTCTGCCGAAGGTGCCTGCGGCCGACGAAGAGATCCGCCGCGTTGTCACGGTGTTCCGCGAGCTGCGCAGTGGTGCCACCGAAGATGGGCGAGTCAGCCTCAAGGTGCCCAGCGGTTCCCTCTCGACCGCGGAGGCCATCTCCGTCGTCACCAACGGACTCGCGCTGGCCGCGCACTTCGGCGACGGGCAACTCAACGCGTCCGATGTCGCTGCCGGCATCGTCGGTGCGGTGGTCAAGGACCCGGTCCACGACACCGTCGCCTGGCGCGAATATCTCGAAGCGGTGGTGCGCGGCCGTTCGGGCTGGCACGACTTCTACGAAGCCTGCCGCGAGCTGTAGGGCGGCGATCGGTGACTGCCACCGTGCGACTACTGGGGATCCGTCACCACGGGCCCGGATCGGCTCGGTCGGTGGTGCGCGCCCTCGACGCGCTGCACCCAACGGCTGTGCTCGTCGAACTCCCGGCCGACTGCGAGGCGTCGCTCGCATGGGTCGGAAACGAGCACCTTGTACCGCCGATTGCGCTGCTTGGATATGTGGTCGACCATCCGCAGCGCGCCGCCTTCTTGCCGTTCGCCGAGTTCAGCCCAGAGTGGCAGGCGCTCATCTGGGCACAACAGCACGACGTGGTCGTGCGGCCGTTCGACCTGCCGATGGCACAGTCGCTCGCCGGGCTCGGCGGCGACGGTGACGGCGACGAGTTGCAACTGGCCGAGTCCGTCGGTGATCCGTTGGCCGCGCTCGCGCAAGCTGCTGGTGATCCAGACCCCGAGCGTTGGTGGGACGATGTCATCGAGCACCGCGGCGATGGCACGCCGGCTTTCGACTCTGTCGCCGAAGCAATGACAGCGGTCCGCGGTGGTCGCGAGGCATCGACGGTTCGCGAGGCGCAACGCGAAGCCCACATGCGCCAGGCGCTGCGCAAGGCGATCGCAGATGGGCACGAGCGAATTGGTGTGGTGTGCGGAGCTTGGCACGTTCCGGCGTTGGCCGAACCTCTGCCGCCAGCGGCGGTCGACGCCCGCACGCTGCGCGGCATGCCACGGGTGAAGGTCAGTCTGTGCTGGGTGCCGTGGACCCATCGTCGGCTTTCAGCGGAATCGGGCTACGGGGCGGGTGTGCGCAGCCCAGGCTGGTATGCCCACGTGTTCAAGAATCCGGGCGAGCTGGGCATCAGCCGGTGGTTCGTCGGCGCAGCCCGGCTACTGCGCGATCGCGGCATGTCGGCGTCGCCCGACGACCTCATTGCCGCCACCCGTGCCGCCTCCACGTTGGCCGCGTTGCGCAATCGACCGCGGCCGGGCCTTGCCGAGGTGCTCGATGCCGCCGACACCGTGATGGCCGGTGCCAGCGGCATGACGTTGATCCATCGCGAGCTCATCGTCGGCGACCAGATCGGGGAGGTGCCCGACGACGCGCCACAGGTGCCGCTGGCGCGCGACCTCGCGACCCAGCAGCGCAGGGTGCGGCTGAAACCGGCGGCGACTGCCCAGACCGTCGAGCTCGACGTTCGTGCAGCCAATGGCCGCGCCCGCTCGGTCCTGCTGCATCGCTTGCTCGCGCTAGGCGTGACATGGGGTTCGGTGGAGGAAGGACGGGGCAGCAGCGGAACGTTCCGTGAAACCTGGAGACTGTTGTGGGAACCCGAACTGACCATCCGGTTGATCGAGTTGTCGGCACACGGCACCACCGTGCAGGCCGCGGCCACGCATCGGCTGCTCGAGCGGGCGTCGTCGGTCGACGCGCTCGCCGATCTGGTCGCCATCCTCGATACGGCGTTGCTCGCCGACCTGCCCGACGTCGTCCAACCGGTGGTCACTCTGGTCGAGGTGCAGGCTGCGCACGACCCCGATGTCGTGCAGATCATCGACACACTCGGTCCGCTGGCCCGGGCACTTCGGTATGGCGACGTCCGTGGCACCGACGCCAGTGCGCTGCGAGCGGTGTTCGACGGATTGGTCGTGCGCGTCGTCGCCGGCGTCGTCATGGCAAGCCGTTCACTCGACGACGATGCCGCGGCTGCGATGGTCGAGCGGCTCGCCGGTGTGCAGGCTGCGCTGGCGTTGGTCGATCACCCGGCGAGGCGGGCCGAGTGGCCGGCCGTTCTCACGGTCATCACCGAGCGTGGTGACGTGCACGGATTGGTGCAGGGCCGCGCCACCAGGTTGCTGCACGACGGCGGAACATGGAACAGATCTTTGGTCGGGGCGCGGTTGTGGCGGGCGCTTTCGGTCGGCACCGCGCCTGCGGCGGGGGCGGCGTTTGTCGAGGGCTTTCTGGCGGGAAGCGGCACGGTGCTGGTGCACGATGCCGAGCTCCTCGACGTGATCGACGGGTGGGTCTCGTCGCTCGCCCCCGACGCGTTCATCGCCACTGCGCCTTTGTTACGGCGAACATTCGGGGCGTTCGAACCGGGCGAGCGCCGCCAACTCGGCCTGTTGATCGCCCACCAGGCCGCCCCGGCGTGGTCGGGTTTCGGCAGCGATGTCGACGGCGAGCGCGCCGCGGCGGCACTGGCCACTGTTCGGCTGCTGCTGGGGGTGCCCCAGTGAGCAACCCGCCAAGCGCAACGACCGCCGCGGCGCTGCGGGTCAGCGATCCCGAGCGGATGCGCCGATGGCGGATGGTGCTCGGTGGGGTCGACGACAACAGCGATGGCGCCGGCGTGGGTGCAGGCGTAACGAGCCTGCAACTCGACGACAGCGATTCGCGGATCGACGCGGCTCTCGCGGCGGTGTACGACAGCCAACACACTCGACGAGGCGGAGGCGGCCGCGCCGGTGGGCTGGGTTCATCGGCGCCGTCGGTCGCGCGATGGCTCGGCGACATCCGCCGCTACTTCCCGAGCTCGGTGGTGCAGGTGCTGCAGCGCGACGCGATCGATCGTCTCAACCTGCGTCAATTGCTGCTCGAGCCCGAGATGCTTCGTGCCGTCGAACCCGACCTCCATCTCGTCACACTGCTCGTCGAGCTCAACAGACTGCTGCCCGACGCGACCAGAGCCACCGCCCGCCAGGTCGTCGGGCAAGTTGTCGAACAGATCGAACGGCGGCTCGCGTCGCGCACTACGCAGGCGGTGCAGGGCGCGCTCGCCCGCAGCCAACGCAGTCGCCGGCCCCGGCTCAGCGACATCGATTGGCGCCACACGATCCATGCCAACCTGCGGCACTACCTACCCGAACAGCGAACGGTGGTACCCGAGCGACTGATCGGGTATGGCCGGCGCCAGCGCAGCCTGTCGCGCGACGTGATCGTGGCCATCGATCAATCGGGCAGCATGGCCGACAGCGTCGTGTACGCAGCGGTGTTCGGCGCGGTGTTGGCGTCGATGCCTGCGCTGCGAACCAGCGTCGTGGCCTTCGACAGTGCGGTCGCCGATCTCACGCCGATGTTGCACGATCCGGTCGACGTGCTGTTCGGTGTGCAGTTGGGCGGCGGCACCGACATCGCCCAGGCCATCGGATATTGCCAACAACTCGTCACTCGCCCGGCCGACACCGTGCTCGTGTTGGTCAGCGATCTGTTCGAGGGTGGCAACGCAGCGCTGTTGTGCGACCGTGTCGCGGCGATGTGCCGAGCAGGGGTGATGGTCGTCGTGTTGTTGGCCCTCAGCGACGAAGGCGCACCGGCATACGACCATGCCATGGCCGCGGTGTTCGCGGCGCTGGGTGTGCCCTCGCTGGCGTGCACGCCCGACGCGTTCCCCGACCTGTTGGCCGCAGCGCTGGAGCGACGCGATGTAGGCCGGTGGGCGAACGAACATGGTTTGCACACCGCAGTGCCGTCGTGAGCAGGGTGAGGTTCCATGACAATCAGCGTGGCATGCGACACTCCGACGGAAACCAGGTATGCGGATAGGGTCGCCGACAATGACGCTGTCTCAGTCTCAGTCTCAATCAACATCTGCAGCCGCGCCCACGGCGGTGCAGTTCTACTTCGACCCCGCTTGTCCGTGGACATGGATCACCTCGCGATGGGTGGTCGAGGTCGCCGAGCATCGCAACCTGCAGATCACCTGGCAACTGTTCAGCCTGCGATTTCACAACAAGAACAATTCAGGCTACGACTGGATCCGCGACACCCTCGACGATCAGTACCCGGCCATGCGGATCCTCGCCGCCGCCAAACAGCACCACGGCAACGCAGCGGTGGGCAAGCTGTACACCGCTCTGGGTGTGCTGATCCACTACGAGGACGACGAGCCCCTTTCGCGACTCAGCGACGCCATCGCCGCCGCAGGACTGCCCGCAGACCTCATCAAGGAGGGCGACGATCCCAGTTGGGATGCGGTCATCGAGCAGTCGACATTGCGTGCCAAGGACATCGTCGGCGAAGAGGTCGGTATCCCGATCGTCGTCATCGACGGCGCCACCAGCACCTACTTCGGCCCGGTGTTGTCGCCGGCGCCGACGGGAGACGAGGCGTTGAAGTTGTGGGATGCATACGTGGTGCTGGGCAGCGTCACCGGTGTCTACGAGATCAAGCGCACACGCGAGGTTGGGCCGCAACTCGGCCCCCGGCCGCTCCTGGGCTAGTCGCGTCTACTTGCTCTGCATCCCACTCTGCGTCCCCACCTTCAACTCGCGGAAGGGTGACTTCGAGTCGATTCCGGGTTCCTTCGGCAGACCCAGCACGCGCTCGCCGACGATGTTGCGCATGACCTCGTCGCTGCCACCGGCGATTCGGCCGCCTGGCGTACCGAGCACCAACATCGACCACGCGTAGGTCCCCCATTCGCCGGTGTCGGCGACCAGCTTGGGGCCGAGCACATGCGAGACGAAATCGCCGAGACGCCGCATGTTGAGCGTGCCGGCCAACTTGGCGATGCTCATCTCTGGGCCCGGCAACTGACCAGCCTTGATCTTGTCCATCGCCCGCTGGTTGTTGTAGCCGGAGACACGAGCGTGGATGATGAGGTTGGCCAGCCGATCGCGCACCACCGGGTCGTCGCCGATGCCGAGGTGATGCACCAACTCGATCACTCGCGCGTACATGTTGATGCCGCCACCGCCACCCCCGCCGGCACCGATCGCGGCACGCTCGTTCATCAACGTCGTCAGCGCGACGTTCCAACCGTTGTTGAGGTCGCCGAGCCGATCAGCATCGGGAACGCGGACCTCGTTGAAGAACACCTCGTTGAAGCTCGATCCGCCGGTCATCTGACGAAGCGGTCGCACGTCGACACCGGGCGCCTTCATGTCGACGATGAACCCGGTAAGGCCTTTGTGCTTCGGTAGGTCGACATCGGTGCGGGCGATGATCTCACCGATGTCGCTGTAGTGGGCGCCCGTGGTCCACACCTTCTGTCCGGTGATGACCCACTCGTCGCCATCCCGCTCCGCCTTGGTCTGCAGGCTGGCGAGGTCGCTGCCAGCACCGGGCTCGCTGAACAATTGGCAGCCGACGATGTCGGCGCGATACATCTTGGCCAGATAGTTCTCTTTGGCCGACTCGCTGCCGTGGGCCAGGATCGTCGGCGCAACCATCCCCAAGCCGATCGTGAACGCCGACTGGTTGGGCACCTGGTACTGAGCCTCCAGCGCGTTGTAGGCCTTCTCGTACGCGCCGGGTAAACCGCGCCCGCCATACTCCACCGAACCCGTGATCCAACCGAAGCCGGCGTCGTACTTCGTGCCGCGCCACTGACAGGCACGCTGCAGATCATTGCTCTCGTCGGTGCGGTTGCGCTCCTCGAACATCGCGACCTTGTCGGAGCCCTCGCCCCACACGAACTTGCGCTCGGCTTCCTTCTTGCTGGCATTGGCGTCGAGGAAGGCACGCGCTTCCGCCTCGAACTCGTCGAGCGTGATCTCCGTCATGACCGGAGGGTAGTGGTGGCCTCTCGGCGCACCGGTACGGAGCGGACCGTGGCAAAGTACAGCGGATGGATCTCAACGACTATCTCGCGGTGATCGCACCCGAGGCCACGTTGCTGGCGGCGGTCGCCGACGAGGCCGGCCTCGGTGCCCCGGTTCCCAACTGTCCGGGCTGGACGATCAACGACCTCTTGCTGCACATCGGAGAGGTGCACCGTTGGGCCACTGCAGCCGTCGCGAGCAAGGCGACCAAGCTCGGGGAGATACCGCGCGACTCGCTCGGACCAACACCCGCGCCTGCCGACGCAACCGACTGGGTCCGTAGCGGCGCTGCCTCGCTGTGCGAGACGCTGGCATCGGCAGATCTGTCGATCGACTACGCGACCTTCCTGGTCGATCCGCCCTCGCCATCGCTGCTGTTCTGGGCTCGACGACAAGCTCTCGAGACCACCGTGCACCGCGCCGATGCCGAGTCCGCACTCGGGCGTTGCACATCGCTGGCTCACGACATAGCGCTCGACGGCATCGACGAGTTCCTGACCGGATTCCTGCCGCGGTCGCGCACTCCACTGCGGGCTGACAGCCCGCACTGCCTGCTGATCGCGCCCGACTACACCGAGCAGCGGTGGACCGTGTCGATCAGCAGCGAGATGCCGGTGACCGAGCGCCGCGCGACAGAGGCCGATTGCATCGTGTCGGGGCCGGCGAGCGATCTCTACCTCGCGTTGTGGAACCGCAGGCCACTCGACGCGTTGAAGATCGAGGGTAATCGCGCGGCAATCGACCTGCTGCGCGACAACGTTCACGTGCGTTGGGGCTAGGCCGTTGCAGCTGGCTATAGCCAGTCACGCTTCTTGAACATGCGGTACAGGATGACACTGAGCAGCAGCATCATCCCAAGCGACATGGGGTAGCCGTACTGCCAACCAAGTTCGGGCATGTGCTGGAAGTTCATCCCGTAGATCCCTGCAATCAATGTCGCTCCGAACACGATCGAGCCCCACGCCGTGAGCTTCTTCATCACGAAGTTCATCTGATTGCTCATCACAGCCAGGTGAGCATCGACGGCGTTGCCGACAAGCTCACGTTGTTCGTCGACCAAGTCGACGGCGCGTAGCAACTTGTCGAATGCATCGCGGATGATCACCAGGGCGTCGCCTTCGATCCACTGCACCTCGTGGCGCAGGATCGCCGACAGGACCTCGCGCAGCGGCACGACAGCGCGACGCAGTTCCAGCAGCTCCCGACGCAGCTCGAACAGATCGTGCTGCAATCGCTGCTCGGTTCTGCCCTCGTCGTTGAAGATGTTGTCCTCGATGACCTCGAGCTTGTCCTCCAAGACGTCGGTGGTGTCGAAATAGCCGTCTATCAGCTCGTCGATCAGCGTGGCGAACACGTGGCCCGAGCTCGCGGCGAGCTGCTTCTGCCTCTTGCAGAGTTCGATCATTTGTTGCGGATCCCACTCGCGACCATCCGGATCGTGGCGGCGAACTGTGATGAACCATGTCGGGCCGAGATACATGTCGATCTCGGCCAGCGTGCCCGAGAAGGCAACGACGTACACGTGGTCGTCGAAGCGATGCATTGTCGGGCGAGCCGCGCGCCTGCGCGTCTCGTCGAACGTTCGGTCGGCAAGGTCGTACTGACCTGCCAGCTGCTGGAGCTCCTCCTCCGTCGCATCGACCACGTCGATCCACGTCACCGTCGGATCGCCGAACTTGTGCACGGTCTGCATTGACGGGAGCGTAGGGCGGCGCGGCCGCTAGGGTCGGCACCCTATGGGTCAACAGGTTTCCGTCGTCGAGAAGCCCAGCCCGCGACCGGGCGTGCTGAGGTTCGAAACCAACCGCAGTCTCACCGGTATGGGTCACGAGCGGTTCGCATCGATGAGTGACGCTGTCGGTCCCCGACCGGCAGCCGCGCTGGCACGCCAACTGCTGTCGACCGGCAAGGTCGACTCCGTCTACATCTACGGCAACATCATCTCGGTCGACATCAGCAAGGGCTTCAATGCTGATGGCCTCAGCGATGTCGTGCGCGACATGTATCAATACTGGAAGCCGGGCATGGAGATGCCCACGTTCGATGCTCCCGAAGCGGAGGCCGCGCCCGCTCAAGCCGCCGGTGGCGACAGCGGTGGTGCAGCCGAATCGCCGTATACAAGGTTGGTTCCGCAGACGTTGCGCGAACGCAGTGCTGCGGCGCTGGCCAAATGGCAGGCCACGC
>JBDTWJ010000070.1:0-18064 GCA_040006755.1 Ilumatobacteraceae bacterium | reverse complement strand
TTCTCCCACGGCTGCCGACCATACTCGCCTGCTACCCTCGCCACCTGGTGAGTCCTGCACGACGTTGGGTCCGAGACATGCTCTCCTCGCCCGCAAGACTCGTTACGTTGTTTGTCGTCGCCGCTGCCCTTGTGTGGTGGCAGTGGCCGACGATTGCCGGTCACGACAGCCGCACCGACGTGGTCGTGCTGAGTGACCAATTCCTGACCTCTGGGGAGCGTCCGGTGACGTACCGGATCCACGAGGACGGACGTAGTTTGCGCTGGGATGGTGAGGCTACGTCGTGGTGCAATGCAGCCGATGCCGTCAGCAGAGTCGAAGCCGACACCGATACCGCGACGATCGTGCTGTCGTTTGCCGATGCGGCGGGCTGCGATTCGAGCGCGGTGACCAAAGCGGTGCAGGCCGCGCGGGGTCATACCGTGCTGATCGTCGCGCAACCGGGACGCGGCGGTATCGAGGCTGCCGCCGCACCAGCGGGCGCGACATTGATCGATCCGAGCCGGTTCGTCGGTGACCAACTGGTCGCCACTGCACTGTCGTGTCAGTGGTGGGAATCGTGCACAGCCGATGGAACGATCGCAGTGCGGCGTGCCGATGGATCGCTGACCGCAGAGGGCGCAGACCGCGTCGCTCGGATGATCGTCGCCGAACTGCCGTGAGGAGGCTGCTCGTCTGGAGCAGGAGCTATCCGATCCTGATGGCCGGCCCTGCCGCGCTGATCGTTCTCGTTACGCTTGCAGCGGTCGCCGGCTCGACGTGGTACCTCACCGGCGACTTCGCGCACACCGAGTTGCTGGTGCGAGCTATACCGGGTCACCCTCCGCTGATCGGAGTAGCCGCGCGGGTGCAAGAGCAGGGCTCGACCCCGGGTCCCAGCATGGCCTACCTCTTGTACTCGTTCTACAAGCTGTTCGGCTCGAATGCATTCGCTCTGGCCGCAGCAGTCGACGTTCTCCATGTGGCGGCGATTGCCGGCGCGGTCGTAGTAGCGAAACGTGTCGGCGGCACCTCGATCGCCGCGTTCACCGCACTGAGCCTCTCCGCGACCGCCATGGCTGTGGCGCCGCGATTCTTCCTCGAGCCATGGAATGTGTGGGTCCCGGTTTTCGCCTTCGCACTGTTCCTGGCGCTCGTGTGGGGGCTGGTGTGCGAACACGTTGCCATGCTGCCCATTGCTGTCGCCGTCGGCAGTCACTGCGTGCAAACTCACATCAGCTACACGGTCCTGGTCGGCGGGTTGCTGGCTGGTGCGGTGGCGTGGTTGGCTTGGCTGTGCTGGCGCACCGAGCGCCTCGATGACCTGCATCCACTGCGTTGGCTGCTGATCTCGATAGCAGTCTTGGTCGTTGCGTGGCTGCCGCCGGTGATCGAACAGTTCCGTCCCGGTACGGGAAACCTGCGCAAGCTGTACCGCCAGTTCGCCGACCCCGGTGAGCCATTCGTCGGACCGTTCGCGGCCATCAAAGCGATGGTCGGCCGCTTCAACCTGTTCGGCCCCTGGATCATCGACCCAGCCAAGGATCCGCGCAGCTCGCCGAACTACATCGGATTCGCGCTGTTCGTCGCCCTTGTTGCCGTGTCCGCCCGTTGGGCATGGAAGCGGCGTATTCAAGTGGAGGTGTCGTTGTACGTCGTACTCGGGGCGGCGACGGTGCTGGGGTTCTTGTCGACGACACGAATCTTCGGCTACTTCTACGAGTACGTCCTCCGATGGATGTCTCCGTTGGTGGCGATGTGGGTTGCCGCCAGCGCGTGGTCGTGCTGGCTCACGTGGCGCGAGCGTTCGCAAGCGACAACGAATCAGCGGGCCACGATGACCGGTGTCGCCGTTCTCGCGGCGTGCGCTGTCGTGATCACGGGTATCGGTCTGGCGCGCGCCGTTGCGGCCGACGTGCCGTACGACCGGGACAGTGAGGTGACCGGTGCCCTGTCGACTCAACTCGAGCGTTCGCTCGATCCGAACCTTCGGTATCAGATCAATGAGTTCGATCCCGTCACACTCGGCGCGCCGGCGTTCGGACTCGTTCTCGAACTGGAACGCCACGACGTTCGCGCCGGTGTCGGACCGTGGGGTGAGGCCGGCGTGATGTCGTTCCGTGTCGTTCGCGATCTAGAGGCCGACGCGACCCTGTGGTATGTCGCGAGCGCACCGGCGATCGCCGCATTCGCTGCGCTCCCGAACGCGTTGGTACGGGCATCGTTCGATGTTCGCTCGGCTTCGGAAGCACGACGATCCGCACAGCTCGAATCGGAGCTGTTGCAGGCGTTGTGCGACGCCGGACGCATCGATCTCCGCTCACTGCTCTTTTCGCGATGGGGTCACACTGCGCTCAAGTTGGCGCGGGATCTGCCGGACGAAATCGAGGCGCTGCTGCTGCGGTACGACGACCTGCGACAGCCGGCAGCGGTTATCGAGTTGCCGGTCGGCGTCGACGGATACAGCGTCGCTCCACGGCCACCACCATGCGCGTGACCAACGGGTGACTGCGGGTCACGAAAGCGCCGCACAGATGCCGGACGGCTGCGTGTAGCGAGGATCGTCGACCCAGTTGCCGGTCGCCCATTCGGAAGGTGGCACTGGGGTGAACCCCTCGAAGCGCTGCTCCAGTTCGTCCATCAACCAGATCGCGTACATCGCCGCACCTGACGGGCACACATGAACGCCGTCGGGCTTGCGTTCTGGCACCTTGTCGCTGTTGGAGTCCTGGACGAAGTTCGGCCCCCAGATGTCATCGGTGTTGAGGACGATCACGTCGTCGGGGTGCTCGCCCGCAACCTCGTTCATGATGCCCGTCAGCGAGCCCAATTCTTCGAGGTGCTCCTGATCGCTGCGCATCGGCGGGATGGTGATGAATGCCAGTCGAGCACCCTGGGAGATGACGTAATCGGCAAATCGTTCGTAGGCTGCGCGTTGTTCGTCCGATGTCCCGAAGTCCCAGAGCGAGCCCTGGTAGAGCACAAGGTCGGGACGGAAGTCGGCGACCATCTTGTCGATCTCGACGGTCGCCTGATACTTGGTGTCGAGGAGTCCGGCGCCCGGTGAGACATAGCTACCTATCGCGATCTTGCCGGCATACATCGCCGCGGCTACCGCTGGCCACTCGTCGAACGCCACCGAGTCGCCAGTCATCAGCACACGACTGATCGGGGCGAACAACTCGGGCGCGGGGGCACTGGAGGTGGTCGTAACCGCGGTCGTTGCCTGGGTCGCCGCGGCGATCGACGTTGGCGAGGCGGTCGTCGCGGATTGCTGGGTTGACCCGGTGGTTGGTGGTGGAGCGGTCGTCGACGCGAACTGATCGAGTGAGAAGACGGCTGGCGCAGTTTCTGGGTGTGGTACCGACACCCAGAACGCAGCGATCGCCACGGTGATCGCAGCCAGCGATGCGATTCCCGCGCGACTGCGTGCCCACGTAGCCCTGAACCGCACGGGATCCTCGATCAGGACCTTGGAGATCGCAGCTGCGGCGAACGACACCGCGAATCGCAGGGAGAGCAGCTCCCAACCCGACATCCCCGTGCGGTGCGGTGACAACAGGGCGTAGACCGGCCAGTGCCAGAGGTAGAGGCTGTACGACAGTACGCCGATGACCGGCAGCGGTCCCCATCCGATCCACCGCGACACCGGTGCGTTCGGTCGCGCCGCGCATACTGCAACCAGCACGGCCGAGAGCAGTGAGTGGGCGAAGAGTCCTCCACGAAACAGCCACGACGACGACGGACCATCGATCATGAACCAGGACAGTCCGATCGTCACGACGACCACCAAGGCGAGCGCGTTGAACGCTCCGCCCAGCCGAGCCGTGAGGTGGGTGACCGCAGATCGCAGTGGCGCGGCCGCGAACAATGCCCCGAGCAAGAGGCTGCTGGCTCGCGTGTCGGTGCCGATGTACACGCGGGTGGGATCCGCTGGTTCGAACAGGATGATCATCCACGCCAGGGAGGCGGCGGAGGCGGCTACGCAGAACACGATGATGGTGCGATGCACGTTGCGGCTACGCCAAGCGATGATGCCGACAATGACCGGCCACACCAGGTAGAACTGCTCCTCGATCGCAAGGCTCCACAGATGCCCGAACATGCGCGGCAACTCGAACGATGCCCAGTAGTCGCGGTGACCGGCAATGGCATGCCAGTTGGCGATGTACGCCTGTGCCCACGGGCCGTCGCTCAAGGTCGCGGCGCGCTCGGGCACGCTTGCAATCGCCGTCGTGATGACGGTGACGACGACCAGCAGCAACAACACTGCCGGCAGGAGTCGCCGGAACCGCCGTCCCCAGAACGCCACGAGCCGTACGCGGCCGCTGGCGTCGACCTCTGTCAACAGCAGCGAGGTGATCAGGAACCCGGAGAGTGCGAAAAACAGGTCGACACCCAGGAAGCCACCGCGCAGCTTGCCGGCATGGAAGAACAGCACGGCGATGACCGCGAGGCCACGGAGCCCATCCAGCGCTGCGATGTGTGCCCGGGGATGGTCGCGCCCCGGCGACGGCTGCGGTGGAGCCGCCGTCGACAGCGCCATCTACGACCGCTGGGCGACGACCAGCAACGACTGACCGATCGGTGGCCGCACGAAGCGTTCGACACGACTGATCACCGGAATGAAGAAGCGGTCGTAGGTCGATGCCAACCGACCAGCGGTAGGAGCGCGCCCCAGCAGACGCACCACGAACCACCACGCAACGAAGCCGGGCATGTTGGTGTAGCGCGCCGTGACCTGTTGGAACCCGACCTTATGCACAAGAGCCAGCAACTGATTGCGCTTGTACCGGCGGTAGTGGCCGATGCGTTGGTCGAACTTTCCGTACAGCGCCTCGAAGGCCGGCACCCACAACACCATCTTGCCGCCCGGAGCGAGCGACTCGTAGATGTCGCCGAGCGCCTGATGATCGTCGCGAATGTGTTCGAGTACGTTGAGCAGCACGACGGTGTCGTACGACCCGGGCGCCGCAGCGCCGTCGAGCTCGGCCGTGATGACGACAGCGTTGGAGTACCCCTTCAGCCGTTCGCGTAGTGCCTCGCTGTGCACTGCCGACGGCTCGAGTGCCGTGAGATGGCCGTGATCGGCAAAGTAGGTGGAGTACGTGCCCCGGCCGGCGCCAACTTCGAGAATTCGACCACTGATGTGCGGAGCGATCATTTCGAGGATCCACGCCGAGTAGTTCTTGGCTTGCTCGAGCCCTTCGAGCACCTCGAGCAGGTCCTTGTCAGCCGCCTGGAATGCAGCGGGTGTGCGCTGGAGCGGAGCGCGACGAAATGGATTTCTCCATGCGGTGACCGTCATTTCCGGCGACGAAAGCGGTCGCCGACCCTCGAATAACGCACGATGCAGTACACCGCGCGAGCGGCGTCACGCCTGCCGATCTTCTTTCCCTCGGCGTATGTGCGGCCGGAATATGAGATCCCGACCTCGTAGATGCGCCAGCCACCCTTCGCGACCTTGGCCGTGATCTCGGGCTCGAACCCGAACCTGTCTTCCTCGATCGTGATCGATTGGATGACTTCGCGGCGGAACAGCTTGTAGCACGTCTCCATGTCGGACAGGTTGAGACCGGTGAACATGTTGGACGCGAGTGTCAGCACGCGGTTGCCCATCGAATGCCAGAAGTACAGGACGCGGTGCGGGCGACCCGTTACGAAGCGCGACCCGAAGACGACGTCGGCCTTGTCGTCGAGGATCGGCGGCAACAGATCGCCGAACTCCTGGGGGTCGTATTCGAGGTCCGCGTCCTGGACGACGATGTAGTCGGATGTCGCATGCGTGAAGCCCGTTCGCAGAGCGGCGCCCTTGCCCTGGTTGCGGTCGTGCAACAGCACTTGAACCATCGGATTGTCGACATCGTCGAGGACCTGACGGGTGCCGTCGGTCGATCCGTCATCGACCACGATGATCTCACGAACCCACGGGGAATCGGCGACCTGCTTGAGCAGCGTCAGGATTGTGCCCTGTTCGTTGTAGCAGGGCACAACCACCGAAAGGCACTGTCGCGGGACGTGGGACACTGGGCCCTACGATAGTTGTTCATTCCGGTCGTCTCGACAATCGTCCGCGATCGCAGATGCGAGCAGGAGCACGACGACCAGCAACCCCAAGCGGTGCAGGTCGTCGAAGGCGGCCGGCCACGACGGGTTGGCGACGAGCCGGTACCGAAGCTGGCGTCGGACGATCAACGCTGCCAAGCCAGACATCAACACCAGCGCCGCTGCGCCGGCAACGAGCGGGCGTTGGGCGATCACCACGACGACGCCGACCATCGCCGCGATCAACCCGTACTCCGGTGAAATGGTCAGGAATGCGAGCACGACCAGAGCCGCGGCTGCAGCCACGGATTGCTGACGCCCGACCGGATGCGGGGGCCAATCCAGGACCGGCGCACTGACGACAGCCATGTCGGTTCGCTCCCAATCCCGCCAGATCAAAAATGCGCACACGAGGACGGCGAGCAGCGCCAGGATGATGCCGATCCACATCGTTCCCTGTGGCGCCCACGTCATGGTCACTGTCACGGGCGAGGGTGAGCCGGGTAGCCACCAGCCATTGAAACCGCCCGAGATCTGTCGTGGCGGACCCAGGTCGCCTGAGCTCAGATCGACCGTATCGAGCTCAGCCTTCCACCCGTCGTTGAAACCTTCGCCGAGGATCAGCCAACACCCCGTCGGACAGTTGGTGACGGTTGCCGTGCGTGCGGTGCGTGTGCGTTGAACCGTGACGGTGGGCAGTGGGTCGGCAACAGCGACGGGTGTCGCAGCGTCGACCGCTACGTCACGCAGCACGACCCTGTTGACGTCGATGCCGGTGGTCGTGCCCGCCCTGGTGATGAGGCGATGCCGTCCCGCGGCGACGTTCAGCGGCACGCTGTCGCACAGCTGAACCGTGACCGTCGTACCGGCGAGGAGCTGGGTGAGAGTATCGGGACCGATCTCCACTCCAATCGGTTGCCCGTCGAACTCGGCCAGATCAGTGCGACATGCCGGCGGAGCGAGGAGCGGTATCGCAGCCGCCATCGAGGGCACCTCGATCTCGCTCATGGCCGCCGGGAGAACGGTGGTTTCGGCGTACCGCCGATCGACTGTGGTGCGTGGCTCGATGTTGTCGATCGTCAACGACAACGACGTCGCTGCCGCCGCGGGGAATGCGATCTCGCTGCGTCCACTCTCGTCGGGCGGCGGAACAGCCACCACGGTCGACTGATCGCCAAACGCGACCGAGACGCTGGTGATGACGCTGTGTTGCTGATCGAGGGGCTGAGTGATGACCGCCGACGATGTCTCGACCAACGGGTCGAGTGGAATCTGCAATCGCGATCCGACAACATTGAAGAACGGCGATGTCCATGCGGTCGAGGTGTCGCCATCGATCGCGCGCGCTGCGGTCGAATGGGGATCACCGACAAGCCGACGGTTGGACGTGGCGGTTGCGACACCGGCCAACTTGTTGAGCACATCGTCGGTTGCCCGATCGTTGCGATGCAGCGTCAACGTCGTGACGAAGCTGCGATCCGTGCCGACCGTGATGTCGCGAACAAGTCGCGGCTCCGGGTCGCTCCTCCAGCGATTGAGTGGATCGGTGCGCAGACGTGTCAGCACGACTGCAAGTGGTGTGTCGGCGGCCGCGTCCGACACGTCGGAAGGCAGGTTGACCACCTCGAGGTGCGCGCCAAGGCCGAGTTCGGCGAACCCGACGGCGGATGGCCCAGGATCGGCGCCGTGAGAGAGTGGCGCGACTCCCACGATCGTGATGCGGACGAACGTCGAATTCGCGGGCACCTCGATGGGCTGGCCACGACCGAGCAACGATCGCTCGTCGAGTTCCAGGACCTGAGGCGCAGCGTCGTCGAAAGCCACCTGAACGCTGGAGATCATTCGCGACGCGCCTGCCCGCTGTGATTGCAGCAGCGACAGTTGCGACACGTCTCCCGAGACTTCGATGCTGTGGCCGATCGGATCGAATCTGTCGCCGACCAGCCACGCCGTCGACGGGTCCCCATCGACAGCCATTGCGGGACGATCCTCCGGACGGTAGGCGAATGGCTCGCCATACCCGGTGGCACGGACATCGAGCCCCTCGATCGCGGCCGTCGTTTCGTGCGCAACGCTCTGATCGGCGAACACGGGTAGGCGCTGGTCAGCTGTATCGGTGCGCAGCACGTCGGCCAATGGGCCGCCCGTCTCGGTGAAGCCGACGACATCCTGCGTACCTCGCCAATGATGGGCACGATCGCGATTCGAATCGGTGATGATGACGAGGTCGGCATCGTCGAGATGATCATCGCTGCGGAGGTCTGCCGCGTACAAGATGGCCTCGTCGCCCTTCAGCAGTCCAGCCGCCGACGCGTCGACGATGCCGTCGCCGCTGCCGGCCAGGATGACAACACGCGACGCGGCTCGCACCATCGCAACCGGATCACCGACTTTGACGAGTTCAACAGGCGGCAGCGGCTGACCGATCGTGTCATCGACGAGCGCCGTCTCGTCGAGCATCTCCAACATCGGCACGTTCGGGGTGGGCGTGCCGAAGGCGAGAGGCGTCGCAAGGCCGCTGGGTGGAGCGGCAAACGTGGCGTCGGTGATCTCGGGGCGTGGCGTCCGGAAGCGATCGAAGGCGATGTCATTGCTGACCCAGATCGTGTCGGCCCCGAACAATCGCGCGACTGGAGCGATCGAGGCGGGGTCGAGGGTGTTGGACTGGGCACGGTCGTCGAGGGCGTACAACAGGTCCATGGCAGCCGGAGATCCGAGCGGCAGGAGATCACGAGTGATCAGCGGCTTTGCCGTCAGCCCCGGCAGAGGCGGATCGATCGTGTAGCCCCAGCGGAAAGCTCCGAACTCGGTCCCCGGTAGCTGCATGACGCGGTGCTCCATCGAACCCGCGTCGAGCGCAGTGGCAGCTTCCTGCCAGGCCGATGGGGGATTCTCGTCACGCTCCAGCGCAGGGTCCACGAACCCGCCATCGAACAGAGCGGGAAGGTTGAGGATCGCCAACCCCATGACGAGCCCCGGCAGCAGCAGTTGAAGTCGCGGACGACGACGCGCAACGACCGTCGCGACCGCGGTCGCCAGCGCACCTGCACCGAGGGCCAGCCCGAAGCTGCTCAGTGGCAGCGCCCGCGTGCTGCTGCGGATGGCCAGTGACAACGTCGAGCGTGACGAGGTAGCCAATCCGGACATCAGTGGCGACGGATCGGCGATCGGGTGGACTCCGACGGCGAGCACGATCCCCACGAAGACCAACATGGCGGCATACCTGCGCTGGCTCCACCGCGTGAGTGCGATCCCCGCGATGCAGCACAACAGCAAGGCAAACCCGATGGCGATGACACGGCCGGACTCGAGGTAGTCGACGGACGCGCTCGTGGCGAAGCCTGACGGATCCCTGATGTAGAACAACCAGTATCCGAGGCCTCGCAGCGTCTCGGTGCTGACGGACGTGAACGAGACGGCCTCGAGCGTCTCGGAGTACGACAACACGTCGGCGCCGTGGCGGCTCTGCACAACCAGCATCGCGATCCACCACAGCGACACACCCAGGCTCAGCCCGCCAATGCGCAGTGCGGCGGAGATTGCGCGCCGCCACGCGATCGAGTGCTGCCAGGCCGCGTGAACCAGCCACAACACCGGCGCCGGCGCGATCATCGCGAGGGCTGTTGCGTTGGGCGAACCGACAGTGAAGATGACCAACGCGAAGATCGCCGGATCGCGCCACTTCGTGAGAGTCGCCGAGCGGATCGTCAGCGCGACCAGCCATCCCAGCGACGCCCACGGCAGGAGCATCAGCGACGTTCGCGAGAGGTACGGCAAGATGTACGGCGACAGCTGGTAGACGACAGCGGCTGTGAGTGCACCGGCGACAGCCAGCCCCAGCAGACGAGCTGCCCACCGAACACCGAGCCCCCCGACGAACAGCAACGTGGCGATCCACAATCGGTGGGCGACCCAGTCAGCGACTCGCAGCTGTTCGAACAACCAGTACCACGGCCCGGACGGCCAGAGGTACGTGACGGTCTGATGGGGCACCCAACCGGCGAACTGCCGGTTGTCCCAGGTGTACGGCGCGTCTGAGATCAGCCGGCCGGGGTCGAGGTACAGGTACAGCTTGGTGTCGCTCGGCATGCGGCCGGGAGCGGCGATCAGGGACGGGAGGTAGGCCAGTAGCGCCAGCGCCCCCACGCCGAGCCATTGGCCCGACATGAAGCGCCGCCACGTCACGGAATGGCTCCGAAGACGCCGTACAGAGCGGTGAGAGTGACCAGACCGGCGCTGCACGCGCCGATCACGTATGGCCACCAATCACGGCGGTCATTGTGGAGGAACGCACCTGCCGAGATGAACAGCGGGAACGCCGTGTACAAGAAGCGTGGGCGAGCCGTGACGGTGTTGGGGATCAGCATCAAGACGAGGATCCCGACGACGAAGGCCACCAACGGCGCCGGCAACGGCCTGCGCCAGAGGAAGTAGAGCATCAGCACCATTGCCATGACCGATGCGGCGGTGATGACATTGGTCGACGATGTGAGCGGGCTCGAGAATGCCTCGATGCTCTTGCGGATGGCTGTCAAACCGTAGCTCGCGCCCTCGCCCCAGGCCTCGGTCTGCACGCGGAACCAGACACCGGCCTCACCTGTGTGGTGACCGAGCCACAGCTGGAACGCGATGAAGCCCGTTGGTGCAATGATCGGTGCGGCGAGCGACTTCCAGTCGCGCTGGCTGCGGATGGCCAGGAACGAAGCGACTGCGCACGCCAGCACCAACGCCAAGCCATTGGGGCGCGTCACCGTGCCGAGTGCGGCGAGCAGGCCCGCCTCCACCCATCGTTTCGACATCAGGCACCACAGACAGCCCATCGCCAACACCAACAGCAGCGCCTCGGTGTAGGCGAACGAAAGCACGAAACTGCCCGGGAACATCGCGCCAAGCACCATCGCCTTCGCGGCGACCTGCTCGCCATACAGCTGGCGTGCCATGAGGCCGAGGAGATAGATGGCGACCGCGCCGAGCACGAAGTTGGTGGACAGCGCTGCCAGCGTGTCGCCACCCGGCAACACCTTGTCGACGAACCTCACCAGCAAGGGATACGCCGGAAAGAACGCTGCCCGAGCGTCGGCGACGAAGTACGTCACATGGTCTTGCACGTGGCGCGGGTATCCATCGCGCACGATGCGCAGGTACCAGATGCCGTCCCACGACGACAGCACGTCGCTGATAGGCCCTGCAGCCGACGAAGGCAGCGGTCGGTTGGCGATGCCGGGATCCGGGAATGGCACGCCGGTCATCCCCTTGACCTGGTTGATGTCGACCTGCAGCTCGGCGGCAACGATGGCCGCGCCGGCGATCACGCACAAGCGGGAGTAGATATAGACCAACCCGACCTTGCGCAGGATGCGATACCAAGTTGCCGACGTGTCGTCGACGGCCGCGAGTTGAGGTACGAGAGTGTCTGTCATTCTTGATCGGCGGGCCCTGACGGCCGCACGTGAAGCTAACAGAGGCATCCAATCACCATCGTGCTATCGGCAGGATGCGTCTGCGAGGTCCGAAGGCAGGGGCGCTGTGCCCGTCGAGCATCAGCAGCCGGACCACCCGGCCGCGTTGGCCGGCGTATGGGGCGAGCAGCTCGAGCATGCGCTCGTCGGTGCCGCGCGGCTCGCCCGCCAACGCTGTGGAGACGATGTTCTTCAGATGAAAATCTCCGACTGCCACAGCATCTGGATCGCCCATGGCAGAGGCCATCACAGACCCGATCGTCCATTGCCCGATGCCGCGCAGGAGCGCCAACTTTGCCGTAGCGTCGGCAATCGGGAGCTGCGCCCAGCCCCACAACTTCTCGGCGTGCTTCCCGACTGCTCGCAGTGCCTCGGCGCGCTTGGCCTCGATGCCGAGCGGATGGAACCACCACGCAGGCCGTCCGGCAAGGGCGGCTGGAGAGGGAGGTAGCAAGAGCCCTTGCGCGGGGCCGGGAGCGGGCTGGCCCAGTCGCTTGCACAACCAATGCCACTGGCGGATCGCCTCGCCCGCTGTGATCCGCTGAGCGAGAATGGTCGGTATCAGTTCGTGGTAGAGCATGCTGCTGGCACCGAACCGCACGTTGGGATGGTTGCGCTGGGCGCGCAGCACCGCAGGATGGGCATCGCGAAACTGGAATCCCGCGTCGTGCGCGCCGGTCATCGGCTTCACCTGCTCGAGCATCCACTGCCGTCCTTCACCCCACGCCTGGGCGTCGATGTTGTCGCCGTTCCATGTAATCCGGAGGGTCGCAGGACCGGCAGGGGTGAATGACGCCCGCCAGAACTCGCCCGCACCGCATCGCGTGGTTGGGTCGCCCCCTCCAAAACGATACGCAGACAGGCATGCCGAGACAGGCCCTCGACCGCCCGCTGAGCTGACACTTCTCGGCACATGCCGACGGTAGCAAGCCGGTGTCACACAACTCCTGACTACTAGCCTCGCCCGTCGTGGGGGAGCCTGGACGACGTCGCGACTTCCGGACCCACTTGATAGCCACAATGGCTCTCGGTGCAGTGCTGCGCGTCGTTCGCCTCGCGGTCAGCAAGTGGGATCACCCACTCGGTCTCAACGACTCGCTGTACTACAGCGCTCAGGCCCATCAGCTGGCTCATGGTGTGTGGTTCCGTGAACCGTTCGCCGATCAACCCGGAGCAGAGCACGGTCCACTGACGTCGACCTTGATGGCCTTCGTCAGCTGGGGAAGCGACCCGATCAATCGGCAGCGGATGGTGACCGTTGCATGCGGCATCGCCACGGTCGCGATCATCGGCGTCGTCGCTCGGCGAGTGGCGGGAAATCGCACTGGGCTCATCGCCGCGGGAATTGCAGCCATCTATCCGAACCTGTGGATGAACGACGGGCTGGTGATGTCGGAGAGCGTCAGCTGCCTAACGATCGCGTTGGCCGTGTGGGCCCTGCTCGTATGGAGCGACAGACCCACGTTGCGCGCGGCGGTCCTCGTGGGAATAGCGGTTGGGCTGGGAACCTTGGCGCGCAGCGAGGTCGTGCTCTTGGTGCCCGGCGCGGCCGCGTCGATGTGGATGATCGCGAGGCGCGCCGGTCTGAAGAGCTCGAGACACGTCGCCACGGCAGCCGCAGTCTCCATTGCCGTCTTGCTGCCGTGGGTGATCTTCAACTTCGCTCGCTTCGATCGCCCGGTGCTGCTGACCACCAACGACGGACCGACCTTCCTTGGCGCGAACTGCGAAGAGACCTACTACGGCGGTGCGCAGGGTGGATGGTCGTTCTTCTGTGTCGTCAACGATCCGTTCACACAACCAGGGGAGGACCCGTCGACGCGGGCAGCGCGTCAACGACGCGAGGCCATCAGCTACGCGCGTCATCACCTCAGCAGAATCCCGATCGTCGCCGTGCAGCGCGTCGGGCGATCGCTCGATCTCTACGCACTCGGCAACCTCGTACACCAAGACGTCGGAGAGGATCGCGAGCGTCTGGCATCGTGGGCGGGAATCGGCTCGTTCTGGGTCTTGGCTCCACTTGCTGTATTCGGCGCCAGCAAGACTCGACGTCGCGATCGGGCGGTGCTGCTGATCCCCGTGATCATTGCTGTCGCGGCGACGGTGGCCATCTATGGCGGCCACCGCATCCGATCATCCGCGGAACCTGCGATTGTGATCTTTGCCGCGATCGCGATCGATCACATGATCGGCCGGCGCCGGCTCAGTTGAGTGATTCGCCTGCGCTTTGACCAACAGCGACCGGCATGATGTCACGATGGCTGGTGTCGCCGTGGCTGTCGTCACCATAGATGGGATGGTGACAGGCGACGAAGTGTGCGGTGGCGATCTCGCGGAGCTTGGGTTCCTCTGTGCGGCACCGATCGCTTGCCGCGGGGCACCTCGGATGGAACCTGCATCCGGGCGGCGGTAGCACTGACGACGGCGGCTCACCTTCGATAGCGGTCTTCAGTGCGGCAATCGAGGGATCGGGCACCGGGATGGAATCGAGTAGTACCGCGGTGTAGTGGTGTGCCGGCGCCCGGTAGAGCTCGTCGCTGGGCGCCACCTCGCAGATCTTGCCGAGATACATCACCGCGACTCGATCGCTGATGTTCTTCACCACAGCCAGGTCGTGAGCAATGAAGATGAGCGTGAGGCCGTACTTGGCCTTCAAGTCCTCCAGCAGATTGAGGACCTGGGCTTGCACGCTGACGTCGAGCGCACTGACAGGCTCGTCGCAGATGATCAACGTCGGGTCGAGCACCAACGAGCGGGCGATCGAGATGCGCTGGCACTGCCCACCCGAGAACTGATGCGGCTGGCTTTCCGCGGCCCGCATGGGGTCGATGCCGACCTCCTGCAGCAAAGCATCGACCTTGGCAGCCTGCTCGCCTTTTGTGCCACGCTTCCAGATTGACAGCGGCTCCATCACGATGTCGCGAACCTTGCGCCGGGGATTGAGCGAGGAGATGGGATCCTGGAAGATCATCTGCATTCGCGTACGCGCCTCGCGCATGTCGTCGCGACCCAATTCAGTCAATTGCCGTCCCTCGAACATCACCGAGCCACGCGTCGGTCGAGGCAGTTGCATGATCGCCCGACCCGTCGTGCTCTTGCCGCAGCCGGACTCGCCGACGACGCCCAGTGTCTCGCCGCGCAGCACATCAAGACTGATGCCGCTGACAGCGTTGACGGTGAGCCCGGTGTGGCCGACCGGAAATTCGACCACCAGGTCGTCGACCCGCAGCAACACGTCGTCGGAGTCGCGGAGGTGTGCCTTGCCGGTTCCCGCCATCAGGCCGCAACCTCCGCTTCGGTGAGCGTCGCGGCCTCGGCCTGCCTGCGTGCCCTGGTCTCGTGATACTCGGGTGACCCGACCGGGTACCAGCACGCGTAGACATGGCCCGGATCCTCGGCTGTGGGGATCAGCGGTGGCTCCTCTTCCTGGCAGCGCTCGCGGGCGTACGGACATCGCGGCGCGAAGCGGCATCCCTTCGGCGGGTTGACGAGATCCGGCGGCCGGCCGGGGATGACGTTGAGACGCGTGTGGCTGGGGTCCGCCAGCTTCGGGATGCTGTTGAGCAACGCCTCGGTGTACGGCATCTTCATGTTGGCGAACAGCTCGGCCGTGGGTGCTTTCTCGACCAACTTGCCGCCGTACATGACAGCGATCTCGTCGGTACGACCTGCCACGACGCCAAGGTCGTGTGTGACCAGGATCAGCGACATGTTTCGTTCACGCCGTTGTTCATCCAGCAGGTCGAGGATCTGGGCCTGCACCGTCACGTCGAGGGCGGTGGTGGGCTCGTCGGCGAACATCAAGGTGGGGCCGCACGACATGGCCAATGCGATCATCACGCGCTGACGCATTCCACCACTGAGCTCGAACGAATACTGATCGAGCCGTCGGTCGGGGCTCGGGATCCGTACGTCCTGCAGCAACTTCAACGCCGTTGCGCGGGCGTCGGCCTTCGACATGCCGAGATGCATCCGCAGGCCCTCGCCGATCTGCTTGCCGACACGCATCACCGGATTCAGCGAGGTCATCGGGTCCTGAAAGATCATCGACATCTCTTTGCCCCAGATCCTCTGACGTTGGCGCAGCGACATATCGATGAGCTCTTGGCCCTCGAACACGACCGAACCCGACTTCACGGTGTCACGTTTCGGCAGCAGACCCATGATCGACCGCGACAGCACCGTCTTGCCCGAGCCTGACTCGCCGACGATCCCAAGTGCTGCGCCACGGTCGAGCGTGAAGCTGACGCCGTCGACCGAGCGCACCAGTCCACGCGCCGTCTTGAAATGCGTGTGCAGATCGGTGACCTCGAGCAGCGGACCTTCCCGACCACGGAGCTCCACTTGGAGCTGGGAGCTCATGCGATGACCTCGCGGGTGTTGAACCGCTCGGCCAAGATGTCGCCGAGGAGATTGATCGCCAAGATGGTGAGGAACATCACCATCGCCGGCATCAGCGACGGCCACCAGATGCCGCTGCGAAGCCGCTCCTGACCCGAGGAGATCATCCTGCCCCACGTGGGCAGCGGAGCCTCGACCGACAGGCCCAACGCCGCCAGGGCACCCTCGGCGACGAGCAACAATGCCAAGCCAGTGAGAGCGAACGAGAGCAGCGTCGGGACGATGTTGGGAAGTATTTCACGGACGAGAATTCGTCGATTCCGCGCGCCGATGCTGCGCGCCGCGATGACGAACTCACGCTGCGCGTACATGATGGTGTTGGCGCGAACGAGACGGGTCAACGGCGGCACCGCGAGGATCGACAAGGCGATGATGATGGGTGTGATTGAGCGCGTGTCTCCGGCGGACGACGTGCTGTTGGGTTTATCGCTGAAGGTGACGATGAAGATCGCCAACAGCAGCGCGGGAAACGCAAGGAGGATGTTGGTCACCACCTCGATGATTCGATCGGCCCAGCCTCTGTAGTAGCCGGAGATCATTCCGAGGATCGTCCCGAGGACCAGGCCGAACGTGATCGAGAGCGCTCCGATGAGCAACGAGTTGCGGGCGCCGAACATCGACCGGGAGAACAGGTCGTACCCGTTGCGATCGGTGCCGAACCAGCCGGTGCGCTCGGGTCCCTTTCCGATCTGCTTCTCGGGGTTGGAGAACCAGGCCCAAGCGGGTGGCTTCTCGATCTTGAGCAGATCACCTTTGATGTGCGTGCTGCACTGCTTGGGGTTGGAGTACTGGCTGCAGCTGTGCTTGATGTACGGCAGGAAGTTGGCGCCGATGGCCGAGACGGCAACAAACCCCAGCCATGCGGCGGCCAGCCACAGCGTGATGCGACCTCGCCTGCGCCGACGCTGAGGCCTCGCCGGCACGGTCTCGATAGGAGCTGGGGCGCCCACATCTGCGACGACCATCGTCATCCCAGTGCCCTCCCGACGCGAACCCTCGGATCGATCCACGCGTACGCGAGGTCGATGAAGAAGTTGACGAGAACGTAGATCAGGGCAAGCATGACCACGGCATATTGAACCGTCGGGTACTCACGACGGAAGATGCTCTCGACGGTGAGCCTGCCCATCCCATTCAGCAAGAAGAACTGTTCGACGATCACCACGCCTCCCATCAGCGCCCCGATGTTGACGGCAGCTGACGTGACGATCGAGAACAGCGAAGGACGGAGCGCGTGCCTGAACAAGATGCTCGCTGTGCCGACCCCACTTGCCCGTGCGGTGATGATGAAGTCGCTCTGCAGGGTGGCGATCATGTCGGCGCGCAGCAGTCGCATGTACCCGGCGTACAACGGAATGGCGACGGTGACCACAGGCAGCACGAACGCCTTGAAGTGCGCCACAGGGTCACCCGGTCCGGCGTAAATCGACGGGAACGGGATCCATTTTCGTTGGACGCTGAACAACGCCATCAAGATCGGCGCGACGATGTAGTTGGGGGCAGAGAGCAGACCGAATGCTGTGGTTGTTCCGATCCGATCGAACTTCGATCCCTGGCGGTACGCGGACCACATCGCCACCGGAATGGCGAAGAGCAGCGACAGGAACTGGGCGTACACCATGATGAACGCCGAGATCGGCAGGGCCCTGACGACCTCGGTCTTGATCGATTGATTCGTCTGGAACGTGAAGCCCCAGTCCCCGGTGACGAACTTCTTCATCCAGTCGACGTACTGCACGACGATCGGCTTGTCGAGACCCAGCTCGGCTTTCACAGCCTGGGCCTGTTCGACGGTCGCGCCTGGCCCCGTCTTCAACGCCACCACCACGTCCGAGCCCCCCGGTAGGAACCGGAGGGCAATCGACGTGAGGAACGTGACCGCGAAGACGACGATCAGCAGCTGTATCAGTCGGTTGACCACATAACGCATCGACGGACTAGCTCTGACTTGCCTCGCCGTGTGTGATGGTCGGTGTGCGGGTCATTGACCGCCTCGCCAGAGGGTCATCATCGGGAACGTTCCGGCGATTCCTGCACCCGGCACACCCTCGCTACCGTCGGGCAGCGCGAAGTTGCCGATGCCCTGCACGTCGGCCTTGTGGGGAACGCCCCAGATCGAATAGGTGCCCCAGATGTTGTAGCACTGGGTGGCGAACAGCCTGTTGACTTCCTCGGCGATC
>JBDTWJ010000069.1:0-18255 GCA_040006755.1 Ilumatobacteraceae bacterium | reverse complement strand
CGACCATCCGTGGTGCGGATCTGATCCTGGTGATGAGCTCGGGCAACATCGTCGAACAAGGCACTCACGAGGAGCTCTTGCAGAAGCAAGGGGCATACTTCGACCTCTACAACGCCCAGTTCGCCGCGCCGGCAGCTGAAGTTGTCTAGCCCAGGCCATGACCAACCTCGTGAGTCGTCCGTGACGACCCGCCGCTCCCCGGGGCGGTTGGCGCCAAGCTTGCAGATCGGCTGTGGCGCACCAGCGGTGTGCCGGGTCAGTTGGCGCAGGACCTGCGCACGCCGAAGATCTTCGATCGAGCTTCCGAGTTGGTTGCGTTCTGACGTCGGCATGCAGCCCAGGCGCCCCGCCTGACCAGACACCTACAATTCGGGCATCCACAGAGCCGACGGTGACGAATACTATGACCTGCCCTCGAGAAAGCGGACCTGATGAACATCGGAAGACATCTCAGGATCGTCGCCGCGACTGCGTTGTTGATTGGTGGACTCGTACACCTCCAGCTGTACTTCGAGGGCTATCGCTCGATCGACAAGATCGGTCCGAGCTTCGTGGCCAACGCCATAGCCTCCGGCGTGATCGCAACCGCGCTGGTGGGGCGGAGGGATTGGTTCGTCAGGCTGGCTGGAATCGGCCTCGCGGTCAGCACGGTCGTCGCATTCATCATCAGCCATACGGGTGACGGCCTGTTCGACTTTCGGGAGCATGGTCTCGAGCCGTCGCCACAGGCGCTCATCGCCCTCGTCGTTGAGATCTCGGCAGTCGTTCTGCTGGCCGCGACCTTCTTACCCACCGTCACCGACGACGGCGAATCGTCTCCGAGGGTGCTCGGCGTTTCGACAGCGATAGCGGCTGTCGCACTGGTCGGCCTCGGGGTGTACTGGTCAGGTCACTACGACACAGACACCAAGGGAAGTACTGACGGCGTGACGATCGTCGACTTCTCGTTCGCACCTGCGAGCGTCACTGTCGCCAAAGGCGCGACCGTCACATGGACCAACGCTGATGCGGTCGTACACAGCGTCGTCGCATCCGACGTCACCTTCAACAGCGACAACCTCGCGCAGGGCACCACCTTCGAGCACACATTCGACACTGCCGGCCAGTTCATGTACGTGTGCGGCATCCACTCGCAGATGAAGGGAACCATCACCGTTACGGGATAAGCGCCGTCACCCGACAGCACAGCTACCCGCGAAGTTCGGCCCAGATCAGCTTTCCGTCGTCGACCAACTCGATGCCCCATCGACTTGCGATCGACGCCACCAGCACCAGTCCGCGCCCCGAAACAGTTGTCGGTTCGGGTTGGCGCACCACGGGCAACACGGGGCTCGCGTCGTGAACCGAGACGCGAAGGACTGTGCCGTCTGACGACAGCCCAACGGTGAAGGCGGAGTGGGCATGAATGACGGCGTTGGTGGCGAGCTCGCTGACGACGATCGAGGCGTCCTCCATGTATTGCTGGAGGCCCCACGACCTGAGGGTGCTTGCGACGAACTGCCGAGTTGCGCTGAGGACAGTCGCCTCACCGCAGAACGTGCGCTCGGCTTCCGACGTCGCGACGGCCGGTGGCGGGCATTCCCTCGCGATGGCGTCAACATCGCCGATCACCGCTGAGTGGCAGTGGCACACGCGTTGGAAGGCGGCCCAGTCGTCGGTGCCCGTGACAGAACTCGCCGGATACGCGCACAACAGCGAGAATGGGACTGACCGGCCGAGGTCGTTCCAAATCGACTCGAGCTCGATCGCCGCGCCGACGTGGCCCGCATCCCACAGCAGCGAAACCATCTCCCCGAACACACTGACGCTGCGCCCGGCACCGACGAGCCCTCGGATCACGTTGCCGACCTCGTTCGCGAAGGCATCGGCATCCGGCCAATCGTCGACCATGAAGCGCGAGAGTGCCTCGCCGGCATCGAAGGACACGAGCGTACCGTCGGCTCGGGCAGCGATCGGATCGACACCACCCATCGACAACGCGGCGTCGAACGCGACGGCGTGATCCGCTGTGGTCACGACGACGACCGCCTCGTCCGCCTGCATCGCGTCCATCACGTAGCGAGTGACAGTTGCGACCAGCTCGTCGTCGTGTTGATAGAACTGCACGACGTGTTCGCGCTGTTCGATTCGATCTGACGTCGTGGTGGACATGATGGCTGCGTCGGCGAGCGTCAGCTTGCCGACTGACCCATTTCGATTGGCTCGCCTTCGATTCTGATGACCTCGCCGAGTCCGGTGATCGACAACAAGCGATGAACGCTGAGCGGCGCGTTGCGGATGAGCACCGCATCGCCGCCGAATCCGCGTGACGCCGCGGACACGAGGACATTGAGCCCTGATGAATCCATGAACGTCACGCCGGTGAAATCCAGCACGACGCTGCCCGCCTCTTCGAGCCCGCGATCGATGGCTGCGCCGAACGTTGCAGCGGTCGCCAAGTCGATCTCACCCTGGACAACCAACACCGCATGCCCATCGAGGCGCAACACCTCGATTTGAAGTCCGTCGCCGGCCGTTTGCATTGAACCCTCCACAAGGGACGAGCTGCCATGAACATTCAGTACGCAATAGTGTCGCTTTCCTCACCACAAACGTCAAGCCTTGTCGCAATCGACCGACAGGATAGGGTGCTGCGAGTGATGCGCTCCGGGAGCCACGCAATTCAGTTGGGCGTTCGCCCGGACTCTTCATCACCGCGCGCCACGCGCCGAACGTTCGCTGCGTATTTCGCCGATCATCCACGCCTCGACGACCTGCTGCTGTGCCTCAGCGAGGTTGTCACCAACGCCGTGCTGCATGGCGGCCCGCCGATCCTGGTGCGGGGTGGAGTCATCGACCTCAAAATTCGTGTCGAGGTCAGCGATGGGTCGACGGCAACCCCGGTGCAGCGGCGTCCCCACCGGTACTCCCCAACCGGGCGTGGATTGGTGCTGCTCGATCACCTGACTTCGGCGTGGGGCGTCGACGTGACGGGCGAAGGCAAGACAGTCTGGTTCGAGATCGCGGATGGACTGCCATGACCGACGAACTGTTCATCGTCGAGCTGCGAGAAGTACCGGTTCCCATCCTCAGCCAAACGCAGGACCACAATCTGACGTTGGTGCGTGAGCTGGCGCTGGTTCACACCGCCGACGAGCGAGGTGTAGCACCAGCGCGTCTGCTGTGGCTTTCGCAGCATCTCGATCAGCGCTATGCCGCGTTCAACGACGCGCCGCGGCAGCGGTTGCAGAACGCTATCGAAGGTGACGAATCGCATGTCGATGTGCGCTACGAGGTGCCGGGCCACGCCGCGGAGGCCGCCGTCGAACTCGGAGCCGCGCTCGACGAGGTCGACGAGTACTGCAGAAGTGGGGACCTGCTCACCCTGGTCACTCCGCTGCATGCGCTGGCGTTTCGCCGTTGGCTCCTCGGCGAGTTCGTGGCACAGATACGCAACGGGGCAGCGCCGACTCCTTGGAGTCGGTTCCTCGCTGATCTCGATGGGGCAACCGACATTGGCGACAAATCACAGACGCCGGAATCTCAACCAGCCGTTGCGTCCACTCAGCCGGGTGCGGATTCTGACTCTGGCACGATCGCGGTCGTCGTCGACCTGGATCTGGAAGGCGCTGCAGGTGTGCGCGGTGAGATCGCCAACCTTCTCGACAGCGGCGTCTTGCATCTCACCGTCGACCTCAGAGGTTGTTCATTTGTCGATTCAGTTGGCATCAGTCTGCTGCTGACAACTCGCGAGCGATTGCGGCCCTCGGGCGGGAGCATCGTTGTGACGAACGCAACTGGAATGACGAAGCGCACGTTGGAGACCACCGGTGTCTACGACGTTCTGACCAAGGGCACCTGAGCGGCGATGGAGCGGGCCTCCAATCGCCTCGCGGTTCTTCATGAATTGACATCGGGGCTGGCCGAGCGCATGGGTCTGCAGGCGATCGCGAGCTTCGTGCTCGGCGTCGGACTGGACGCGATCGAAGCCAACCGCGGCACCCTCTGCATGCTCACCACCGACGGGAAGTCACTCGAAGTTGTCGCGTATGCGGGCTATGACCCCGATGTGATGGATTCGTGGAGGGTGTTCCCGGTCGACGCGCCCTTGCCTGCATCCGATGCTGTGCGGACGCGGTCCGCTATCTATCTGCACAGTCCGCAGGACCGGGCCGATCGGTATCCAATGTTCGCCACGATGGGTGGCGACGGTGCCAGTGCGATGCTGCCGTTGATCACTCGCGACGTGCCTCTTGGCGCAATCGTGTTCGGCTTCGACGGCGAACGTGACTTCGACGAGGGCGACCGGGCGTTCCTTGCAGCCCTGGGGACTCAGTGTGCGATCGCGTTGGACCGAGCCCACCTCTACGAAGCGGCGCTCCGACGACAAGCAGATCTCGTACTGCTCGCTGACGCCTCGACAGTGCTCGCAGCAGCCGTCGACGACATGGACGAGGCGTTGCAGCAATTCGTCAATCTGGTCGCGCCAAAGCATTTCGACATCTGCAGCATCTACCTGCTCGACTCACCGCGTGAATCTCGGCTTGTTGCCAGCGCGTTCGTCGAGGACCAACGGCTCGCCGCGACGAAACGTGTCAGCGGGTTCGGCGCGGACCTCGCGGCCGAGCATGGCCTCGGCTTCGCTCTGCGCACGGGCGAGGAGGTCGAGTGGGACGACGGCGAGCATTTCATCACGCAGATCAGCCGAAACGAAGAGCACCGCGATGCACTGCTCGCGATGAACCTCGGCGGTGGAATCATCGTCCCGATGCTGGCCCGTGGTCGGGTGTTGGGTGCGTGCGTTTTCGCCAATCACGATCAACGGATCATGAGCGATGAGGCCCGCCGGCTGGCTAGGACGCTCGGCGAGCGCACAGCTGTGTTGCTCGACAATGGCCGCCTGATGCGGCAGCGCAAAGAAGTCAGCCACGGCCTGCAGGCTGCTCTGCTGCCACCATCGCTGCCTGAGATTCCGGGATTCGAGATCGGGGCCCGATATCAATCGGCCGGCGAGGGCCTCGAGGTCGGCGGCGACTTTTACGATGTCGTGCCGATCGGCGGTGGCAAGTGGTTGCTCGTGGTCGGTGATGTCACGGGGCACGGAGTCGAGGCTGCAGCCGCAACGGGGCTCGTCCGTCACACGATCCGCTCCGCGGCGATGATGGGACTTGCGCCCTCGCAGATCCTGGATCATGCCAACGCGGCGATGCTCAACGGCGCCGGCGCGCTCCCATCGGGCGTGTACTGCACGATCGCCATCGCTGCGTTCATGGCGCGGGCACACGACGATGGAGCTGCGGTCGATTCCACGTCGAAGGTGATCGTCTCGTGCGGAGGTCATCCGCCGCCGATGTTGCGCCGGGCCGACGGTCATGTCGAGCAACTCCAGGCCGCTGGACGTCTCCTCGGCTACTTCCCGACGATCAACGCCGACGAGGTCACCATCGAGATGGCTCCGGGCGACTCTCTCGTCGCCTTCACCGACGGTGTGATCGAGCGACACAGCAAATCCATGTGGTTTCGCGAGGACGACCTCATGAAGCTCATTGCAAAGAGCGACGACGATGCCGACACCCTTGCCGGTCTGATCTGCGACACGGTCGTCAACGCTTTCGTATCACCGCCGACCGACGACATGGCGCTGCTGGTGCTGCGCCGTTCGCCTGCGTGAGCTTCACTTCAGCAATCGAATCGTCTTCTTCTCGCTGACCGAAAGACGGTTGGAGCGCTTGCTGACAGGTCGTTGCCAGCGGCGTTCCAAACTTCCCTCGAGGTAGGCATCGACCACTGCAGGATGGACGTAGCTGCTGCGGCAAACGGATCGCGTGTTGCCGAGATGATCAGCCACTTGATCGATTGCTGCGTTCAACACAGCATTCGACGGCTGGTCCTCCTGTTGTGACGCAGTGAAGAGGGCTTCGGCAGCGCGGACAGTGGCATTCCATGTTCGGAAGGTCTTGGCGGTCGCGCCCGGACGGGCGTACTCGCCGAGGTATTCATTGACATCGGCGGAGTCGACTCGGCGAACGGCGCCATCGAGGGTCTCGTACTCGAACAGCTGCTGGCCAGGTAGATGTTGACAAGACCGCACGATCTTGGCGAGGCGAGGATCCTCGACCGTCACATCGAAGTCATGGGATGACTTGCCGCGGAACTCGAAGTGGATGGTGCCGCCGCGCACCACGGCGTGACGGTTGCGCAACGTCGTCAGGCCGAACGACTTGTTGCTGCGCGCGTACTGCGCATTGCCGACTCGCAGGCTCGTGTCATCGAGCAGTCGAACGACGGTCGCCACGACTCGATCGTGATTGAGATCCTTGAGACGGAGATCGCGATCGACACGCCTTCGCAGCGAGCCGAGAGCCGACCCGAAACCCACCAGGTCGGCGAACTTGTGGTTGGCTCGATCGTCGGTGAAGACCTCGTGATACCGGTACTGCTTGCGTCCTCGCGCGTCGCGGCCCGTCGCCTGCAGGTGGCTGTCGCGATGAGCAGCTATCCACACATCGGTCCACGCTGGTGGAACGGCTAGGCGTCTGATGCGGTCGAGGACGGCGGGGGACGAAACAGGCTTGCCTGTCCGCTCGTCGACGTACGTGAATCTCTTGGTGCCACGACGCCGGATGCCAGGCTCCTCGTCAGATCCGAAACGAAGTCGTGGATGCTTCCCGCCGGTGCCGCTCGCCGTCATGGACCCTCGTGTACCCAGATCGCCTCGTTTGGAACCGCAGCGCCCGGGGAACTGTGCAGTCACATTTTCTACCAGGAGGTACTTCACGTGATCGGATTCATTTTGTTCTTGCTCATCGTCGGCATCATCGGCGGGTTTGTCGCACGCGCTGTCGTGCCTGGCCCGGACCCGATGTCATTCGGCGGCACGCTGCTCCTCGGTGTCATCGGCTCGTTCGTCGGCGGGTTCCTCGGTTACTTGCTGTTCCGTAACGACGCAAACGATGGTGCATTCCAGGCATCGGGGATCATCGGTTCGATCGTCGGTTCGATCGTCGCGTTGCTCGTGTACCGCGCCGCAAGCGGTCGCCGGCACCTGCACACGTAATCAAATCGGGCAATAGCATCTGCCGCTATTGACGTCACCGCAAAGCCCGAAACAATTCCCGCGCGGTTCGAACTCATCGACGAACGGTTCGCAGTCTGCCGCGGCGACTCAAGAATCGAGCGCCTCTTCGACGGATGTCGATGGGCGGAAGGGCCGGTGTATGTGCCGGCCGGTCGCTACGTCGTATGGAGCGACATCCCCAACGACCGGATGCTTCGTTGGGACGAGATGTCGGGCCGCGTTGGTTTGTTTCGTGAACCCGCGGGTTACGCCAACGGCAACACATTGGATCGAAGCGGCCGACTCGTCACCTGCGAACATGGCAACCGGCGCGTGACGCGCACCGAACACGATGGATCCGTCACCGTCATCGCCGATTCCTTCGACGGGAAGCGGCTCAACAGTCCGAACGACGTCATCGTGCGGTCCGATGGTTCGATCTGGTTCACCGATCCGGCGTACGGCATCGACAGCGACTACGAGGGTCATCGGGCGACAAGCGAGATCGGCGGCTGTCACGTCTACCGATGGGATCCTTCATCCGGCGACGTCGCTGCGGTGGCCACCGACTTCGGACGACCCAACGGACTCGCTTTCTCACTCGACGAATCGCTGATCTACATCGCCGACACAGAGCGCAACCACATTCGCGTCTTTCCGGTCGACGAACAGGGCGTTCTCGGCAGCGGCGAAGTCTTCGCGGACAACAGGTCGGGCCACTTCGACGGGTTCCGCCTCGACGACGCAGGGCGCGTCTGGGCCGGGGTCGGCGAGGGCGTGCACTGCTTCGATCCTGACGGCAGCCTGATCGGCAAGCTGCATTTGCCCGAGCGGGCTGCCAACCTCACCTTCGGCGGCCCGCAACGGAACCGCCTCTTCGTCACAGCGACGACGTCGCTCTATTCGATCCGGATCAGCATCAACGGCGCGTGACCCAGCCACGGTCTCATCACACCACCGACTCTGTTGTCGGGGATATGTGTGTCGTACGGTCCTCGATCCGATCTTCTTCACCTTGCCGAAGCTCGTTCAAGGCAATCTTGCCAACTCCCAGGATCGGACCGGCCATCAGCGCACCGACAAAGCCGGCAAGAGCGCCGCCTAGCAATGCACCGACTAGCAGGACCAGCGGGGGAACCTTGACGACCCGGCTGCCGATCATCGGTTGGATCACATGGTTCTCGAAGCTCTGGTAGACGACGAACACGACGAGCGCGATGAGGCCATCTCGCGGTCCTTGCCCGAAGCCGAGTGCCACCAGCGGCAGCGCGCCGACGAAGCCGCCGATCTGTGGGATGAAGTTCCACGTTGCGGCCCAGAGCCCCAGTATCGGAGCGAGTGGAATACCTAGCGCGATGGCCAGCAGCATCACGACGGTGCCATTGAGAGCAGCCACGAACGCAGCCGCCGCGACCACGTTGGACAGGGCCGTGTATGCAGCCTGGCCGAAGCGCGCGACTCTGCGGCGATTCTGTGGCGGGACTCGGTCGCGCACCGCTCGAACAAGGCGCGGACCGTCCCACAGGATGGCAAGCATGAAGCTGATGGTCCAGAACGCGCCCGAGAGCCCGTCGCCGGCCGCCTTCGAGAGCCGTTCGACTGCGTCGGACGCTCGCAACCGATCGGGCAAGGTGCTCAGAAAGTTCTCGACCTTCTCGGGCGCTCCGTTGCGCTCGAGCAGGCGACCGACCAGCGGCAACGACTCCATCGACCGCACCGCCTCCGGTGCGTCACGGGCGACGGTCGCCGCGGAGTTGGTGATGGACGGGCCGCCAAGCACCACAACCGCAGCCACCAAGCCAACCATCACGCTGAGCACGATCGTCGTTCCCGCGAGGCGCGGCACCTTCCACGATCGGTGCATCGCCGAGATGGGCCGATCGAGCCCGATGGCGATGAATCCGGCGATTGCGAACCAGACGATCAACGACTGCATCTCGATCGCGATGTCGAACAAGGCGACGCCCGCGGCAACGGCGACGACAGCAGTAGCGGCGGTGCGCCCTGAGACCTGCAGGCGGATGTATGCCTCGCGACCGCGCGGCTCTGCCATCACCGCTTCCTCGATGTGGTCGACGTCTTGCGCTCCCTCGATCGTGCGGTCATCGGGATCCTCGATGAGATCGACGATCGCTGCCCCGAGTTGACCCCGGAACGTCAACAGCGCGCAGATCAGAGCGACCACGAGAAGTCCGAGCAGCGCCCCCGATACTCCGATCACGCTGAGCCCAAACCCGATCCCGATCAGGCAGAGCAACGGACCGACCCGCAACGCCTGATGCACCCACCGGGCGCGCGCCAATCGATCGGCGACGATGAAGGCAAGCGCAATGACGATCGCAACCGAGAGCGGCACGTCGCTGACGTTGGCCAAGGCGACGATCGGCAACCAGGCCAACGCTCCCCCGAGAATCGGCACGGTCGACGCCACGGCCACCCAGGCAGCGATCGAGATGGAGCCGGGAAGCCCAAGCATCCACGAGACCAGTCCCGCGCCGATGCCGTGAACCATACTGACGGCGATCGTTCGGCGGAGATATCCACCGGCGCGCGCGAGCGCGACGGACAGCGCGTGGTGGAATTCCTCGCGGATCGACGTTCGACGGGTGAAGCGGAGACCCATGTCGGCGACGCGCCGTCCTCCCGCCACGATGAACGCGGCCAGCACTCCGACGATCACGACTTTGCCGACCTGCGCCGCAACGGCCAGAGGATTCGTGTCGCCGAGCACCAACCTCGCGGCGGCACCGTCGAAGACCCGGTCAATCCGCTGGTCGAGTTCGAGGTCGGCCGCCGTCTCCGCGGCCGTGCTACCCGGCGGGAGATCTGCCACCGCGCTGTGCAGCGAATCCGACAGTTGCGACGCCTGTCGGTCGAGATCCCACGCGACCAGGCCCAACACGGCGACGGTGCCGAACATCCCGATGAGGGTCACGATCACGATCGCGGCGCCACGGGGCATCCACCTCGTCAGGCTTCGAACCAGTGGCGCGGCGATGACTGCCGCAGTCGTTGCCCCGCCAAGGATGGCGAACACCTGTGCTGCGCGCTGAACCACCATCACAGCGATCAGCGTCGCGAGAACGAGGAGCCCAACGAATGCGAAGCTGCGCGCTGAGACGACAACTGCGTAATCACGGTGCCGCCGCGGCTGGCGGTCGCTCGACGACCGTAGGGTCACGACGGCGGGTCTACCCAGCTGCGCACCAGTTCAGACCCACGATGCCACGGCACAGACCCCACTTCACCGCACACTAACGGCGGAGCGCTGTTCGACGGCGCTACCGTTGGACAGAGTTGTCGGGACCCTACAACCGCGTCCCTGGCACGAAGTTCGTCGGGTTGACGATGCTCGTCAGCGACAGGCCAAGCACCGCTGTCTTCACCGATCCGGAATCACCCGAGATCGACCAGACCCAGTACGACACGGGGCATGGACCCTGCCTCGACGCGTTTCGAACCGGGAGGATCTGCGTGGTCCCGTCGACGAAGCAGGACAACCCGTGGCCAGAATTCAGTGCCGCCTGCCTCGCTCACGGCATCCTCAGCACGCTGTCGCTTCCGCTGGCCGTCGGCGAGATGCCGCTCGGCGCGATGAACCTGTACGCGCCCGACGAGTTCGCCTACGACGGAGCCCAGACGACGGCACTGTTGTTCTCGACGCAAGCTTCGATCGTTCTGGCGAACGCTCAGGCGTACTGGGATGCAAGATCGCTCGGCGAGCCGCTCAGTGAATCGATCGCTTCCCGCGCGGTCATCGAACAGGCCAAGGGCATCATCATGGGATCGATGCGATGCGGCGCGGACGAGGCCTTCGATTTCCTGGTGAAGCAGTCGCAGCACACCAACACCAAGTTGCGAAACGTCGCGCAGGACATCGTCGACGATGTCGCCGGCCATCGCTGACATCAGGGCCGCACACACTCGACGCTTGTCACGCAGCGACTAGCTGCAGTGGTGGGCTCGCCCGTCCATTCGCCCCGAGCCCGTCCACTGCAGCCAACCTTGACAGGTTAGCCCTACCGTCACCAGCGCGGAAGTCGAAACTACGCGCGTACCAGTGATAGTCGGGGGTGCTGGTATCCGGCGAGATTGTGGTGGCAACACGGTTTCGCTTCTGTGTGCATCGGATATGAGTAGTGAGGCTGCGATCAAACAGATGTCGTAGGCCTTACCGCGAGTTCCACGAACCGCGGCACGGAAATTCCGGGAACAGGAAACAGGGAGGTTTCTATGCGACATGTTCGCAAGACAGCGATCATCAGCGCGTCCGCGCTGTTGATGGTTACGACACTACCGGGGTACGCCTCGGCCAAAGAGCGAGAGGATGAGCACGAGAACGAATCGTCCGCAAAGGTCCTCCTCACGGACCTGGCGTCGCCGAAAGGCCTCGCCGTCAACCAAGACCGCAATCTGGTTGTTGCGCAGGGTGCATTTGCAGACCCGACGCTGCCGCCCGCCGGCCCGGTGTTGGTGCTCGACATACATGGGCGCGACAAGGGCACAGTCACTCCGGTCACCGATCCGGCCAACATCGTCGATGTGGCAATCAGCCCCAAGGACGGCACCGGCTGGGCGATCGCTGGGGACGGCACCTTGTTCCACCAGCTGTTGGACGGTTCCATCGTTCCGGTTGGCAACATTCCGGAATACCAGGCAGGCGATCCCGATCCGGTCGATCAAGACCGGCCGGCAAACCCGACGGAGTCGAACCCCTACGGATTGGCCATCGCTCGCAACGGCGACGCACTGGTGGCCGATGCTGCGGGCAACGACCTGCTCCGGTTCACGCCGGAAGGCGTTCCTTCAACAGTGGCCCGATTCGACGTCGAGACATTGTCGACCGACAACATCCCGCCAGGCGTCATTCCGGATCTTCCGGCCGAAGTCGAAGCGGAGGCGGTGCCCACATCGGTCAACATCGGCCCCGACGGAGCGATCTACGTCAGCGAATTGAAGGGCTTCCCCTTCCGCGTTGGCTCGTCGCACATCTGGCGGATCTCGAAGAACGCTCAGGATGCGTGGTGCTCGACTGACGAGCCGGATCCCACCAATAGCTGCAGCATCTACGACTCGGGCTACACGGGCATCCAGGACTTCGCGTTCGGCACGAAGGGCAAGCTGTACGTCTACGAACTCGCTGCTGATGGGGTCTTCGCGTTCGAAGACGGCTTCGCAACCGGCGTTTTCCCGCCAGCCGTACTGCTCGAGGTGCGCAACAGTCGTCACGGCCAAAAGCGCACCGAGCTCGCCGCTGGTCAGCTCTCGCAACCCGGTGGCGTGGTCGTCACGAGGGGGAAGGTGTATGTCACCGACGGCATGTTCACAATCGGTCGTCTGCTGAAGATCAACGACGACGACTGATCCGAAGCCAGTACCGCGGGCGGCGTCACGGGTTGCTACACCCACGGCGCCGCCCGCGGGTCGTTTTGGATAACTGCCGTCCGGCGCTCGTTCCGGCGAACATTGATCCGTCTGCCCAGACCAATGAACACGCGCTCGATGAAGAAGTACGACAGGATCGCTGTTGAGAACGCGAGGATCAACCGCAGCGAGATCAGAACTGGCGACGCGACGCCGGGGTACCGCTCCTTGACGAACAGATGGAAGAAGCAGAGGTGCCAGAGGTACAACGAGTACGAGATGAGGCCCAACTGTCTCAGGATCGTGAGCCGAAGTATCGCGGCCAACCGAAGGGTGCCTTCCACCGCGGCGGCCACCACGACGTACCAACAGAACCGCAGCGCGATCGGACGGAGCGCAAGCGGGTCGTGATCCATATACACCCTGGCGCCGAAGAGATCGACTGCGAGCAACGCAAGGGCGATCAGCGGCACGAGCGTGTTGCGCGGCGCGATGCGTGTCGCCGAGCTATGGAACCGAATCCCGAGGATCGCACCCAGCACGATGCCGTCCGACGTCATGAACGGCATCGCTGACCAATGCTCGTATCCGACGATCCCCCACAGGATGACTCGCCCGATGACGAAGCAGATCACCGCACCCACAACGAGCCAGCGCACGAGCTCGTCGAGGGGGCGACGCCGTCGCCAAAAGAGAACAAGCACGATCGGCCAGAGCAGATAGAACTGCTCCTCGATGGCCAACGACCACGTATGACCGAGCGTCGGGCGATCGAGCGTGGGGTGGAAGACGGGAAGCATGTTGCCGGTGGCGGTTGCCGCGAAAAGCACCTCCGTGCGCACGGTGCGGCCGATGTCGTCGAGCCATGTCCAGCTCGAGATCAGCAGGAAAGCAAGCACCGTGAACAACGCCGGCACGATTCGAAAGAAGCGTCTCGTGAAGAACCCGGCGAGCGATAGACCTCCGCGGTCGTGCTCTTCCAACGCCAGTGTCGTGATGAGAAATCCGCTGAGGATGAAGAAGAGATCGACGCCGGAGCTACCCCCAGAGAAGAAAGGTGCATAGAGGTGAACGAGGACGACCACGCCGATCGCGACACCACGTAGGCCGTCGAGTTCGACTCGGTGACCGAGTTTTCGTGACTCCTGTGCTGCCGTGGCCGCCATCCCGCCGCAGATTCTAGGTGCCCGGGCAACGCCGCCTGAACGGGCGCGCTGTCGCGCAGTCTTACCCGATTCTTACGACGCATCTAGAGGCAGCAAACCTGGTCGTCGTACCTTCGTCGTATGACCACGGCGACAGCTCCGACTCGACGACTGGTCAGCTCAGCCCAGGCCGCGGCTGACCCACGACGCCACGAATCACGCCGGACGCCCGCCTCGGGCCTGATGCTGATCGCGAATTCGAACCTCCGGGCGAGTCGCCCCTATTCCTCGCAAGCGACCTGAAGTAGCCTGGTGCGAATGCAGATGTCCGCCGTCGTCGGCGAGGCGCCACACGCCACTGAGCGGGCGACCCTGCTCGGATCATTCGCTGCCTGGGTTCTCTTTGTCGTTTTCGTTGTTGCCGTCCTGGCATTCATCCTGATTTGTTTGAGCCAAGCAATCAGCCTGCTGTTCTTTGCCGCCTTCGCTGCGGGGTTGATCGTCGGCGTCATCCAATGGGTCGACGCGGGGTCAGCCGGGGCCGGTGCGGGAATCGTGGTCCTATCCCTGGCGGCCGGCGCCCTAGGACGGTCGTTCGCCGCAATACCGAGCAGACCGCGTTGACTGCAGTTCCGCCAAAACAAATCCCGACACCGTAGGCGAATCGAACGTTGTCGCTCTCATGTCGCTGGACGACGCGCCAGTAGTAGGTCACGGGTTCACCCACCTTCGGAACACGGGCGCAAACCATGCCTCTGGCACCGAAGACAAGTCGGGTGGAGCGGGGCGGCCTGGATCGCTTGATCCTCATCCGTACCCACACTTCCATCCGCCGGTGGGCGCGCACGACGGAGAACGGTCCTGCAAACTGGGGCATCGGTGCCTGTTCGCGCAACCGCTCACTACACGAGGTGACTTGAGTATCGTGAACTCAGCGCGCTATGTTCACTCTACCTAACATGCAGGATGAGGTACGGTTGAATGTATTGCATCCGCCCAATCCAGAAAGGGTGCAAGTGCGCCAGAACCCATCCTCTCCAGCCCGTTCGTTGTGGTCAACACAGGTGTTTCGGGGCTGCATCGCCGGTTTCGTCCTGGCCAGTCTGGTCGCGTTGTCGGCGTGTGGTGACGACGGCGGCGGCTCCGCATCATCCGCGACCGCTCCTCACGACAGCTTCACTCCCGAAGACATCAAGGTTGCGCCAGCGGTGGTCACCGCAGGGCTGACGAGGCTGCCGGCCACGATCGCGTCCGCAATCGCAGCCATAGGCACGCCAGACGCAGAAGTCAAGCTCGACGCCATCGAGCAGGAGTGGGCGACCTTCGAGGGCACCGTGCGCGAGACCGATCCCGACATCTACCTCGCCATCGAGGACCAACTCGCCCCGGTTCAGGACCAGATCAAGGCAGGCGACACCGACGCGGCAACTGCCACCCTGACCACCATGACCGACTTGTTCGACCAGTACCTGACGCAATACCCGGGATGATTCGCCGACTCGTGGTTGCGATCGCCGGGCTGTGCGCCGGGGCCGCGGTACTGGTCGCGTTGCCCAGCACGCCTGCAGCCGCAGCGACCAGCCGCGACGACGCGATCGAGGAGGTCCAGAATGTTCGAATCAGCATCGACCTCACGCTGTCGTTGATCAAGCAGGGAAAGAGCGACGAGGCATTCGACGCAGCAGCGAACGGGTATCTCAACCACTTCGAACGGGTCGAGGTGCCGCTGAGGATCATCGACAACGATCTCACCATCGATACCGAGGGACGCTTCGCTGACATCCGACAGCTGATTCGCAACAACGCGCCGGTCGAGCGTGTTCGAGACGCGTTGATCGAGCTGCGTGGCTCGCTCGACACGATCGAGCGAAAGCTCACGGCCACCGGAGCCGCTGCTCCTGCCCTGATCTTCGGACAGAGCTTCCTCATCATCTTCCGCGAAGGGTTCGAGGTCGTGCTCCTGGTCAGCATCCTCCTCGGCTATCTCGAGGCAGCTCGATCCACGGCGTTCATTCGACCGATCCTGATCGGAATTGGGTTGGCGTGCGTTGCGACTGTGCTCACCGTGATCGTGCTTCGATTGGTTTTCCAATCGTTGCCGTTCTCGATCGAGGTGCTCGAAGGGATCACCGCGATGGTCGCGGTGGCGATGTTGTTCTACGTGTCGTTCTGGCTCGTGGCGCGCATGGAGCACAAGCGTTGGATGGAGTTCGTCAGGGCCCGACTCTGGAGTGCAGTATCGATCGGCTCGACGTTCTCGTTGATCATGGTCGGCTTCACCGCGGTGTATCGCGAAGGCTTCGAGACCGCGCTCTTCTATCAGGCGCTCTGGTCGTTTGGCGCCGGTCTGGGCATCTGGGTGCTTGCCGGGTTGTTCGCAGGACTCATCGCGTTGACAGCGGTTGCCCTCGTGATGTTCCGCCTCGGCCGCCGTATCCCTATCAAGCAATTCATGAACATCGCTGTCGCATGCGTCATGCTGACATCCGTGACGTTCCTCGGAAACGCAGTGCACGCCCTCCAGGCGGGAGACTTGATCGCCTATCACCGACTCGACAACTGGCCTCGCATTCCCATCTTCTTGTCGCAGGTCACCGGATATTGGCCGACGTTGCAGAGCATCGTCGCCCAGATCGTGCTGCTCGCGATCTTCCTCGCCGGCGCGCTCTACGCGTTCGTGATCAGACCACGACGTCACCGCGCCAGCACGCCAACGACTCCATCTGCTCTCGTCACCGCCTGACGGATATCGATCGTGGGTCTGCGGGTTGGAGTGGATGTCGGCGGCACCTTCACCAAGGCCGTTGCCATCGACGGTGCCACGGGCCAACTCGTCGCTCGCTGCGTGTTGCCCACGACCCACGGCGCGCCAGCAGGCGTCGCGGAGGGCGTGGTCACCTGCGTCGCCGCCGTCGCAGCCGAGGTCGGCGCCGACAACATCGAGCTCGTCACCCACTCAACGACTCAGGCTGTCAATGCGCTCCTCGAAGGCGACGTCGCAACGGTTGGAGTCTTCGGGCTCGGCCGCAAACCCGACCTCGCCAAGGTGCGCCGACGTACCTCGCTCGCCGGCGTCGATCTCTCCCCCGGCAAACGGCTTCCCACCTCGCCAGTGTTCTTCGACGTCACCGAGGGCCTCTCGGCCGACGATGTGCGCGCTGAGATGCAGCGGATGATCAGCGACGGCATCGGCGCCATATCGGTGGCGGAAGCGTTCTCGCCCGACGACGATCGCAACGAGCAGATCGTGGTGCAGATCGCGAGGGAGGCCGGCCTGCCAGCCTGCGCGAGCACCGAACTGTCTGGCCTCTACGGACTCGAACTGAGGGCCGTCACCGCAGCGGTCAACGCCTCGATCCTGCCGATCGCCGTTCGCACCGCGCACTACGTCGAGCAGGGCGTCCTCGACGCCAATATCTCATCTGCCGTCATGGTGATGCGCGGTGACGGCGGCGCAACCAACCTCTCGGGGTTTCGTGACGCCCCGGCCAAGACGCTGTATTCCGGCCCGGCTGCCTCGGTGGCCGGTGCACTTCGGTCTGGTGCGATCACCGATGGTGTGATCGTCGAGGTCGGTGGAACGTCGACCAATGTCGCAGCCATACGTGACGGGCGACCGCTGTTGTCGTATGTAACAGTCGAGTCGCACGCGACTGCCCTACGAGCAATCGATGTGCGGGTCGTCGGTGTGGCGGGAGGTTCGATGTTACGCGTACGAAAGCGACGCGTTCACGCCGTCGGTCCACGTAGCGCGCACATCGCTGGGCTGCCATATGCCTGCTTTTTGGAGCCCGAACGTCTAGCCGGAGCACAGGGAGTTGTCGTCGCTCCGCGAGAAGGCGACGACAGAGACCACCTGGTGTTGCAGCTCGCCGATGGCACGCGCGCCGCGGTGACCGTGACGTGTGCGGCGAATGCGCTGGGGATCACCGAGCCCGGCGACCACGCCTGGTCCGCGACGGCTCACGAAGCGGGTGTCACCGCGCTCGACGCTGCAGGCGGGTACTGCAATCTGGATGGTCGCAAGGTCGCCGAGCAGATGATGTTTGCGGCGAGCGAGGCCGTCTGCGAACTCGTATATCGACTCGTATCGACCCAGAAGCTACGGGCGCCCGTGATCCTCGCCGTTGGTGGCGCCGCCGGTGGCCTCGGTCGATTCGTGGCGACACGGATGGGCATGCCATGCACCGTCCCGCCCGATGCCGAGATCATCTCGTCGATCGGCGACGCGCTGTCAATGGTTCGTGCCGAGCGAGAACGTACGGTCAGTTCGCTCACCGCCGACGTCGTTCGTCAACTGTCGGACGAGGCCGAGAGCGAGGCGCTCGCCGCCGGCGCTGCGCCTGGCAGCGTCGAAGTACGGGTAGAGGAGTTGCCGGAACGAGGAACGGTTCGAGCCATCGCCACGGGCACCGTCGGGCTACGCAGCGGCGCCCTACCCGGCCAAGAGATCATCACCGCCGACTCACTCGCAGCGCGCGAAACCAACGGCTCCGAGATCACCCAGGCCGGCGCGTTCTGGCTCGTCTCGCGTCGTGGCTCGATCTCGATCATCGACCGATTCGGTGATCCCGTGGCGACGGTCAAGGGTGTGCGCTGTAGCATCGACGAGCTCGGTGACACGGTCGAGCGACTCACACGAGTGCGCGGACCCATCACCCTGCGGCCAACGATCTGGTCCATCAGCGAAGGACGAATTGCTGAGCTCGC
>JBDTWJ010000068.1:0-18275 GCA_040006755.1 Ilumatobacteraceae bacterium | reverse complement strand
ACGCCGAGCCGGCGCTGGACAGGATCATCTTGACGTCGGCGAAGTCGGTGTTGATGAGGCCGGGGGTGGTGATGAGGTTGGTGATGCCCGACACACCCTGCAACAAAACCTCGTCGGCCATCTTGAACGCATTGAGCACGCTGGTCTTTTCGTTGGCGACGGTCAACAAGCGGTCGTTGGGGATGACGATGAGGGTGTCGACCTTCTCCTTCAGGCGCTGCACGCCTGCGTCGGCCTGCACGGAGCGTCGGCGACCCTCGAAGCTGAACGGGCGCGTCACAACACCGATTGCCAGCGCGCCGATGCTGCGCGCCAACTCGGCGATGATCGGCGCAGCACCAGTGCCGGTTCCGCCGCCTTCGCCTGCAGTGATGAAGACCATGTCGGCGCCCTTGATGACCTCTTCGATCTCCTCACGGTGCGACTCCGCCGCATTGCGACCCACGTCGGGATCGCTGCCCGCGCCGAGACCACGCGTGAGGTCGCGCCCGATGTCGAGCTTGACATCGGCATCGCTCATCAGGAGCGCTTGCGCGTCGGTGTTGACGGCGACGAACTCAACTCCCTTGAGTCCCGCGTCGATCATTCGGTTGACGGCATTGACGCCACCACCGCCGACGCCGATCACCTTGATGACCGCGAGATAATTTTGAGGTGCGCCTGCCATCAGGGAAGCCTCCGTAGTGCTGATTGGCGGATGGATTGAGGCATGTCAACGCCTGTTTGGGCAAGTCTCGCACGTCCGGGGCCATAATCGGTGGAATGCGTCACATCAGCACGCCGTTCGCGAAATCTCCGAGGTCGACACATCCAGTGAGCAGATCCCGTCGAGACCACCTCTGACCTCCGAAAGAAGCCGAACGAGCTTCGACGACAGGTCAGTCGCCGGGCCGAGTTGGACGTCGATGTCGTCGCCGAGCTTGAGCCGGAGGTCGCCGGCCGTCGCGTCGACACCAATTGACCTGACCAGAGCCCTGACCTCGCTCGGGATTGCAATGGCCAACTGCGCTGCTGTGGCGAACGGCCGACCGGCGAATTGGCCACGGTCGACGTCGGGGTTGGCACCTGTGACCAACATGTAGTCGATTGGAATTCCGTCGACGACGTCGAGCACCCGGCCGTCGCGGTCGATGACACGGAACTTGCCATCGGAGCCAGCGAACGTGGCAATCGGCTTTCGCTCGCGTATGTCGATGAACACCCGGTGCGGGAACTCAGTGGAGACACGCGCCGACTCGACCCACGCGATGCTCTCGAGCTGATGCTCGATCTGACGCGTGTCGACCAGCAGGATCGCGTCGCCTTGCAACCCGTCGACGATCGACGACAGTCGCTCCGGGTCGGTGTACACCGCGCCCTGCACATCGACCGTTCGTACGTCGAACAGCGATGACGCCAATACGGCGACCGCGCCCACCAGGACCAACAGGATGGCCGCGGCGATCGCGACCCAGATCAAGCGCTTGCGTCCCTTGGCGCGACGTACGGCGATTCGCCGGGCGCGGACGCGGGGATCCATCGAACCGGACGAGCGTGCCGGCAGCGTTTCGATGCTGCCGCTCTCGTCGAGATCCTGGATGACGATCGTCGAGCGCACGCCGGTGCTGTCGTCGTCGGAATGGACCTCGCGCAATCGCGATCCTGACTCCTGGTCGAGGTACAGCGCGTCGGGCCGATCGTCGTCGCCGATGACGATGACCTTGCCGGGCTTGGGCGATGACTTCCGCTCCGACTTCGATGGCGCCCGTTTCGTTTCGATCGGATTGTCGTCGGGCGACTTCACCGATTCGAGCACAACGGTGTTCGATGATGTCAACGAGTCGGTCGCATCGGCCGGTGCGGTCTTGTCGATGGCCTCAGTCGCAGTCGTCTCGTCTGTTCCGTCGACATTGCCGGCAGTGTTGTCGGCGCTGTCGCCGAGGCCCAACAGCCGGTCGATCGACGGATCGTCGAAGTCGATCGGTCCGCCGTCCTGTTGAGAGAACGCAGCGAGCAGCTCCTCCAGAACGACGTCGGGAACGTCTTCCGGCTCCGGCCGGGTCGGTTCCACCGAGCTCGGGCGAGGGATGTTGGGCTTGTCAGCCACGGGCCGCGCTCCCCTGTGTCGCGGTCTCGGCGAATCCGACGAGTCGTACCTCGCTGCGAAGTTCGTATCCGGTCTCGGTGGCAACGCGCTCGCGGACCTGGTCGATGACCGCCTTGACGTCGTCGGCCGTCGCCCCGTCGCCGGCCTGGATGAAATTGGCATGCTTGTCGGAGACAAAGGCGCCGCCAACCCGGAAACCTCGAAGGCCGAGGCGATCGATCAACTCACCCGCAGACAGTTGGCCGGGGATCGGGTTGACGAACACCGACCCGGCGTTCTGACCACCCGGCTGGTTCTCGCGACGCCAGCGCACGATCTCGGCGATCTCCTGCTCGGACTGCTCGATGTCGCCCATCGCAAGCGTCAGCCGAGCGGTCAACACGATCTCGTGGTCGAGCAGGCTCGAGCCTCGGAATCGAAGACCGAGCGAGTCGGCTCGACGCCACTGCGCTTTCTCGGCGTACAGATCGAAGATCTCGACGGATGCAAGACAGGCGGCGATGTCGGAGCCGTGCCCTCCGGCATTCATGCGCACCGCGCCACCGATCGAACCGGGCACACCGACGGCCCATTCGAATCCGGTGAGACCGGCTGCTGCGGTGCGCCGGGCAAGTACCGGCAGCACAACGGCCGAGCCGGCGGTGACTTGGATGCCGGAGAACTCGACGCCGTCGGCCCATTCCGCAAGGCTCATGGCTACTCCGGGGAAGCCGGCGTCGGCGACGAGCAGGTTGGAACCGCGTCCGACGACCAACACCGGAAGTTGGTATCGGGCGACCACTGCTGCCACGGCCTGGAGGTCGTCGATCGATGTCGGTGCCACAAAGATGGCAGCCGGGCCACCGACCCGGTAGGTCGTCAGTGGTCCGAGTGGCTCATCGGTTCGGCACAAACTCCCGAGATCGGCGGCCGCTCGCTGCAGGCGTGCGTCGTGGCTCAATTGGTTTCCCGCAGTTCGGCCCGGCGCTGCTGCACCTCGTCGGGCAGGGATGCGATGTCGCCACAGCCCATCGAGATGCACACGTCGCCATCGCGCAGCTCTTTGGATAGGTACTCGATCAGGTCGTCGCGTCGAGGCATCCAGGCCAGCCTCGTGGCGGGGTGCGCGTCGAGCACCGCATTCAGTACGAGCTTTCCGGTGACCCCAGGGATGGGTGTGGTGCCCGACGCATAGATGTCGGTCAGCACCACCAGGTCGGCGTCGACGAAGGCGTCGCGGTATGCGGGCGACATCACCGCCATGCGGTTGAAACGATTGGGCTGGAACACAGCGACTACCCGTCGCCAGCCATCCCCGCTGTTGCGTGCCGCGGATAGCACCGCGCTGATCTCGCTCGGAAGGTGGGCGTAGTCATCGACCAACGCCGCCCCGTCGTCGATGCCACGGATGTCGAAGCGTCGAGCCACGCCACCGAACTTCGCGAGGGCGCCGGCGGCGATCTCGAAGTCGACTCCGACCGAGCAGGCCATCGCCAGTGCACCGAGCGCGTTGCGAACGTTGTGAATGCCCCGGAGCGGAAGGTCGACTCTGCCGAGGGTCGTGCCGGAATGCACCACATCGAAGCTGTACGAACCGTGCTCGGACAGCACGTCAACGGCTCGATAGTCCGCGGCCGGCGACGTTCCGTAGGTGATCGTGTCGTGGCCCTGGGCCAATGACGCACACCCCGGATCATCGATGCACAGCACCTTCGGTCCGGCAACCTGGGTGAGGTATCGGTCGAAGCCGTCGACGATCGCGTCGACGGTTCCGTAGAAGTCGAGGTGATCGACCTCGACGTTGGTCAAGATCGTGCCGAAGAGGGCAAGCTCGAGATGAGTGCCGTCGCTCTCGTCGGCCTCGACGACCAGCCACTCACCGTCCGTCCATTGCGCCCCCGTGCCCATGTCGGTGACGTCCCCACCGATGATGAACGAAGGATGCAGATCGGCAGCTGCGAGGATCAGCATCAACATCGAGGTTGTCGATGTCTTGCCATGTGTGCCCGCGACACCCAGCGACTTGGCCTGCGCGCAGATCGACGACAGCATCCCCGCTCGGGTGAGCACCTCGATACCTGTCTTTGCTGCTTCGTCGAGTTCGACGTTGCGCCGCGGAACCGCGGTCGATGCAGTCACCGCTGCGCAGCCGGCGACATGGCGGCGGTCATGCCCGACGTGGACGGCGACGCCTGCTGCGCGCACGCGTTCTAACACCGGCCGGTCGCGGATGTCGCTGCCACTGACCTGATGGCCCATTTGCGCGAGCGCGATCGCGATCGCGCTCATCCCTGGGCCACCGACTCCGACCACGTGCAACCGCAGTGGCGTGGAGAGATCGAGCGGGGCCTGCGGTGCGTCGGTCACGGAGCTGCCGCGCGTTCGATCAGGTCGACCAATCCGCCACCACGATGGCGAGTGCCGAGGCCCGCCGCCGCCGCTGAGACTCCGGCCAGCCGCTCGGGGTTCGAGTTCATCTCGGCGATCTCGCTGATGAACCGATCCACGGTGAGGTCACGCTCTTCGATCAGCACAGCACCATGATGGTCGCTGAGTTCTCGAGCGTTGTCGACCTGGTGATTCTCCGCTGCTCCGGGCCATGGGACGATCACCGCAGGCATCCCAACGGTGGCGAGCTCGGCGATCGTCGCCGCCCCGGCTCTCGTCATCATCAGGTCGGCAGCGGCGTAGACGAGCGGCATGCGGTCCTCGTATCCATGCACTCGATACATGATGCCCTGACTGCCATCGCGACCGGGCGCGGCGTCGGCCAGATTTCGCTCCCCGACGACGTGATAGATGGCCAGGTCCCTCCGTTCAGCCAGGCGATCGACCGTTTCAACGACGATCTGGTTGAGGCGCTGCGCACCGAGGGAACCTCCGAACACCGCAACCACGAAGCGATCGAAGGGCAGGTCGAGCTGCGACCGAGCGTCGTCACGATCGCGAACTCGATCGACGGCGAGCACTTCCTGGCGGACGGGGGCGCCGGTCAGTTCAGCCCGCGGCAGATTCGATCCCTCGAATGCAACAGCACATGCTGTTGCTCGTCGAGCCATCAGCCTTGACACGAGTCCGGGTCGCCGGTCGTAGCTCACGACGACGATGGGGATGCGCCGCAGCATCGCCGCCGCTGTCGCCGGAAAGCTCGCGTACCCACCGACATTGACCACCACCTTCGGCGAGAGTCTGCGGATCAATGCCGCGGCACGCCACGTCGAGTGAATCAACCTCGGGAAGAAGGCGAGGTTCCGAACCGACAATGAGCGTTGCAGCCCGCTGACGTCGAGGAGCGAATAGTCGTAGCCGGTTGAGGGCAGGAGTCGAGCCTCGACACCACGCGTGGTGCCGACGTAGTGGATGGATTCGCGAGCGTGCCCCCGTGCAACGAGTGCGTCAGCGACCGCGACAGCTGCGAGCACATGCCCCGACGTGCCGCCGCCCGTCACCACTGCGAAGGTGACGCCGGGGGTGGTCATGACACGGTCACCTCACGTTGCGAGCCACGTTGAGCAGCAGCCCTGCCGCGGTCATCGTGACGAACAAGGAACTTCCGCCAGCAGAGAAGAACGGCAGCGTCAGCCCGGTGACGGGCATCATCCCCGTGACCCCCCCGACGTTGATGATGGTCTGCACGACGAACCAGATCACGATGCCGCCGGCGAGCAGGCTCGCGAAGCGGTCGTGCGTGGCCAATGCGACCTGCACACCAGCGAAGGCCAGGACGAGGAATCCTCCCAGCACTGCGACGACGCCGATCATCCCCATCTCCTCGGCAACAACGGCGAAGATGAAGTCGCTGTGGGCCAGTGGCAGGAAGTCGCCGAGCTTGCTCTTGCCCTGCCCGACGCCGTCCCCCGCAAGGCCACCCTGGGCGAGCGCGATCATGGCCTGATAGGTCTGGTAGCTGAGGTGGTCCTTGTGCGCAGCGATGTCGAGGAATGCGGTGAATCGGGCCTGGCGCCGAGGACTGGAGACAACGAAGGCGAGCGCGCCGACAGCGCCCATCGTCGCGGCCGCGCACATCGGCCGAAGTGGGGCACCCGCTATGAAGGCGACTACGAACACGATCGATGCCAGCACGATTGCCGAGCCGAGGTCGCTCTGCACCAGGCAAAGACCACTGCCGACAATTGCCACCAGCATGACGGGAACGAGCGTGCGCGACGGGTCGGCCATCTCGTCCCTGCGCTTGGCCAACAGGTTGGCGCAGTACAGCAACACCGCCAACTTCAGGAACTCCGACGGTTGCAACGACAGCGGACCGATCGCGACCCAGGCGTTGGCGTCGTTGACCCGGTCGCCGACACCTGGAATGAACGGGAGCAGCATCATGCCGCACGAGATCACGAGGAATGGCAGGACGAGGCGGCGCCAGAAGTGGTACGGCACTTTCAATCCGATCCAGAGTCCGATCGCGCCGAGCGCCGCCCACATCGCCTGCTTGTTGAAAATGCGGTACGGCGACTGGCCCTGATGGAACTGGTTGATCGACGAGGCCGACAACACCATCACCAATCCGAGCATCACGAACACTGCGACGACAACAGCGATCGCGTAGAACGCGGCGGTCGGCGGAGCGGCCGGCTTCGAGGTCATGCGTCGGGTTGGGTGCCTACGCAGCGCGGCCGCCCGGTCGAGCGCCTGCCTACGGCGGTCGCCGATCACGGTCGTCGAAGAACTCATCGTGGTCCGTCCTCGAAGTAGCTGTGTACCAACCTCTTGAAATCGTCACCGCGCGCCGGATATCCCCCGTCGGGGTACCAGTCGAAGCTCGCGCACGCCGGCGACAACAACACGACGTCTCCCGCCTCGGCGAACGCCGCTGCCGAGGAAACCGCGGCCTCCATCGATGTCGCGTCGACGACAGGACACCATGGGGCGAACACCTCGTGGATGATGGGTGCGGCTTCGCCGAGGGCTACGACCGCCTTCACACGATCGTGCTCTGCAGCCATGCTGGACAAGTCGAGACCTTTGTTGCGGCCACCAGCCAGCAGGATCACATCGGTGAAACCGCGGATTGCCGTGATCGTTGCGTGCGGCGTCGTGGCCTTTGAGTCGTTGTACCAGCGCGCTCCCGCGAACTCGCCGATCGGTTCGATGCGGTGCGGCGGGTGTTCGAAGGTCGCCAGCGCCTCGGCTACTGCGGCCGCACTCGCCAGACCAGACCCGATAGCAATGGCCGCCGCAGCCAATGCGTTGCTGACATCGTGCGGAAGATCGCGCGTCATCGTTGTTCGCTCGGCGATCGGGCCCACCGGACCGACCAGAGTGGAGCCCTCGAGCCGATAGTCGGCAGAGTCGGTACCGAACGTGAATGCGCGACCGGTAGCGACTTCGAGGTTGCGCATGACGATCGGATCAGCGGCATAACCAACGACAACATCGCTGGGTCGGTTGTGGCTCCACATGCGTGACTTGGCTTGTTCGTAGGCATGCATCGATACGTGCCAGTTCTGATGATCCTCCGCGAGGTTCAGCCACACCGAGGCTTCACTTCGAAAGTGCTGGATCCAGTTCAGACGAAAGCTGCTGCACTCGACGACGAACGCGTCGACATCGGAGTCGAGTGCGGCGACCAGTGGTAGCTCGGTGTTGCCGACGGCGGCGACCTTCAGTCCAGCGCATCGCAGCATCGCCGCGGCCATCATCGTGGTCGTGGTCTTGCCGTCGGTGCCGGTGACAGCCAGCATCGGTCGCGGCCCGCCGATGCGCTGCTGCTCCCATTCGTACGCCAGATCGATCTCTGTGCGGATCGCCTTGCCATGACGATTTGCCGCAACGATGACGGGATGTGTCTCGGCAACACCGGGAGCGGGACACACGATGTCGCATGAAGCGACCAAGTCGTCGAGAGTTGCTGCATCCGGACTGCCGATCATCTCGGCGTCCACTGCCGCCGCTGCCGCGGTCTTGCCATCGTCGGGAGAGTCGTCGGCTACAAGCACGTGCATACCTCGGTCGTGCGCCGCGCGGGCGACCGCCTCACCGCTGATCGCCATTCCGTACACCAATGCGGTAGTCGTCACCTCCTGAACTCCAGTCGTGTGAAGTCACCGATGTAGATGGCCAATGCAGTCGCAACACAGATTCCGGCGATCAGCCAGAAACGGATGATGACGGTGGTCTCTGGCCATCCGAGCAGTTCGAAGTGATGATGAATTGGCGACATGCGGAAGAGCCGACGCTTGCGTCCCGATGCCTTGAACACGCCCATCTGGAGCGCCACCGAACCGGCCTCGAAGACGTTGATGCCGCAGATCAGCACCAGCAGGATCTGAGTGTTGGTCGCCAGTGCAAGCAGTGCCAGTGCGGTACCGATCGCCAAGGCACCCACGTCACCCATGATGATGCGCGCGGGTGCCGCGTTGAACCACAGGAAGCCCCCACACGCGCCGGCGAATGCGGCCGCGAGCACGGCGAGGTCGAGCGGGTTGACGACACCCGCACCGCCGACGCCGTAGATCACAGGATTACGGAACGCCCAATAAGCAATGATTGTGAACGCCAAGAACGCGAGCAAACCTGCGCCCGCCGCAAGACCATCAAGACCGTCGGTGACGTTGACGGCATTCGATGTGCTCCAAATGGTCACACCGGCGAACACGACCCACACCGGCCACGGCACGTCCCAGCCGGGCCAGTTGTAACGCGTGAACGAAATCGTTTCGCTGATGCCGGTTGCCGCCACCAACCACCACGCAATTCCCATCGAGATGGCCAACGTGACGTAGCTCTTCTTCTTCCAGAAGATGCCGCGGTTGTGGGCCTTGTTGATCTTGATGTAGTCGTCGAGAAAGCCGATGCCCGACAGCACCAGGATGCCGACCCAGGCGATTGCCGCTTGGTTGGAGAACACGAGGCCGCGACGGAAGTGGGCAACGACCCAGCCGAAGAACGCGGACACGACGATTGCCAGTCCGCCCATGGTCGGCGTGCCCTGCTTGTGCATGTGGTGATCTGGACCGCGGTCTTCTTTGCCGAGGATGGGTTGCCCCTTGCCCCGGTCCCGGAAGAACGTGATCAGGTACCGCGTGCCGGCGAGCGATACGAGCATCGCGACTGTTCCGGCGATCATGACGGCGATCATCCGAGCGCCTCGAGGATCTCGCGCGCGACCGTGCGGTCGTCGAATTCGTGCACCTGGTCGCCAATGGTCTGGGTCGCTTCGTGTCCCTTGCCGGCGACCAGAACGACGTCCCCGGAATGCGCCCGACGTATGGCGATCTCTATGGCCCGACGGCGATCTGGTTCCATCACAACGCGGCCACGGTAGTCCGGGGGGACCCCCTGCATCGTGGCATTGATGATCTCGCGAGGATCCTCCGAGCGTGGGTTGTCGGAGGTGATCACGACGTGATCGGCCAACTGCGACGCCACGGCACCCATCAGCGGACGCTTCTCACGATCGCGATCTCCCCCGCAGCCGAACACCACATGGACGGCCGCGTCCCCCGCTGCCTGTCGGGCGGCGCCGATCGCCTTTTCTAACCCGTCTGGCGTGTGCGCGTAGTCGACGATGACGGCAAATGGTTGACCGGCCACGACTGCCTCGAAGCGACCGGGCACGGCGCTCGCGTTGTGCAACCCACTCTTGATGACCGACGGATCGAGACCCATGCTCGCGCATGCAGTCGCGGCGGCAAGGCTGTTCATCACGTTGAACTCGCCGCCGATTGGAACATCGATCGACTGGCCGCGCCATATGTACATGTGGCGCGTGGCTGAGACGGTGACGTTGTCGACGTCATCGCGGCCGAAACCTTCCGTGGGGATCGAACCGACGTCCATCAACAGGCGACCGTGAGGATCGTCGATGTTGACCACAGCACGGTCCGACAGATCCGGTTGAAACAGCTTGGCCTTCGCCGCGAAGTAACGCTCCTGTGTGCCGTGCAGATCGAGATGATCGCGTCCCAGGTTCGTGAACACGGCGATGTCGAAGTGGCAACCGGCCACGCGTTGGAGCTCGAGGGCGTGCGACGACACCTCGATGACCACGTCGGTGATGCCGCTGTCGACAAACTCCGCCAACCGGCATTGAAGGTCCGGTGACTCCGGTGTGGTGTGAGCGCCGGTGAGGGTGCCGATCATGCCCGTGGTCTTGCCGGCACATTGCAGGATCGAACTGATCAAGCTGGTGGTTGTGGTCTTGCCGTTGGTACCGGTCACACCGACGAGCGTCAGCTTGCGGCTCGGATGATCGAAGAAGCTCGTCGACAGCCATCCCATCGCCTGGCGAGTGTCGCTCACGACGATCTGAGTCACGTCAACCTCGAGGCGATGGTCGACCAGCAGAGCTGCGGCACCTGCGGCACGCGCGCCTGCGGCATGATCATGACCATCCGAACGCGCTCCCCTGAGGCAGCAGAAGAGCGATCCGGGCCGTACCTGTCGCGAATCGAAGTCGACGGAATCAATCGCGACGTCGCCGCCGATCACCTCGACCGGATCAAGCCCCGCCTGCTCGACGACCTCGCGAAGCATGCGAGACATGGCGGGTCACCCTGCACTGTCTTGGCAGCCGGTGTCGTTCGGTGATGGGCTGACGCGAAGCTCGTGCATCGCAATGGTCGCCAGCGTGGAGAACAAGGGTCCGGCTGCGGTACCACCGAGGTGGTCCTGGTTGGATGGGTCGGGTCGGTCGATGGACACCAGGATGGTCACCTGCGGATCGTCTGCCGGGAAGTAACCGACGAACGTCGAGAAGTACTCCTTGGCGCCATCCGCTGTTTGGTAGTCGGTGCTCGCCGCGCCGGTTGGCGCCGCCGTTGCGACCTTGCCTTGTGCAGCGTCTGCCGCGGCCTGAGCAGGGTCTGTCGTTGGCTTCAACAGCGCCGTGCCCGTCTTACCGGCCACGGACATTCCGGGGACTTTGGCATACTTCGCCGTGCCGTAGCAGACGACATCTTTCATCATTGATGTCATTGTGGCCGCGGTCTGCGGCGTCACGACCTCATGCGAGGGCGAGTCTGGCGCCTTGTGGGTCTGCCCATTGGCGTCGATGGTGGACAACACGAGTCGAGGTGCGACGTAGACACCGCCATTCGCGATCGTGTTGACGGCGGCGGCGAGTTGCAGCGACGTGGCTGCGTAGCCGTATCCGTAACGCGGCGTCACCTTCTCGGTGGCCTGCCAGTCGGCAGCGGGCTTCATGATGCCGGCGCTCTCGTCTGGCAGGCCGAGGCCGGTGGTGGACCCGAAGCCGAAGTCGTGCAGGTACTTGCCGAACCTCAGGGTGCCCAACGGCTCGGTGATCAGCACCGTTCCGATGTTCGACGAGTGGACAATGATGTCGTGCAGGCTCATCGGCTTCTCTTCGTGAGGCTCGGCATCGCGGATCTTGAACTTCCACTTCTCGTCGCTCTTGTTGAACGGCCGATATGTCAAGAAGCCGGGAACGTTGATGGTGGTCTCCGGTGAGGCGAGACCCTCGTTCACCGCGGCCGAGAGGCTGAACACTTTGGCGACCGATCCGGGCTCGTGCGCGTCGGTCGCTGCGAGGTTGGCTGAGGTCACTTCGGCCGCCCCGTCGCTGTTGCGGCGGACGTTTGCACTGGCGTAGATGTCACCGTTGTTGACACCCATCACGACGGCGGTTCCGCCAATCGCGCTGAGCCTCTCGACGCGCTCGAACAATGCCTTCTCGACCTGATACTGCAAACCGCGGTCGAGTGTCAGGACGAGGTCTGAACCAGCGATGGGAGCCACCGTTTCGTCGCCACCGGCAATCGATCGGAACTTGCGGTCATGCTCCTGAGACTGCTCACCGTCGATTCCACGCAAGATGTCGTTGTACTCCTTTTCCAAACCACCGGTGCCTTCGAGGTCGGGATCCGTTCGGCCAACGACACTGCGTCCCACGTCGCCACTAGGGAGTACGCGCTTGTCCTCCCTGATCGTCGAGATGCCGGCCAAGCGCATCGAAGCGATCGTGTCAGCAAGTTGTGGGTCGATCTGTCGAGAGATGTACACGAACGAATTCTTCTTCGACGTGAACGCCTCAGTGAGAGACAGCTGCTTCGCTTCGGGTAACTGCAGCAACGCGGTCAATGTGCGAACAGTGCCGGCAGGATCGAGCACGAGCTTGGGATTGGCCGTGACGGTCCGCGCCGGCACGGACAGTGCGAGATCTGCTCCATCGCGGTCGAAGATCGTCCCTCGATGAGCTTTCAGACGCTGCTCCGTGGTTCGTTGCGACTTGCCTGCCAAACGCAGTTCATCGGCCTGCACGGTTTGCAGCAGTGTGATGCGCGCGAGCACGGCCAGGAACAGCAGTGCGGCGATCACGAAGACAGCAACGAGTCGGCGCGAAGACTGACCCGCACGGTAGACGCGATTCTGGTGAGGCGAGACCGCTCGCTTACGGAAGGTCTGGGCATTTCGTCCCTGTCCCGAGCGCGCTCGTCCGCGCGCGGGCGCGCTGGCGGGCCGGCGGGCTGTGATCGGTGGGGTGCGGCGCGCATGCTTGGCGGTCGGCCGACCCTGAGGCGTACGCGGCGGCGGAACAGCATGGCGCGCCGACGACCGACGCGGCTCCGGCGGTCGCCGAGCTGGTGTCGCCGGCGCGCGCCGTTCGGGCATGCCCGATGCGCTGCGCTGGCGGTGATGGCTACGCGATCGAGCCGGCTGATTCACGTCCCTCATGAGATGGCGTCCTCACCCGCCTGCGACTGACTTGACGACCTTGAACTCTTCGAACACCGGGTCCTGCGCTTCGGCACCCGGATCGAACACCCCGCCCGCACTCTGCTGAACCTCGGCAACTACTTCCGGAGCGATGTCGATGAACTCGGTCTTCGTTGCCGACGACATGCCCAGCACCGATCCGCTGGCCGCGAGGCGCGCTGGCGAGCGCAGCTCGGCGCGCTTGCTGCGAAGGGCGTTGAAGTCGTTGCGGGCCAGCCGAATCTGACGATCGACTTGATCGACTTGAACCTGTCGACGTGCCAGCTGCGTCTGGAATGCCGCCGCGCCGAGCATCAACGAGGACGCGAAGAACGCTGAAACGGCGACGAGCCTTGCCGTGCGTCGCCTTCGCGGCGCAACGACGGTGAGCTGTGGCCGCGGGGCACTGACGATGCCAACGGTCGACCGGATCATCGGTCGAGCCATCACGCCACCATCGGAATGCACGCGGTCGCGTGCTGCTCCTAGTCGCTCGGAACGGAGAGCGGTGGCCACTGTCAGCCCACCGTGCCGCGGCGAGGTGTATCGGAAATTCGTTCGACGACGCGTAGCCGCGCGCTCGCCGCGCGCCGGTTGTCGGCTTGCTCCGCTGCGCTCGGTGTGCGAGGTATGCCACGAACGATGCGGACCGTCTGCACGGCATCGCACACGCATGGCAGCTCGGGCGGGCACTCGCAACCGCCGGTGACGGCCAGGCGCATGCGCTCCTTGACGATTCGATCCTCGCCCGAGTGATACGAGAGCGCTGCGACGCGTCCGCCAGTCTTCGTGTTGGAAATGGCTGCGTCGATCGCAGGGGCCAGCGCATCGAGTTCGCCGTTGACTTCGATGCGAATCGCCTGAAACGTGCGCTTGGCCGGATGCCCGCCGGTACGTCGCGCCGGCGCGGGAATCGCGGAGACAACGATCGCTGCAAGTTCTGTCGTGGTCTCGACCGGGCGCGCGGCGACGATCGCCGTGGCGATGCGTCGAGCGAATCGCTCGTCGCCGTATTGCTGCAGAATCCTGGTCAATTGCTCGACCGGATATCCGTTGACGACATCGGCTGCCGTCCAAGCCTGCGTGCGATCCATCCGCATGTCGAGCGGCGCCTCGTGGCGATACGAGAAACCGCGATCGGCTTCATCGAGTTGCGGCGAGCTGACACCGAGATCGAACAAGGCTCCCGAGAGGTTGTCTACTGAAAAGGCTTCCATGGCGTCTTCCAGGCGGTCGAATCGACAGTGATGAACCATCAGCCGATCTCCGAAACGGGCCAACCGCTGGCTAGCAGCGGCGAGTGCGACCTCATCGCGATCGAGTCCGAGGATCCGGAGCCGTTCGTTGCTCTCGAGCAAACGTTCGGCGTGGCCTCCGCCGCCGAGTGTCGCCTCCAAGAGGACTCCACTCGGCACCGTCTCGAACACTTTGATGATCTCGTCGACCATCACCGCAAGGTGATTGAACGGCTCGGTCATCGCACATCATCCCAATCTCGTTCGCTCGTCTGCAGTCCCTCGGCCGGCCAGTGTCGCCGGGATGTCTCCCCGGTCAAACGAGACGGAAGCGGGCGGAGTAGGGGCTGTCCATCTTGCAGACCGAAGGACTGCAGATGAGCGAACGGATCGGATGATCCGTGTCGTGCGTCAATTCGTTGCCTCGCTCCTTTCATCAGGGGTTGGGTCAATTCGGCTTTGGTCAAGTCGGCTTGTGTCATGGCGGGTTTGGTCATGAGGGGTTGGGCAGAACGGGTTTGGGGGTGTTTCATCACTGCCGCTCACGCCGGGTCTCCGGCGATGTCGTCGGTGCCTTCTGCGTCGATTCGGGCGTAGCGAGCGGGCGACCAGATCTCGAGGCGGATGAGATTGCCGGCCACGACGACCTGGCTCTCCAGCGAGAGATCCGCGTATTCGCGCAGCTTCTCGTCGACGTTGATGCGTCCTTGCTTGTCGAGGCCGACCAGCACGGCGCTCGATGCGATGGCTCGCTGGCGGTTCAGAGTGAGGTCGCCACGCTCGACCTTGACGATCAGTTCACGACCGAACTGTTCGAACGCCTCGGACGGGACGACCTCGACGCACTTATCCGTGCCCTTCACCAGGTAGCAGTGCTCGCCGAGATGGGCGCGGTAGGTCGCTGGCAGAGCCACCCGGCCCTTGTCGTCGAGTTGACGCTCATGCGCCCCAACGAACATCACTCGCGTCTCACCACCTTCTCGCTCGGTCGACCTGCCTCGACGCGGAGATGGGGATTCACGCCCTCACTCCCCACTGGCCGCCATTATGCGCCCCTTCTACCCCCATTGTCAACCATTCTTCCCCACATTAGCCCACGACGCGCCATCCAGTCCCCAGAGAGACCATCCACTTGAGGCCGCGATGAGCGATGAGCCGGGCCTGACCGCAGATCTCTCATCGCGAAGCGAGCCCACCGAAGCGCGATGAGAGATCTGCGGCGCCGCACGGCTCATCGCTCATCTCAGGGTGGGTGGGCACGCTGATGAGTGCAAGGCGTTCCCGCCCGTCCCCATCGGCTCATTGAAAGGCGATCTGAAGGGACCTTGGACCCGAAGACGAGAGCGATTTATCAACTCTCATCAACTCGCCTCTGCACAACCCACCGGACTGCCGAAGGGTTAGTTGTACCAGCCGGTACGGGAGCGCGACCACGCGAGAGAGACACCGCCATGAGCAGATGGAGCGCACAGCCAACGCAGCAACTTGCGAGGATCGAGGTCGTTCCGAACATCACGTTGGAACACCTTCCGATGGCCACGGTGATCATCGATGGGCTCGGCCGTGTGCTCCACTTCAATCAGCGAGCGGCGACGCTGCTCGAGCGTCACGGCTCGATGCTCTACGGGATGCGAACCGTCGAGCTGCTCGGGCGTGATCTGCTCGGCACGTCGGTCGGCACCGCGGCGAGCACATTCCCGTTGACGCTGGCGCTACCCACTGGCCGACGTCTCGGCGTGATTGTGTCTGCGTCGCCGATGAGCGCATCGACCGAAAGCACCCTCTTGATGGTCGCGCTCACGCCTACTCGGATCGAGGGCCAGCCGACCGTCGATCGCGTTCCGCGCATCACGCCATGGGCGGAGGTCGCCGAGCGAGTCGCGACGCTCGACTGCGAAACTCTGTGCGTCGCCGTTGGCATTGTCGGCCTGCGAAGTGTGAACGACAGCTTCAGCCGCAGCGCTGGCGATGCGGTGATCACCGAGATGGCTCGACGATTCGCGGCGGTCACTCCTGTCGGAACAGTTGTCGAGAGGATCACGGGCGATCGGTTCGTCGTGGTCTCCCGCAGCGACAGCGACGACGATCGCCGACTGACCAACATCATGCACGCGGTTCTCGAGCCGATCGAGACGCGACTCGGTGATGCCGCCGTTGGTTGTGCGGCCGGCGTGACGAGCGGTCCATCCAGCCCATCACTGGTGCTCCTCGACCGGGCTGACCGCAACCTGTCGGTTGCGCTCGGACGCGGTTCCGGCACAGTCGAACGGAGCGACGTGACGCGCCCGCAGCGGGTCCTTGTCGGCGGGCGCCTCGGCGCACCACTACGTGCAGGAGTTGCAAAGCGAGCCATCTCGGCTCACTTCCAACCTGTCGTCGATCTGGCGACCGGCCAGGTCGTCGAGTATGAAGCGCTGGCGCGTTGGGAAGACGAACACGGTGAAAGTCATCTGGCCGCTCATTTCATCGGCGTAGCCGTAGACACCGGATTGGTTCGTGAGGTGGGGAGTCAGATATTACGTTCAGCCGTCGAGCTGTCAACTCAGATGTCGCAAGTGTTCGACCCAGCGAACCTTCCTCGTGTGTCGATCAATGCCTCACCTTCCGAGCTCGCGGACATCACCTTCGCAGGCAAGGTCATTGCCTCGCTTGCGGCAGCTTCGCTGTCTCCGGCCAACCTGCAGTTCGAGCTGGCAGATTTGGTCAACGCGGAGCAAGCTGACTACGTCAGGCTGAACATGGACCAACTCCGAAGCAGAGGTGTGCGATTCGCTCTCGACGGCTTCGGTGGCAGGTCCGCCAACCTCGCCAGCTTGCGAGACCTCGCCATCGACGCCGTGAAACTCGACTGCGGGCTGATCCACGACGCGCTTGTTGACGCACGATCGCTGAGCCTGCTCAGCGCGATCCTGAACCTTGCCAAGCAGATCGGTGTCGAGGTGATCGCAAAAGGAATCGAGACGATGGAACAACACGAGCTTCTGCTGAGCGTCGGCTGTCGATACGCCCAGGGATTCCTCTACTCACCTCCACTCCCCCTCGAAAAGCTGACCCTCGGCGCCGAGTTTCACATCGACGGAGCGCTGGCCGAGTCGTTCTGACGTTCCACGGTCTCGCCGGCCTGTAGCGCATCGATCAAGAGCTGCGTGATGGCATCCGCAGACGCCACGCTGGTCTGCACGAGTGGAGCCAGAGCCTCGGCTGAGGGACCCTCGACAGACGTTGTTGCGGCGACTAACGACGCAACGACATCGGGCCGCCACTTCAGGTGCACCATCGTCTGAAACCTGGCGGAATATCGCGTGCGTCGCTGGGACACGCCCACCATCTTGACACCACCGACGAGCACTTCGCCGGGACCTGTTCCGGCGAAGCAGATGTCGGCCGACCACCGGCTTGTCGCGAGTCGACCACGGTGGACCGTTGCCGTTGGCTCGTGCACTCTGAGTGCCGACCGCCACAACTCCCCGACCCACCACATCGACCGGCCCACGTCGTCGCTCCACAGCTCATCGCCCTCGGGGATCTCCAGATCGAGCCACACGAACTCGTCGGGCCACAGCAAGACACCACCGCCGCCCGAGCGCCGACGGACGACGTCGATTCCCTGTCGAGCCGCCGCGCCAGCATCGACCGACTCGCTGCGTTGGGAGGAGCCCAACACCAACGTGGGGGCATCGGCGCGGAAGAACGTCGCTAACCGTTCATGCCTCGGCAACTCGCGACCGTGGAACGCACCCACATCGCCGGTCACCTGTTGGACGTGCCACGGCAGCATCGTCAGCTGGCGAGCAGGAGATACGGCTTCCAGGCCTCCGGCACACGATTGACGGACACGGTGATCCACGCCAGTTCCTTCGGGGCTCGCGCCGGCCGCGCCAACAGCATGCCGGCCTCGTCGGGAGTGCGGTCGCGTTTGCGAAGGTTGCATGGCCGACACGCCGCGGCGACGTTCTCCCAGATGTGTTCGCCGCCTCGCGATCTCGGCATGATGTGGTCGATCGAGTCGGCCATGTCACCGCAGTACTGACAGCTGTGCTCGTCGCGCACGAACACGGCCCGGCGCGACATGGCCGTGCGCCGGTGGTACGGCACCTTGACGACGTACCGCAAACGGATCACCACGGGATTCGGCACGGTGAGTGACTCGGAGTGGAGGTGCGTACCATCGTCCTCGACGATGTCGGCCTTGTCGGCGAGCACGAGGCATGCGGCTCGGCGTGACGGCACGACGGAGAGCGGCTCGTAGGTTGCGTTCAACACCAGCGCGCTCCTCATGGCGCCAGACCCTACCGACGCCTGCT
>JBDTWJ010000067.1:0-18524 GCA_040006755.1 Ilumatobacteraceae bacterium | reverse complement strand
CGGGCTTCGCCAGCAGGCAGTGTTCGATGTCGAGCACCACCTCGCGCTGGATCAGTAGCTCGTGGCTGAACGCCAACTCGTCCTGCGTCAGGTTGACCGTGCCCTCGATGGAGTTCTCGATGGCCACGAACCCGAAATCGACTTCGCCGGTCTCCACTGCATCGAGGACGTCGGGCATCGTTCGGAACAGCACATGCTCGGCCGCGGCAAGATCGAGCTGCGACTTCAGCGCCTGCTCGGTGAACGTACCGAGCGGCCCGAGGAAGCCGACGCGAGTTGTGGAGGCAATCACGTATCACAGGCTATTGGTCGGCGCTCTTTCCGCCGAGCGATATGACGTGCAACGCCGAGAGTCCCACAGCTACATCCGTGCCGACGACCGTCACGGGAAGCGCCTCACTGGCGCGATCGTGGTATGGACAGGTGAAGTCAGTGTTCGGCAAACCTAGGGTCGCGTTGATGTCAGACGATCGTGATCCTGCGACCATCAGCCACCCGACGCGACCGGAGGCGTCACTCCTCGGAACGATCCCTTCGCTGCGCTTTGCGACCCCCGCCGGGCTGCGCGAACTCGCCGACGCAACAACCCGTGAACATGTTGTCGTCGGCGAGACCATCATCAGACAGGGTGAGTATGCCGACGACCTGTTCTTCATCATCGACGGCACGTTCGAGATACTGATCAGCCACTTTGGTCACACATCCGATTTCATCCGCGTGTTACGTGCCGGCGACTCGTTCGGCGAGCTCGGCGTGCTCTACGACGTGCCACGCACAGCGACCGTACGGTGCACCGCGGCAGGCAGCATCCTGCGGATTCCCGGCGAAGCTTTTCTCGACGCACTCGATACCGGGAGCTGATCGCCGCCACAATGGGCGGGTGGACGAAGCAACACTGCGCCAACTGATCGACGACGTGCGCGGTGGATCGCTCGATCCCGACACCGCCATGGAGCGCCTCCGACGATTGCCGTTCGCGGAGGCCGGCGATGCCCTGGTCGACCACCATCGCGCGTTGCGGCAGGGAATGCCCGAGGCGGTCTACGGTCGCGGCAAGAGCGCCGATCAATGCGTGGCGATCGTTGGCGAACTGATGACGCATGGGGTCGGACCGGTGCTGTTGACGCGGGCGGACGCCTTCCAGCTGGAGGCCGTGCAGGCCGAGTTCGGCCCCGGCGAGCAGGCAACCGGTGCAATCCTGTGGCGCCGGCCAGAGGCCTCTCGCACGTCCAACATCTTGGTCGCCAGCGCGGGCACCAGCGATGGCCCGATCGTCGACGAGTGCGTGCTCACGTTGCGGGCATATGGCTTCGAGCCCGACCGGCTCGCCGACATTGGCGTGGCGGGACTGCACCGCCTGCTCGCCCACCTCGACCGGATCACCTCGGCCGACGCCGTCGTTGTAGTCGCGGGAATGGAGGGCGCGCTGGCCAGCGTGATCGGCGGCCTGACCAACGGACCCGTGATCGCAGTGCCCACCAGCGTCGGCTATGGCTCCAGCCTCGATGGGATCACCGCTTTACTGGCGATGCACGCTTCGTGCGCGAGTGGAGTCACAGTGGTGGGAATCGACAACGGGTTTGGAGCAGCGTGCGCGATCGCCAGAATGATGCCGTGACCCGAACCGCCTGGTTCCACTGCTTCGCCGGAACAGCCGGCGACATGAGCATGGCGGCTTTGGTCGACGCCGGCGCCGACCCCGTAGTGATCGCCGACCTCATCGGTCGGCTTGATCTCGACGGCTACGCATTGACGTTCGAGGGCGTGACGCGCTGCGGCCTCGCCGCTACGCAGGCTCATGTTGTCGTGCTCGACGAACACCATCACGATCACCACGACCAGGATCACGAGCACGAGGATCGGGATCATCACGGCGGCTACAGCGCCATCCGTGAATTGATCGATGCCGCGGACCTTCCCGAACGAGTTCGTGACCGTGCTCAACGTACCTTCGGCATGCTCGCCGACGTGGAAGGAAAGATGCACCGAATGCCAGCCGACGACGTCGAGTTCCACGAGGTCGGATCCCTCGACGCCATCGTCGACATCGTCGGCACCTGCGCGGCCCTGGAGTCGCTCGACATCGAGCGGATCGTCTGTAGTTCGATCACCGTTGGCGAAGGCACTGTAATGGCCGCCCACGGCCAGCTCCCCAACCCCGCGCCCGCAGTTACCGAGTTGCTCGCGCGCCGTAACGCTCCCAGCCGCGGTATCGACGACCGCAAAGAGTTGGCCACACCAACCGGGGTCGCGTTGATGTGTGCGCTCGCCGACGAGTTCGGACCGATGCCGGAGTTCGAGGTCACCTCGGTCGGCTACGGCGCCGGGAGTGCCGACATCCCCGGTCGCCCCAACGTCGTCCAGGTGGTGATCGGCGACGCCGCGTCGAGGAGCGTGATACCCGAGCCCGGCCAGCTGGTGCGGCTGTTGGAGACAAATGTCGACGACGCCACTGGCGAGGTGATCGCCCACACGATCGCGTCGCTGATCGCGGCCGGCGCGCACGACGCGTGGGCCTCACCGATCGTGATGAAGAAGGGACGCCCGGCACACACCCTGCACGTGCTGTGCGACCCGTCCTCCGCCGCCCTGCTCGGTGCTCTGATGCTGCGCGAGACCGGCTCGCTCGGCCTGCGGGGCATGGAGTTGCGGCGCTGGCCGCAGCAGCGCAGCGAACGCGTGGTGAACATCGATGGTCACACCGTGCGCGCCAAGGTCGCCCTCGGTCGGGTGAAGGTCGAGTACGACGACGCAGCCGCAGCCGCAGCAGCACTCGGACGTCCGCTGCGCGAGGTGTTGGCCCAGGCAGCCGCACTCGCCGAACGAGACGTTCAATGATCGATCCCTTCGTCGACGCGGAGTTCGTTGCCGCTCACCCCCAGGCTGTGCTGACCGACGTGCGCTGGTACCTCGACGGTCGCGACGGTCGGGCCGCGTTCGAGGAGCGACACATCGCCGGCGCCGTGTGGGTCGATCTCGACCATCAACTGGCGGGTCACGGTCAAGCCGACACCGAAGGCCGTCACCCCTTTCCGACACCAGAAGCGTTTGCCGCTGCCATGGGTTTACTCGGTATCGCCAACGATTCGCTGGTCATCGGGTACGACGACACCGGCGGTCTGACGTCGGGACGCCTGGTGGTGATGCTGCGGATGCTCGGCTGCGATGCAGCCGTACTTGTCGGTGGTCTCGATGCGTGGTCCGGACCCACCGAGACCGGTCCGGTGCGCACAACGACCCCGGCCGTCTTTGCTGCACAGGATTGGCCGAGCGATCGGCTGGCGACTGCCGCTGACGTCGAACGGATCGTCGCCGCGGGCGGCGCAGCAATCGATGCTCGCTCGCCCGAGCGGTTCATCGGCGAGGTCGTCCAGATCGACAAACGCCCCGGCCACATTCCGGGTGCCCGCAGCGCGCCGTGGTCGGCCGTGCTCGGCAACGACACCACGCCGCTGTCGGCCGACGATCTGCGCGAGCACTATCGGCAACTGGGCGTCGACGACCAGCACGAAGTCGTCGCGTACTGTGGCTCCGGCGTCAGCGCGTGCATGAACGTGCTCGCCATGGAACACGCTGGTCTCGCTGCGCCGCGGCTGTATGTGGCCAGCTGGTCGGGCTGGTCCGCCGATCCGCACCGTGAGGCCGAAACCGGTGAGTGACGCCGCCATCGACGTCCTGCACGATCTCAGACGCCGCCGAAAGCGTCATCGTCTCGGTGCCATCGAATGGTTCGACGCCGCGTACCGCGTGTACCTGGTCGCCCTGTTCGGTGGCGGGACGGTGCTGTGGATCAGCAGCTCCATCGGCGACCGCGGTGTGTCGGCTTCCACGGTCGCCGAAATCGCGAAGAATGGCCCGGCGCTGATCGGGATGATCACGGCGCTGGCCTTTCTCGCCGCGCTGCGCAGCGGAGCGCAAGGTGGCCCGCTGGCGCTGGAGGCACCCGACGTCGCTTACGTGATGCTCTCGCCCGTCGACCGGATGCGGGCCCTGCTGCGACCTGTCACTCAGCGGGCACGAAGCGCGGCATCGCTCTCGGCGGTGTTCGGCGCAATCGTCGGGCAGTTGGCGGGGCGACGGCTCCCCGGTACGCCCGTTGCGTGGGCCGCGAGCGGCGCAGCGTTCGGCATCACCACGGCCTTGCTGTGGGCCGGCACTGCGTTGGTCGCCCACGCCGTTCGGTTGCCGCTCTGGATCGCGACGTCTGTCGGCCTCGGCATTGTCGGTTGGCAGGCCGCAACGCTGGCGTGGCACATCCCGGGACCGGCCAACACGTTCGGCAGCTTGGCCATGTGGGGCTGGCGGCAGCACCCCATTGATTTCGCCGCTCCGATGGTCGCGGTGATCGTGTTGATCGTCGGCATCAGCATGCTGCAGCAGACCTCGCTCGATGCCCTTGCTCGGCGCAGCAGTCTTGTCGCTCAGCTCCGGTTCGCGGTCACGATGCAGGACCTTCGCACGGTGATCCTGCTGCGTCGCCAGTTGAACCAGGAGCAGACGCGAGGCCACCCTTGGATCACCGTGCCGCGGTGGATCCGCCAGCCCATCGTGCGGCGCGGCGTTGCCAGTGTTGCCCGCTTTCCCGCCACGCGGCTCGTGCGCATGACCGCCTTCGCGTCGATGGCCGGGGTGTTTCAGGCGATGGTGATGCGCGGCACGACGCCGGCCATCGTCGGCACCGCGCTGATGCTGTTCCTGCTCGGCCTGGAAGCGATGGAGCCGTTGTCGCAGGAAGTCGATCAGCCAGACCGGACCGACAGCCTCCCCATCGAACGCGGCGAACTGTTGTCGCATCATCTCCTCGCGCCAGCCATCGCGTTGATCCCATTCGCAGTCGTCGCGGCAGTAGCCGCGGTAGCGGTGCTGGGCACACGGGCGATCGTCCCCGCCGCCGTCCTCGCTGTTCCCACCGTGCTCGGCGGCGCAGCCGGCGGCGTGGTCAGCATCGTCCGCGACGCACCAGACCCCACGAGCACCGGCGCGCAAGCGTTCGTTCCGCCGGAGATGGCTGGCATGTCGAGCGCACTGCGTGTCGGCATTCCCATTGTCGTCAGCGCCCTCGCGGCGTGCACCATTCTGCTCGTGCGTCACGCCGAACGACTCGGCCAATCGACGACCGCCGCAGCGCTGCGCGGCGCAGTGGGGGCGATGCTGCTGATCCTGCTCATCGCGTACTGGGTACGGCGCAGAGACCAATGGCGGCGCAGGTTCCGCCAATTCATGTCCGAAGGCAAGGCCTACGGCCAACAACAGCGGAGCACTCCGGCATGACCGAACTGGCGACTTGCCAACTGACCAAGACGTACGGCGATCGGCCGGCCCTCGAACCATTGACGCTCGACATCGACAGCGGCGCCAGGGTCGCGCTCGTCGGTCACAACGGCAGCGGCAAGACAACGTTGATGAAGATGGCGTCCGGCCTCCTCGACCCCACGGACGGAAGCGTCAGGATCGGCCGCCACGACGCGGGGTCCCAAGAGGCCCGGCGGTTGCTCTCGTGGCTCAGCGACACCCCAACGTTCTACGACGATCTGTCGCTCTGGGAGCACCTCGAGTTTGTCGCCCGACTGCACGGAGTCACCGACTGGGAACAACGTGCCAACGACTTGCTCGAACAGATTGGCCTCGGGCCACGCCGCGACGACATTCCCACGACGTTCAGCCGTGGGCTGCGCCAGAAGGCGGCAATCACGCTCGCGTTCGTCCGGCCGTTCAGCCTGCTGTTGGTCGACGAGCCGTTCGTGGGTCTCGACGAGCCCGGAAAGCAGGCACTGCTCGGCCTGTTCGAAGCTGCCTCGCGGCGCGGCGCAACCCTGATGATCGCCACTCACGAGCTCAGCTTCGTTGAGCAGGTCGGGCGGCTGTTGGCACTGCGCGACGGCGAGTTGGTGTACGACGGACCACCCGCCGAGACCGACGTACATACGCTCGTGCTTCCCAGCTGACACCACCACTCGAAAAGTCGTCGTCGACCTTCTCCAGCGTGAACGCAACCGGCGTCGCTGCACACTACGCTCTCGATCCATGCAGGAATTCGAATCGATCAGCGCCTCTTCCTACGATCCATCAGCTCTCGCCGTGAAGCTCACCGCCAAAGCTGCGGAGGGGTGGTCGGTCGTTGCCATCGTCCCGACGGGCGGCGATGTCACCGCCTTCATGCGCCGCGACAAGGCTGACGACTCCGATTCGTCCAAGGCAGCAGGCGAGAGCAAGCCCTCCGCCGCCGACGCGAAGGTCGACACGAAAGACGACGCCGCATCCACAAAGGCCGCAGAGACCATCAGCGCCATCAGCGACAACCAGGCCGACGACGAACCCTCCTCTCCGGCCCTGCCCGCCAAGTCCGAGTCCGGCGCCGATTCGAAGTCGGAATCGACGTCGGAGCCGGTCACCGAACCCTCAGGATGGGCAATCGCTCCAGAGCCGGCGAGTCCCTCGTCGGCAACCTCGTCGTCGTCACCGTCACCATCGTCACCGTCACCATCGTCACCGTCACCGTCACCTGAGACCACCGGCGTGCAGCCGTCAGTCACCATCCAGCCTGCGACGACGTACGAACCCGATACGACATCCGGCTATCAGCCGGCACCTGCGCCGACTCCCGCAGCGTCGACGCCTGGGGCCGCCTCGACGCCTGCGGCCGCCACAACCTCAGCTCCCGCCACGCCCGCAGCAGCAACTCCCGAGCCGGCCGCACCCGCGGTACCCGCAGGTTGGTATGCCGATCCGGCAGGACGGTTCGAGTTGCGCTATTGGGACGGCAGCACGTGGACGGAGCACGTGTCTCGGTCAGGTCAGCAGTTCACCGACCCGCCCGTCGCCTAGTTCGTCGCCGCCCCGGCTCACGACCGGGCTGCGAAGCCCGATCAACCACCGCGCTCACTAGCCTCGGTTCGAATGCGCGCCACATCGGTCGGTCACGCCGGCATCTTGATCGACACGCTCGACGGGTCGATCCTGTGCGACCCCTGGTTCCTGCCGGCCTTCTTCGGGTCGTGGTTCGTGTTTCCGCGCAACGATCAGTTGTCACCCGAACTGATGGAGCGCATCGAGCATCCGACCTATCTGTACATCTCGCATCTACATGGCGACCACCTCGACGAGCCGTGGCTCGCAGATCACGTCGACCGCCGTACCACGGTGCTCGTACCCGGCTATCCAACGCATGAGCTCGAACGCCGGATCCGCGCGCTGGGCTTCGACAACGTCATCCGCACTACTGACTGTGAGGAGATGGCGCTCGGCCCGAGTCTGCGAATAGCCATACACGTGGAAACCAGCATCACTGACGGGCCCGGTGGTGACTCGGCCCTCGTCGTCAGCGACGGCACTGGGCGGCTCGTCAATCAGAATGACTGCCGCACCGACGATCTCGATGCGCTGCGCGCTCATGGCCCGGTCGATCTGCACTGGCTCCAGTACAGCGGGGCCATCTGGTACCCGATGGTCTACGACGAGCCTCCCCAGCGCATGCGTGAGCTGGTCGACGCCAAGGTCGCCAGCCAGTTCGCCAGGGCCATGCGGTACGTTGAAGCGATCGGCGCGAGGGCGGTCGTGCCCAGTGCCGGCCCGCCGGCGTTCCTCGACCCTGAGCTGTTCGGGCTGAATGTGATCACCGGCAACGAACTGAGCATCTTTCCCGACCAGCGCGCCTTCATGAGCCGGCTCGAAGACGCAGGTCACCGAGGCGTGCTGGCCATACCGGGAACCACCGTTGACGTGACCGCCGGCTCCATCAGCGTGACGCACCCGATCGCCGACGAGGCCGTCGAGGAGATCTTCGACCAGAAAGCCGACTACCTCCGTGAGTACCAGGCCGACTGGATGCCGTGGCTCAACGACATGCATCGCCACTGGAATCCGCCGAGCACCGATCTGCTGCCAACGCTGAAGGCGTGGTGGGAACCGCTGTTGGCAATGGCTCCCGCGCTGCGAACTGGCATCGGCGACAGCTGTCTGCTTTGCGCCGGCGACCTCGATGTGATCATCGACTTTCCAAACGGTCAGTTGCGCGAGTTCGCGGGCGAGAAGTACGCGTTCCGATTCGAGATCCAGCGTGAGCTCGTCGAGACCGTGGCGGCTCAGCGATCCGTCGATTGGAGCAACGCTCTGTTCCTGTCGTGCCGATTCCGCGCGTGGCGTGAAGGCTCGTTCAACGAATACCTGTACAACTTTTTCAAGTCGCTGTCGCCTGAACGCATGCGCCGCGCCGAGGCAGAAGCAAGGCGACGGCTCGACCCCAACCGCAGCGATCTGGCCGGTGAGGAGATCCGGATCGGCGACTACATGGTCGAGCGGCTGTGCCCACATCGCCAGGCCGATCTCAGCGTTTTCGGCGAGATCGAGGACGGCGAACTGGTGTGCACGCTGCACGGATGGCGCTTCGATCTCGAGACTGGTCGCTGCTTCACGGCCGACGATCGCAAGCTGCGGATCCGCCGAGCCGACAAGTGACTCAAGGCCGTCGCTCGCGCTGCCGATAACGGGTTATGGGCAGTTCGCGAAGGCGTCTCATCTGCACCCCATGGCAAACAACCCTCGATCAATGGCTCTCGTTGATCCAGCTCGAATCCGGTGAGCAGCTCGACCTCAGCGTGGTCGACGCCGCAACCGGTGTCGTCGAGGCGCTGCACGAGCGGCGCGGGCTGCGCGGAGCGTTGCGACGGTTGGGGAACACACTCGGTGACCTCGGGTGGCCGCTCGAGCAGTTGAACTCGTGGCTGGAGACGCTGACGACGCTGACCAAGCGCTCGCAGGGCACCGAATTGAGCTCGTTCGCATCGATCGCGGCATTCACCGAAGGCTGGGCCGAGCGTTACGTACGCGGCTCTTTCGCCGGCACGTGCCTTGATGCCGTCACCGGTGTCGGCACGCCTGCCGTATTGCGCCTCCGCCTCAAAGAGATCTACCAGCACTGCCGGGCGTTCGGCATCGCGCCGACCGATGCCTACTGCTTCGTCATCGTCGATGTAAACACTGATGACCTCGCGCCGTTCGAGCGTGACGCAGTGATGATCACGACAGCAGGAGTCATCAGTGACGTCTTCCGCAGCGGCGAGACCGTGGTGCGGCACCGCAGCAGGGTGATCGTGCTGGCCAGCAAGTCGGAGTCGACACGCCATCGCGCTGCCGCTCTCGCGCAGCAGCTCCAGGAAGCGCCGATCGCGCGCTCCGCAGACCCGACGGTCTCGGGCGGCGAGCTACCGGCGACCACGATCGACCTCGACAGGCAGCTACGCGAACTGGTGGGATGATCTGTCAGCTGTGCACCCACACCGGGATGCGCATCGGCATGAGGTTCTGATCCCAGATGAAGTCCATCGCCTGAGTGCTGAGTCGCACGCAACCGTGCGAGGCCGGATGGTTGGGCACACTGGTCATGCCATGCACGGCGATGCCGCCGACGAAGTACTTCGGCCGGTAGATCTTGCCGAGGTCGCCTTCCCACCAACCTTCCGGACGCTCGCGGGTCGTGCGGAACAGGCCATCGGGAGTAATGGCGTCGCCCGATTCGATCTTGGTCGGGTCGTTCTTGTTCTGCGCCTCGTATGGGATGCCGCTTCCGGTCGACGTGTTGAACGTCCACTGCGTCTTGCCATCGACGACGACGAACAGCAACTGCTTCGCCTTGTCGACCTCCACGAGCGTGCCGGTGTCGGCAGCAGCGTGGCCCCGCTCCACGAAGTTGGCCAGGTAGTCGGCGGTCGTCTGGTCGACAAGACCGTTGGGCGGCAGCCCGAGGTACTTCTGGAACGCCATCACCGCTTGCTTGGTGCTGAAGCCGTAGTCGCCGTCGGCACCGCTGTTCCAGAAGCCGAGCTGCAGCAACCTGGCCTGGATGACGGCAGTCGCCTCGCCACTGTGGCCGCCAACCGCCTGGAGACCAGTCTCGGCTGGCCCGACGATCTCGACGTTGGAGGGCAATGGAATGGTCGTCGTGGTTGGTTCTACCGTGGTGGTCGGTGCCTCGGTGGTGGTCGTCGGCTCGACGGCGGTGGTGGGCTCCTGGGTCGTCGTGGGTGCCTCGGTCGTCGCCGGTGTCGTGACGACCTCGCCCGCGGTCGGCCTGGGTAGACCCGACAAGGTGATGGGCGGAGGAATGGTCTGCGCCGACACCGATGAGCCGTTCTGCGAGCACGACGAAAGCGCCAGTGCAAGGACGGGGAACAGCAGCGACAAGGTTTGGGACACAGCTCGCCGATTCATCCTCCACCAATTTAGTCGATGGAGACCTCAGAACGTCGGCAACTCGAACCACACCGTCAACGCATATTTGATTCCATCCTCGAGCTGAGCCGTCTCGTGAGGATGGGTGACGAGCGACGGCCACACCAGCAGCTCGCCGACGCCGACACTCGAGTTGTCGAACCGCTGCCGCGGGAACACCAGGTCAGCCCCCGAGTAGGCGTCATTGAGCTTGATCGAGCCCGAGATCTGAGCGACGTCGTGGTGAATTCGCAGCGATTCCTGCTCGCTCTTCGCGTAACGAATGACAAAGGCATCCCGTAGTCCGTAGTAGTCCACAAATGGCCACACCGTTTGCATCTGCGGCCAGATGCGGGCACCGAAGTCTTCTTGCACCGCTTCGAACAAGCGGGGGCTGATGACGGCGAGCGATACTTCGTGACCAGGGACGGGATCGCCGGCCTGCGGCTCAAAGGCACCGATGGCCTCGGCCGCGCGCACCACGGTGGCGCAGAACGGCGGCGTCCAGCACGGAATGACGACCAGATCGGGTGCGACCAGCTCGACGGACATCCGTTCGTCGATCGCGCCCTGGTATCCGAACAGTTGCTGCAGATCGTCGAACATCCCCGCGATCGTGTCAGAGTTCGTCGTCGGAGAGGTACCAAGGTGTCGACGGCATCACGTCAGGATCGAATTCGTCGAGCAGGTCCGGCGCCAACATCGGTCGCCCGCGGGTCTGGATGCCGAGGCTTTCGGCGAAGCGCCCACATACGTCACCGGGTGATGAGCCATCGCGATGAGCCAGGTCGGCCAACGTCACAGCGCCGTGTCGCTTTGCCAGACGTGTCCCGTCCGGCGCGAGCACCATCGGCACGTGGGCGTACTGCGGAATCGGTAGATGGAGCAGGCGATGCAACATGATCTGTCGAGGTGTCGACGGAATCAAGTCGTCGCCGCGCACGACTTCGGTCACGCCTTGTGCGGCATCATCCACGACGACAGCGAGGTTGTACGCGGGCACGCCGTCGTTGCGCTGCAACACGAGATCGTCGACGCGTCCGACGTGTCTCCCACTGAATCGATCCTCGAACGATTCGTCGAGACCGTCGCTGATCAGGCGCAGTGCAGGCCGGCGACCCTCGGCGCGAAGCTTCGCTCGATCGCGCTCGGTCAGCTGCCGACACGTCCCTGGATAGATGCCATCAGGGTCCGCGCCTTGCGGTGCTCGAGCCGCCTCGCGAATCTCGCGCCGGGTGCAGTAGCACTCGTAGACGAGGCCACCGGACTGCAGGCGGCCGATGGCATCCCGGTACAGATCGAAACGATCCGTCTGTCGAACGACCTCATCGTCCCAGTCGAGGCCGATGCTGCGCAGCGAGGCGAGCTGGTCGGCCTCGTGAGCCGGCGACGACGTCACCCTGTCGAGGTCTTCCATGCGCACGATGAAGCTGCCACCATGTCGGCGCGCCATCAGCCAGGCAACCAGCGCGGTCCTGAGGTTGCCGAGATGCAGTGAGCCGGTTGGGGATGGAGCAAATCGGCCTCGCACCGGCCCATTCTCACGCAGAACGGGGCCGAGCCGACGGTCAAACTAATCGAGATAGAACTCACGCCACGTTCGGCTTCGACCGATAACAAATTCAGCGCAGAATGCGTGCTGACAGCCAAGGAGAACACGGTGGCGGAGGCGGAATCGCCAACGAACGACGGTCACGACGCCTGCCTGCAGGAGCGGGCACTCGTTTCTGTGGTCGCCAACACGTGCATCGCCCCCTTCTGGTTGATCCCTTTCACCGTCCTCGTCGCCGCGCTGACGAAGGGCGAGAACGACGTCGCGCGCCTCGAGATATGGGTCGGCGCAGCGATCGCGGCGACCGTGCTGTTGACCACCGGAACGACCGCTTACCGCCGCTCTGCAGCAGGATCGACCAGCCACGCTGCGGCCGGTGTGCCCACGCCACGCTGGATCGTCCGCCTGTTGCGAACGAGCCTGATGTCGATGGGTGTCGTGTTCGGTATGACGACCTGGGTGGCCAGCGCGGCCTCGGTCGAGATGGTGATGCTCTTCGCCGTGTTCCCCACTACAGCCGCAGCTATCGCGGCCATGCTGACCGCTGGCCGGCGCGACATGTTCGCCAGCCTGCTGGCGCCAATGGCCGTGCTGTCGACCTTCACATTGGCGACGTCGGCCGACATCCGGCTGCGCGGCCTGGCCATGCTGTGGGTCTTCTATGCGGCGGCGCTCACGATGATCCACTCGATCTTGAGCAAGACAGCCCGCACTGCGATCGCGTTGCAGAAGACGAGCGAGGATCTGCTCGCCGAGATCGAACGGGACCAGCTTCAACTGACCGAGACGAACGCCCAACTGGCGGTTTCCATCGAGCAACTCACGCATCAAGCCACACACGACGCGCTGACCGGGCTGCTCAACAGGCGCGGGATGTTCGAGACGTTGGAAACGCTCATCGGCGAGCAGTCGACCGAGCCGGTTGGTGTGCTCTTCCTCGACCTCGATCGCTTCAAGTCCGTCAACGACACGATCGGCCACCGCGGCGGCGACCATTTCCTACGGATCGTCGCTGATCGAATCGAGCGCTGCGTTACGACCAACGGCGTCGCCGGACGCATCGGAGGTGACGAGTTCGTCATTGCTCTACCGGATGCAACCGAGCAGACGACTGTCGCCGTCGCCCACCAACTGCAGGGCGTCCTCGCGCAAGCGATTCACGCTGCCGGTCGCGAGTTGCCCTCGTCGGTCAGCATCGGCATCGCCCATGCCCCGACACATGGCAGGAACGTCAGCGAGGTGTTGGCCAACGCAAACCTCGCGCTTTATCGGGCCAAGTCCACCGGTCGTAGCAGGGTCACTCATTTCGACACCGAACTTGCCCGCGAGAACAACGAGAGGATCGACCTCGAGTTGCGACTGCGGCGAGCGATCGACGACGGCGACATCGTGCCATTCTTCCAACCCGAACTCGATGCCAGCACGGGAATGATCGTCGGTGCCGAGCTGCTCGCCAGATGGGTCCAACCGAATGGCACGGTCGTCGCAGCGCACAACTTCATGGACCTTGCCGTCAGGGCCGGCTTACTCGACCGGGTGACCGAGCGAGTCTTCGGTGGCGCCCGCAGGCAGATTCGCCGCCTCGCCGTTCTGGGCCTGCCGGACGGGTTCCGCTTCCGTGTCAACCTCGCGCCACACTCGACCGAGCGTCCGTGGCGCGACAATCCGATCGATCTGCTCGTCAGCGGAATAGATCCTCATCTGCTGACCGTCGACGTGCGCGAATCGTTCGTCAACGTTGACCTCCCTTCGGCTGCGTCGAACCTCAGGGAGTTCCGCGCTCGCGGCGGACGAGTCTGCCTCGACGACTTCGCCCAGGGTGTGTCGTCGCTCAGCATGTTGCGACGTCTTCCTCTCGACGAGGTCCGCATCGACCGCATCTCGATCGACACCATCACGACTCATCCTCACGATCGCGCCATCGTCCGATCCATCATTGCGTTGACGCGTGAGATCGGCCTCGAGGTGACCGCCGACGGCGTGGAGACCGGCGCCCAGGCTGATGCTCTCATCGCACTCGGCTGCGTGCGCCAGCAGGGTCACCTCTACGCGCCGGCACTGCCAGAGGAGGGCTTCGAGAACTACCTCTTGCGCCGCCTCGCCGAGCAGTACGTGAGGGCCGCCGACACCAGGCCGACCTGGAACACGCACGAACTCGCTGATTGACACACACGTTCGCGTTGCAGGCCCGCGGGTCCATCGTGCTTGACTAGACCGATGTCATCCGCCGACCCGCCGCGCCCCGTTCTGCTCACCGACGAGCTGCGTGCCCAGCTCAACTCGGTGTCGACGGCAACGCTGACGAACCAGTTGCAACGCAAGGGCATCCGCTCGACGTTCCTCAGCGGATTGAAGCCGATCAAGCCTGGCCAACGCATGCTGGGGTACGCGCACACTCTGCGATACGTGCCACTGCGAGAAGACCTCAACGCCCAATACACCTCGGGGCAGAACGCCCAACGCCGCGCAGTCGAGAGCATGGCACCCGAGGAGGTGTTGGTGATCGAAGCACGCGGTGAGCCGGATGCGGGAACGTTCGGCGACGTGTTCGCCCTTCGCTCGCTGCGACGCGGCGCTACCGGCATGATCACTGATGGAGCAGTGCGCGACACGCCGGCTGTTGCTGAACTCGACATCGCTGTGTATTACGGCTCGTCGCACGCGGCGACGTTCGGCCGGGCGCACATGCCGCTGGAACATCAGATCCCGATTGCATGCGCTGGTGTGACGGTGATGCCCGGCGACATCATCGTCGGCGATGGCGAGGGTGCCGTCGTGATCCCGCCATCGCTCGTTGTCGAGCTGGCGGCGGCCGCTGTGCAGCAAGAGATGGAAGAGACGTGGGCTCTCGAGCGAGTCGACGCCGGCGAGAGCACCAACGGTGTGTTCCCGGTATCGAAAGAGCGACGCGCGGAATTCGAAGAGTGGTTCGCGGCAAGGCAGCCGCAGAAGGAGGACGGCTGAAATGGCGCGGCAATCGATCGACATCACAAGCTTCACGCACGTCAATCCCATCCCAGCTGCGTCACGCATCGGACCTCTCTTGGTGTCGAGCGTGATCGCCGCACGCGACCCGGGCGAGTCGACGGTCCCCGACGACGCAGAGGCGCAGTACGTCAACCTGTTCCATCACATCGGCGAGATCCTCAAGGAGACCGGTGCCGACTGGCGTCACGTGGCTCGCATCACGTTCTACGTCCCCGACATGTCGTTTCGCGACAGCTGCAACCCGATCTGGGTCGAGCACTTTCCCGACCCGGAGGCCCGTCCGGCGCGCCACACACAGTTCATCGCCGGCGCCAAGTTGGCAACCTGCGAATTCATCGCTTACATCGACGACTGATCCGGTCCATCCGAGTGTTTCCCGACACCCCGGGTGAGCTGCAAACACTCGGGCAGCAACGGAGCTCAGCGGGCGCGGAAGGTCACCTCGCCGAGGCCGTTGAACATTGCCTCGACGTTGTCGCCGACCTGGAACGGGATTGCCTTGATGAAGGATCCAGACAGGATCACGTGACCAGCGTCCGGTGAAACGCCGAACTCCCACAGCTTGTTGACCAACCAGGCGACCGCGTTGATGGGGTTGCCCATCACGGCTCGGGCCATGCCGCTTTCCTCGATGTCGCCATTGATCGACAACGTCGCACCCACGTTGCGGACGTCGATGTCCTTCAGCTTCGCGGGGTTTGCCCCGAGGATCACCAATCCGCACGCTGCGGCGTCGGCGATGCTGTCGATGAGTGTGTTGGGACCGCGACCCAACTGACGCGTGTCGACGATCTCGATGGCGGGCAGCACGAAGTCGATCGCCCGAATGACGTCGGCGACGTTGACTCCAGGCCCGGAGAGCGGCTCCTTCAGCACGAACGCCAACTCGACCTCGACCAGCGGACGGTTCATCGTGCTGCGAGGAACGATGCCGCCCTCCAAGACGAACCAGTTGTCGAACATCGTCCCGTAGTCAGGTTCGGTCGCATTCGTGAGTGCCCGCATGGCCTTCGACGTGAGGCCGATCTTGTGCCCTTTGATCACGCGGCCCGCCGCAAGCTTCAAGTCGGTGACGGCCTGCGAGATGCGATACGCGTCCTCGATGTCCGCGGTTGGATGCGTCTCGGAGATCGGAGTGATCGGCACGTTGTCGAGCTCCGCTTGAAAGAGCGCCTGAGCTGCGGTTGCGACGTCGGAATCGGAGAGGTTGGGCACAAACCGAACCTACTCGGCACCGTTCCAGCTCAACGAAGGGCCGGTCCTCGAGTGTCGTTCAACCGGTTCGACCGAGCGCAGCCAACAAACTGGCCTGCGAGCTGTCGGCGGTCGCCGCGGCTTCCGCGCCGAACGCTCCGCTCGACTGAAGCATCGACAACTGCGGACGTACGACGTCCCAACATCCGTCGACAAGGCGCGGATCGAGGTCTGTTGGTTGACCCGTGGCCCGCGCAAGGTCCCAGCCGTGAATCAACACATCGAGGAAGCGGTGACCCGCATAGACCGAGCCAGGGACGGGTCCGTACGACACCGCGCATGGAGCGTCGAGCGCACCCGGCGTCTCGAACGCCGCGGCGGCCGCGTCGGCTGACGCGTCGTACGCGGCAACGGGGTCGGCACCCAACACGTCTCCGTCGAGAGTCGAACCGACGTCGGCAATGGTTCGCCCATTCGCCAACTCTGCCGCCCAGAGGTTGCCGGCGACGACGTGGTTCAGCAGTTCGCGGACATTCCAGCCCCCGCATGGTGAGGCAAGCTTCCATTGGTCGTCGCGCACACCGGTGACGATCGCGCGCGTCGAATCGAGGGCACTGCGGTGGAGTGCGGCGATGTTCGTGGTGCTCATTGGTCAGCCCTTGACGTATGCGAACTTCTCGGAGACCTTGCCGTCGCGCACGCGGAAGAGGTCAACCCCGCGGATGTGGCCACCATCCCAGCTGTAGGTCCACCGTTCGATGACACGATCCCCCGATGCGAAGGAGTCCTCCACCTCGAATCGACTGTTGGTGTCGTCGAAGATTGCCTTCCACGCGAGCCGGATATCGTCAGCGCCCTTGTGCTGGACGCCGTCCGGTGCCGGGCCTGTCGCCTCGAAGACGCAGTCGTCAGTGATCATCGACAGCGCTGTCTCGAGATCGTGAGCTGCCCAAGCGGCGCCGAATCTGGCTACGACGGCGGCGGACTCTCCCGTATCGGTCATTGTGGGTCCCCTGTTCTTCGGTTGACGCGATCTCCCGAATCGAGGTAGCTTACTTACTAGTAAGTAAGCACGTCAAGAGCCTGGTGGGAGACGACGAGTCGTGAAGCAGTCAGACACCGAGGTCATTGACACAGCGGAGCGCGCCCTCGATGTTGCCGAGCGACTCGTGCAGGTTCGTGGGTTCAACGGTGTCAGCTATGCAGACATCGCCACCGAATTGGGTGTCACCAGACCCGCTCTCCACTACCACTTCGCGACGAAGGCTGAACTGGGCGAGGCGCTGATCGATCGCTACACGACCAGGTTCGCCGCAGCATTGGCAGACATCGACGATCGCATCAGCGAAGCGCCGTCGAAGATCTCCGCGTACTCGGGGATCTACCTCGACGTTGTGCGAGACCAACGGATGTGCTTGTGCGGGATGCTTGCTGCGGAGTACCAGACGCTGCCATCATCGATGCAGCAGGCGATCGTCCGATTCTTCGAACTCAACGAGGTGTGGCTGGAGCGCGTGTTCGACCAAAGTCGACGCGCCGGCACGTTGCGGCATCACGGCTCCGCTCGACATGCGGCACAGATCATGATCGGTACCCTCGAGGGAGCGATGCTGGTCGCCAGGCTGCACGACGATCCCGCTCGATTGGAGAGCGCGGCAGATCAGCTGCTCGCGGGCATGGCCTAACCGGATTCAGGGACGACGATCACGCAACCGCGTTGGTCGCACCCGGTCGACGCGCGCGCAGCGGACCCGTCACGATCGGCGTCGACGGCACCATGCTGCGGGTCGCCATTGCGATCTCGGTTGCACGGTGTTTGTAGCCACTGGGTGTGCAATGAATCTGATCGTCGGCCAGCCACTGCGGATTCGGCGCCGCCACTGACGCCCAGTCATAGATGAACATCCCGTCGCTCAAGTCGTTGGCCACGTCGTCGAGCGCTGCATTCCATGCCTCTTGGCGCGCAGGTTTGGACCGCAGGTAGATGTTGACCCACAGCACGTGGTGCCCTCCGCCAATGCGGTCCATCATTCGGCGGATGAGGTCCTGGTTCCTCGGGAGACTGCCGGCATCGTTGGACCCCAGCGCCACGACCCAGAGATCGGAGTCCCCCGATTCTCTTCTGATCGCATCGACCGCCGTCAGGCCAGTGTGCTTGTCGCCGTTCATCTTCGTCAGCACCCCGCGATTCCGGTACGCATCGATCGTTGTGCGAGTCCAGCCGACGTCTGCCAACGCGTCTGCCTGATACGGCAACGTGCCGGAGGTCAGCGAATCGCCGACCACCGAGATCTGCCCCGCCGACCCCACACCCCAGGCGCTCGCGCGGCTTGCGTCGAGCAGTTCGAGCGCCACCCACGAACCGAGGGCAGCCGTCAACCCGGCACCGAGTAGCTGTCGCCGAGACGACAGTAGTGGAAGCGAAGTTGTCGACATCAGGGGCGGAAACCGTAGGCCGTCGATGAACGAGGACGCCCGGCGTCCTGTGAAATCTTGGTCGTGGGGATTGGTCAATCCTAGAAGAGCAATCGGCGCCTCTGGCCCTCAACTTGACCAATCGTCAAAGGACTCCCGCAAACGGCAG
>JBDTWJ010000066.1:0-18717 GCA_040006755.1 Ilumatobacteraceae bacterium | reverse complement strand
ATCCCAACAACATGACGGCGCGCATCATCGACCTCATCTCGCCGATCGGCAAGGGCCAGCGCGGCATCATCGTGTCGCCGCCAAAGGCTGGCAAGACGACGATCATGAAGACGATTGCGACTTCGATCGAGCACAACCACCCCGAGGTCAAGCTGATGGTGCTGCTCATCGACGAGCGGCCCGAAGAAGTCACCGACATGCGTCGCACCGTCAAGGGTGAGGTCATCTCCAGCACGTTCGATCGGCCCAGTGAGGAGCACACTCACGTCGCCGAACTCGCCATCGAGAAGGCCAAGCGCCTGGTCGAGCAGGGCGAAGACGTCGTGATCATCCTCGATGGCATCACCCGCCTCAGCCGTGCCTACAACCTGGCGGCTCCCGCAAGCGGCCGCATCCTGTCGGGTGGTATCGACGCCGGTGCGCTGTATCCACCGAAGAAGTTCTTCGGCGCCGCCCGCAATGTCGAGGAAGGTGGCTCGCTCACCATCCTCGCAACGGCGCTCGTCGAGACCAACAGCCGCATGGACGACGCCATCTTCGAGGAGTTCAAGGGCACCGGCAACATGGAGCTGCGCCTCGACCGCAAGCTGTCGGAGCGCCGCATCTACCCGGCCATCGATGTAGACGCGTCGAGCACACGCCACGAGGAGCTGCTGTTCGACCGGAAGCAGTTGCAGATGGTGTGGAAGTTGCGCCGAGTGCTCAGCGGCCTCGCCGCCGACGGCAACGCTGCTCCCGGTCTGGAACTGCTGGTCGACCGCCTCCGCACGTTCCGAACCAACGACGAGTTCCTCAACGAAATCGGCAAACAGCCCGCCATGTAAGTGGGCCCGGCGATGAGAGATGAGCCGCCCCAAGCCGCACACATCTCATCGCGCACACTCGCCCCGGCCGCGCGATGAGAGATGTGCGCTTCCCCGCGGCTCATCTCTCATCGCGGGTTAATGGCTCGTGTTCAGCGGTTCCGGGCCGATACACTGTTGTTCGATTTTGACGGAGAAACTCATGAAGACCGACACCCATCCCACGTACAACGACACCACGGTGCGCTGCAGCTGCGGCAACACCTTCATCACCCGCTCCACCCGAGCGGGTGACCTGCAGGTCGAACTGTGCAACGAGTGCCACCCGTTCTTCACCGGCAAGCAGAAGCTGGTTGATACCGGTGGCCGCGTCGAGCGCTTCAACAAGCGCTATGGCGAGCGCAAGACCAAGTAATTCACCAAGAACTCCGAAACGACCCGGTCAGAACGGCCGGGTCGCTTCGCGTCCAGGCCTCGGCGCGACTTGACGGCGTCGGATCAACCCGCGCTCAAGGTTCCCCGCACTAGGTCCGATGACCTACTAGGGCATCTGAGCGAAGGAGTGTTTTGCGTGGCCGTATCAGACGACGACCTCGCCCACCTGTTGCGGCGAACCGAATTTGTGGTGCGCCCCGGCCGCCTTGCTGAGCTGAAGACCCTCGACCTCACGAGCTACGCGGCCGTCGTCGACAACGTCCTCAACATCGGTCTCAACGGTAACCCTGCGCTGCCCGCATACTTCCAGAGCGAGGACACCAACAGCGGCTGGGACCAGTACGTGCAGGGATGCTCGTTCTGGCTCAACAACATGGTGTCCAAGGCACGTCCCTTCCAAGAGAAGATGACGCTTTTCTGGCACGGTCATTTCGTCAGCGGCTGGTGGGATGTGGGCCACGGCTTCCACATGATGCAGCAGACGCAGATGTATCGGCAGAACGCCCTCGGAAACTTTCACACGTTGACGCAGCAGATGGCCATTGATCGGGCGATGCTGGTCTACCTCTCCAACGCGGAGAACGTGAAGGGCTCGCCCAACCAGAACTTCGCCCGCGAATTGATGGAGCTGTTCACACTCGGCGTGGGCAACTACACAGAGGGCGACGTCGAGGCAGCGGCTCGAGCGTGGACCGGGCACAACGCCCCTTGGCCCGCCTACGACTATGTGTTCAGGCCGACGAAACATGACACCGGGATGAAGACGTTCTTCGGCACGACGAAGAACTGGGACGGGCCGGAGATCATCACCGAGATCCTCGTGAACAACGCGACGAAGAAGCAGATCGCGGCGCGTTACATCACCAAGAAGCTGTGGGAGTTCCTTGCTCATCCCGCGCCTCCGACAGCGGTGCTCGATGCGCTCGCACCGGCGTTTGCGGCGGACATGAACATCCTCAACCTCGTGCGCGCAATCCTGAATCGCCCCGAGTTCTACAGCACCGCGGCCAAACAGGGCCTGGTGCGCACTCCGATCGAGTACATCGTGGCGCTCTGCTACTACAGCGGCCTCACGCCGGACAACCTCGGTGTTGCATGGCGCGCGGAAACGACGGGTCAACAGATCTACCAACCACCGAACGTTGCCGGCTGGAAACCGAACGCCTACTGGCTCAACACCAGCGCGCTCGCCGGCCGAGCCGACTTCGCCCGCTCTGTCACGTGGCAGCTGCGCGCAAACGGCGGATTCAACAACCTCTATGCGATGACGGCGGCCAATGCCGTTGACTACGTGGCCCAGTTCTTCGGCATCCATCCCCTTTCGACGGTCACCCGCAACGCGTTGATCGCCGCCCGGACTGCCGAAACGAACCAGTGGTGGGCAGCCACCAACCTGCTGACGATGACCATGCTCACACCCGAATTCCACATGGCCTGAGGAGATGACGATGCTTGATCCCGATATCTCCACAGCCGACGCCCGTCGATTGCTGTCGCAACCAGACCTCCTCGGCGATGTGCTCGGTCCCAATGGCTGGACGCGGCGCAAGTTCTTGCAGGCGGTCGGTGGTGGCGTGCTCGGCGGCGCTGCTATCAGCGGCTTCGGCGATCGCCTCGGACTTGGACATCTCGGTTTCGACGTACCGGATGCCTTCGCCGCGACGCCGATCGGCGCCCACGACGGAATCGTCATCAACGTCGTGCTGTACGGCGGCAACGACGGGTTGAACACCGTCGTCCCGTACACCAACGGCAAGTACTACGACGTTCGTGGACCGTCCAACGGCAACCTGGCCATCCCAGCGAGCCAGTGCCTTCCGCTCGACGGCACCTTCGGGCTGCATCCCAGCCTCAGCTACACCAAGCAACTGTGGGATGCGGGTCAGTTGGCGATCGTGCACGGCGTCGGCTATCCCAATCCGGACCTGTCGCACTTCTCGTCGATGGCCATCTGGATGGCGGCCAAGTTCGGGGTCAGCTCGCCCGGAACCGGCTGGGTCGGGCGCTGGCTCGATGGACAACCACCGGCCACCGCAGATCTGATGGCCGCGACCATCGGCTCGTCCGTTCCGCTCCACCTACTCGGTTCCGTGCGTCGCGCCGTCGCCGTGCCGGAGAACGGCAACGGAATGTTCGGCACGGGTACCGATCCGGCAGAAATCCGCATGTTCAACGGCCTCCGTGCGATGTCAGGAACAGCCGGTCGGGGACCATGGCATGACATGTTCGCCAAGGTCATGACGACCCAACTCGATCTTGCCAAGGACGTCGCACCTGTCTACACACCCACGCCAACCGGCGACGGGTTCGTGAGAAGGATGACGGTCGCTGCGCGGCTGGTCAACGCCAACCTCGGCTTCCGCGTGCTCGACGTGCCGCTGGATGGCTTCGACACGCACGACGGTCAACCGATGAATCACGCCAACCTCTTGACCGAACTCGATACCGGGCTGGCGACGTTCTTCTCGACGATCGACCCCTCGTATTGGAGCCGGGTGACAGTCGTGACGATGTCGGAGTTCGGGCGCACGCCTTACTCCAACGACTCGGCCGGAACCGATCACGGCACGTCCAACGTGCAGTTCGTCATCGGACCCAACGTCAGGGGTGGGCACTACGGACAGCCGTCGACGTTCGACACGATCCACAACCAGTGGGACCGCTTCGACATGACCACCGATTTCCGTCACGTGCTCGGCACGGTGATCGACGGGTGGATGGGTGGCGGCGCATCGACGATCCTCGAGGGGCAGCACCAGAACCTCGGTTTCTTTCAGACCGGGCCAGGGGATCCGCCACCGAATGGTGGCATTCCGCCACTGATCTCCCCGCCGTCGGGTCCGACCGAGTACGTGTCGATGAATCCATTGCGACTGTTCGACACCCGCGATGGCACCGGTGGTCGCCTCGGGCCGCTCACAGCCGGCGAAGCGTGGGGGTTCCCGATTCGCGGTCAGTACGGCGTGCCGGCCGACGCAGTGGCAGTGGCCATCAACCTCACCGCGGTCGACGCGACGATGGGGACGTATGTGACGGCTTGGCCCGGTGGCCAGGCGCGGCCGACCACATCGAACCTCAACCCGGTACCCGGAATGGCAGTGCCGAACTTGGCGATCATCCGCCTTGGCGCTGCTGGCGATGTCAACTTCTACAACAACTCCGGCACGGTCCATCTACTTGCCGATGTCGTCGGATACTTCCGCGACGGCTCGTCGGTTGGGATGTTGCCGTTGGCGCCGTTCCGACTGCTCGACACGCGTGACGGCAACGGCAAACTCGGCGGGGGTCAGACCCTCGATCTGCAAGTTGCGGGTCGTGGCGGAGTCTCCGGGCAACCCGAGGCAGTGGCGCTCAACGTCACCGTCACGGGCCCGACGGCGGGCAGCTACCTGACGGTGTGGCCCTCCGGTGAGCCTCGTCCGTTTGCATCGAGCGTCAACATGTTGCCCGGCCAAACCGTTCCCAACATGGTGCTTGCCAGGGTCGGAGCGAACGGCATGGTCAGCATCTACAACAACACCGGTGCAACCGACGTTGTCGTCGATGTACTCGGCTGCTTCGACAGCGACGCCAACGGCCGGTATGTCGCCTTGAGCCCGAGGCGCGTGCTCGACACCCGCGATGGTTTCGGCGCACCGCTCGCGCGGGTGGCCCAGACTCCCCTCGAGCTCACACTCCTCGGCCAGGTAGGTGTTCCATCGAGCGGGGTGAGTGGTGTGATGCTGAACGTCACCGCTGTCGCCCCGACGGCGAACACCTTCATCACGGTCTACCCGAGCGGCACGGAACGCCCGCTGGCGTCGAACCTCAACGTCTCGGGCGGTCAGGTGATCCCCAACATGGTGCTGGCCCGACTGGGCCCTGATGGCACCGTGATGATGTACAACAACGGCGGCACCGTCGATCTGGTTGCGGACGTCGTGGGGTACTTCACCGACTGAGGCCGCCGCCCACACTCGGGCGCGATCGGTAGCGTGACCGTCGATGGTCGACGAATCGCGCCGCAGTGGTCTGCTGGCGATGAAACTCGCCGCCCTGGCCCACGATCAAGGCGCCGGGAGCGATCTGCAATTGACGGGGTTTGCGCTCGGCGCGGCGGCAATCGACGGGATCGTCGGCTGGGTGTTGCTCGACGAACGGCAGGCACGCGGCCTCGGCCCAGCTCTCGCCTGGGCCGTGCGCGCCGGCGTCGATCAACTGCAGATCCTTGCGGAGGAGGCAACCGGCACGCTCGCCCGCCGCGCCGCCGCGTTCCAGCTGCCGACCGTGGTATGGCACGTGACGGAGCGAGCGCTGTTGCCGGCGATCGCCGAAGCGCTGCCGCAGCAACTTCCGTTGCCGACCGAACACGAGCAGTTCCGCGCCCTGATCGCGGATGGAGGTGCGACGCCCACGGTCGACCACGGGGTGCTGGTCGGCGAGGTTCGTGGCCTCCAGGTGTGCCGCGTCGTGACTGATCGCGAGACCGGCGCTGCCAGGCTGGAGGTCGGAATCGGTCAACACGACCGCGAGGCATTCCAGATGTTGCACGGAAACATCCCCACCGTTGAAGCCCTCGCCGATGTGGTGGCTGTGGTGGCTCCGCATCGACAACCCGGGGCGGATCCGCATCCGTTGAATCGTCTCGGTCGGGAGCAAGCGCTGCGCGCTCGGCTGATCGACGATCCCGGCTTGATCGGCGCGACGTTCGTCGACTCCGTGCCATTGCCTCTGAGCCGACCGAACCTCAAGGATCCGTATCCATGTGTGGCCCTGGCAGCGATCGACGGTCAGCCGGTCACCGTGGTGGTCAGTGCGGGCGTGGATCTCGACCTGGTTCCGTTTGCGACCGATGCCCGGCTCGCGACTGGCCATCCCACACGGATCGTGTTGCCGGCTCGTGATGCCGTCCCAGTGCAGGCCGAGATCGTTGCGCTGCTGAGCGAGTCGATGGAAATCATTCCTGTCGACTGAGGCCGTAACCTGCTGGTCCGGTGTTCGAACGTTTGGCGTCCTTGGAAGATGAGTTCATCTCGCTGGAGGTGAGTCTCAGCGATCCCGATGTGGTGGGTGACCACGAGGCACTGCGTCGCGTGTCGAAGCGCTACAAGGAACTCACGCCTGTGGTCGAGTGCATGCGCGCCCATCGCGAGCGTTCGGCCGACGCGCAGGCTGCGCGCGATCTGCTCGTCGATGCGTCGGAGTCCGACCGCCAGATGCTGCGGACCGAGCTCTCCGAAGCGGAGGCAGATCTCGCCGCGCTGGAGGAGCAGTTGCGGCTGGTGATGCTGCCGAAGGACCCGAACGACGGCAAGGCCGTGATCATGGAGATCCGCGGTGCCGAGGGCGGCGAGGAAGGGAACCTGTTCGCCGGCGATCTGTACGAGATGTACCGCGGCTTCGCGGCGCTGAAGGGGTGGACCGTCGAGGTGTTGTCGCTCGACGGCAGCGATCTCGGTGGTATCAACCTCGTGACGATCTTGATCAACGGTGACACGGCCTGGAGCCGATTGAAGTTCGAAGGCGGCACACATCGCGTGCAACGGGTGCCGGCCACCGAGAGCCAGGGGCGCATCCACACCTCGTCGGCGACCGTGCTGGTGCTGCCGGAAGCCGAAGAAGTCGAGGTCGAGATCGATGAACGCGACCTCGAGATCGACGTCTATCGAGCAAGCGGCCCAGGCGGCCAGGGAGTCAACACGACGGACTCCGCAGTGCGAATCACCCACAAGCCGACCGGTGTGGTTGTGACAATGCAGGACGAGCGCAGCCAGTTGCAGAACCGCGCCCGGGCGATGCAGGTGCTGCGCGCCAGGCTGTTGAAGCTCGCGCAGGACGAGCAGGAGGCGGCCAAGTCCGTCGAGCGTCGTTCGCAGGTCGGCAGCGGTGGGCGCGGCGAGAAGATTCGTACGTACAACTACAAGGAGAGCCGGGTCACCGATCACCGGATCGGTTTCACGATCTATCGATTGCAGGAAGTGCTCGCCGGCGACCTCGACGATGTCGTTGACGCCCTCACTTCCGACGAACGGGCCCGCCAACTCTCCGGCGATGAGTGACGGCAGCACGATCACCTGGCGTGCCCTGTGGGACCAGACGGCGACTCGGGTCAGCCGGCCGCAGGCCAGGTGGATGTGCGAGGTTGCGTCGGGACATGACGGTCACGAATTCCTCGACGTGCTCGACCAACCTGCGACCCATCGCGGCGTCTCCCACCTCGGCTCGATGCTCGCTCGCGTGGATGCAGGCGAGCCACTGCAGTACGTGCTTGGTCGTTGGGGATTTCGCCACCTCGATCTGATGATCGATCGGCGCGTCCTGATTCCACGGTCCGAAACGGAGTCAGTCGTCGAGATCGCACTGAATCTGGCGCGGTCGATGCCGCTCCCAATCGTGTGCGCGGATCTGGGCGCGGGAAGTGGCGCCATCGGTCTGTCGCTGGCTGCGGAACTCCCGGTGAACGGTGTCACGGTTTGGTTGACCGACGCGTCGCCGGACGCGATCGACGTGGCGCGCGCCAACGCCGCCGGCATCGGTCGCGCAGGAGCCAATGTTCGGCTCGCCGATGGCGATTGGTTCGATGCGTTGCCAGAGCACTTGCGTGGTCGTCTTGCGATCGTCGTGTCGAATCCGCCGTATGTCCGCGACGAGGACCCAGAACTGGAACCGATCGTGCGCGAGTGGGAACCTGGCGCTGCATTGTTCGCTGGTGCTGATGGTCTCGACGCGATCAGGCGGATCGTCGCCGATGCTCCCGGCTGGCTGCAGCCAGGTGGTTGGTTGGTGCTCGAGATCGGCTCGGCGCAGGGCGGCCACGTCGCCGAACTGCTCACGGGGGCCAGCTTCGAGGAGGTCACGATCTCTGCGGATCTCGGCGGTCACGATCGAGTTGCTGTGGCGAGACGAAGTGCAGCGTCTCAGGCAAACCGGGCGGCGACTTGACCCAGCAGTGACTCCTCGACGGGAGCGATGTCGTGATCGACGCCGGCTACGTCGCGAGCGGCCGAGAACATCGAGCTGCGCAATATGGTGCTGACGATTCGGGCGTCGATGTCGTCGAGCAGGGAGTCGGTCTCGTGCGCGGTGACCGCTGCGCGTACCTTCGCCATTGCCTCGCCGAGGTACTGATCGAACGAGAACGTCGAAGACTCCCAACCGGAATCGTCGCTGATGCTGCGAATCTCGTCGAGCTCCTTGTCGGTGATGTGGCGGTCGGCAACCATCACGAGCAAGAGGAGCTCGATCACCGCCTGGTGTTCGCGGTCGGCAGTGGCGTGCACCGAAACGTGGCCGTAGAGATCGCGTAGTGGATGATTCATCGAAGAGTCAACCTAACCCGTCGGCGCGATGTGCCGGCGCAGGAAATCGAGTTGATGCAGAAGCATGTTCTCCGCCACGACCTCCTGCGGCGTCATGTGCGTGACGCCGACCAGTGGAAGGACTTCGTGCGGTTTGCCTGCCGCCAGGAGAGCAGAGGACAGCCTCAACGTGTGCGCCGCGACCACGTTGTCGTCGGCGAGCCCGTGGATGAGCAACAGCGGACGCGTCAGCGATGCAGCCATCGGCAGCAGCGACGAGTTGGCATACGCCGTGTCGTCGAAGGTGGGATCACCAAGGTACCGCTCGGTGTAGTGGGTGTCGTACAGCCGCCAGTCGGTGACCGGAGCTCCAGCGATTGCGGCATGAAACACGTCGGGTCGACGCATCACGGCCAATGCGGCAAGGTACCCACCGAAGCTCCAACCGCGGATTGCCACGCGATCGAGGTCCAATGGGTGGTCATTGGCGGCCGCCTGCAACGCGTCGACCTGATCGTCGAGAATCGGTGTTGCCAGATCGAGATGAATGGCGCGTTCCCACTCGTTGCCCCTGCCGGGCGTGCCGCGGCCGTCGGTGATCACCACGGCGAACCCTTGGTCCGCGAACCACTGTGAGAGCGCGTACCTGCTTCGTGAGGCCACGACGTACTGCACATGAGGGCCGCCGTACGGATCGAGCAGCACCGGCAGCGGAGAACCGTCGTGGTTGTGGGGGAGCAGCACTGCGGTGGCGAGGCGACGTCCACCGTAGTGATGCAGCGAGACGTGGGGGTCGATCAAAGGCTTCTCGGCCACCGACTGCAGAACAGGACCGCTGACGACCCGGGTTTCCGAACCGCAGCGTTCGAGCGTCAAGCTGCGCAGGACCGTTGTCGGGCCACCGACGACCGCCGTGTGAACGCCGGTGCCATCGCTGATTCGAGTCAGGTCGTCGTCGCTCCACTCCCAGACGTCGAGCACTGTTGCATCGTCGGGATTGTTGGCGTGAAACACCACAGCGTTGTCGCGCGTCGCGACGACGGATCGCAACTGGAGATCGCGCGGAGTGACAGGCTCACCATCGATCAGGAGACGACGAGCGCCTTCGCGATCGGCCACCATGACGAGACGCCCGTCGTCGAGTTCGGTCGGGACGCCCTGCACGACCTCGACCCACGCCTCGTCGTGGTCGGCGAAGATCGTCGCGGTGTCGCCCGTCGTGGGGTTGGCCTCCAATACCTGGACGTCATGCTGGTCGCGGGATTGGACGGAGAGCAACAACCGCTCATTCGACACCCACTGAACGGCAACAAGGTAGGGGAACCGGTCGCGATCCCAAGCGACGTCGATGCTCGCGCCATCGAGCGCCAGCACGTGCAGTTCGACCACGGCGTTGGGGGTGCCCGCCGCCGGATAGTGAACCTCGCGGGGTGGATCGTCGGGTGAAGCAGGATCGGCGATGAACCATCGCTGAACCGGCGCCACGTCGACTCGGCATGCCGCGATGGCACTGCCATCGGGACTCCACCAGTAGCCGCGGTGGCGATGGAGCTCCTCGCCGGCTATGTAGTCGGCCGATCCCCACGACACGTCGGGGTCGTCGTCGCTGGCCAACTCCCAGCTGCTGCCATCGAGCTCGGCAATTCGCAGAGCGCGTCCTGACACATACGCCAGTCGACCGGCTGAAGGATCGGGCCGAGGATCGAAGACTGGCCCCTCGACCACCAGTTCGCGGGCCTTCCCACTGAGGAGGCCGGCGACGAACAGACGGCCGGCAAGCGGAAAGGCAACCACCGTGACCGCCGAGTCCGTGGCGAAGGTGGTGACGCCCGTTGCGGTCTCGCGCATACGTTCGCGGCGCACAAGCTCCTCGGAGGGTACGTCGTCGGGGTCGTCCTGCTCGAGCAATGTCGTCGGATCCGCGATCAATCTTTCGTCGCCGCCGGCGAGATCGAGCATGTACAGGCAGTTGACCGGGTCGTCGCCGGACCGACTTCGAATGAACACGATTCGCTGCCCGTCGGGTGAAACCTCGAGATTGCGCGGCTCGCCGAGCGTCAGTCGTTGCGTACGGGCATATTGACGAGGGAACGAATCGTTGCTCGGTGCGGAAGCGGCGGGTTCGGTCATCGGGGGGTCACCATGATCTTGGCGTGATCTTCGGGGTCGGCCAGATCGCTGAACGCCTGTGGGATTTCGTTGATGCCAACTGTGGCGGTGAGCCACGGCGCCAAGTCGACCTTCCCCTGGGCGATCGACTCCAACGCGGCGCCGAACTCGCCGGGCTCGTAGCCGAGTGCGAACTGCAGGTTCAACTCGCGACCGATACCAATCATCGGATGAAAACGATCCTCCTGCATACACGCTCCTACGACCAGGATGCGCGCATTCTTCGGTGCGATACGCATCGCCTGGTCGATCATCCCTGGCACACCGACCGCTTCGAAGATCACCGGAGTGCGCACTCCGTCGGCCACGCGCCAGGCGTCGATGACAGGGGTGACGCACGGATCGACAACCACATCCGCGCCGAGTTGTTCGGCGAGTGCCCGTCGTTTGCTCGAATAATCGGCCGCAATGATCGGCCCCATGCCACGCATCTTCAGTTCTGCGATGCAAGCAAGCCCCACTGGCCCGCAGCCGAGCACGATGGCACTCTCGTTACCGGAGATCCTGCTCTTGGCGACCGCGTGCACGCCGACGGCCAGCGGCTCGGTCATCGCCGCGATCTCGGCACCCAATCCGCTCGGCACCTTGATGCCCACCAACTCGTTGAGCACCATCAACTCGGCGTAGCCACCGTTGTAAGTGTTGGAAAAGCCCACGGCGTGAAGTCCCGCCTCATCAAATGCAACCGGCAGGCTGACCACGATGTCGCCGACCTTCAGATTGCTGCATCCGGTGCCGAGTTCGACGACCTCGCAACAGAACTCGTGGCCCATCACGGTGTCGATCTCCGGCTCGAACATCTTCAGCTGCATCGGGTCAGGAGGTCGATCGGCGTCGAGCTCGTCCATCAACCGCCGGCTCTCTTCGCCGTGTTTCAAGAGGTGCAGATCACTGCCGCATATACCGCAGGCCAGTACTTTGGTGAGCACCTGCCCGGTCCCGGGCGTTGGGTCAGGGAGATCGTCGACTCGAAGTTTCCAATCTCGCATCACCGCGGCGCGCATGATCTCGACCGTAGTTCGTCAACCCCGACCGGCCGCGTCGAAGCAAGATCTCAGGTACTGAAATGCTCGATGGCGTCGGTGACCACGGCCCAAGCGGCGTCTCCGTCGACATGCGTAAGCCGGTCGCAGTTCGGCTCCGGGCGGTCGATCAAGGTTCGCTGATCGATCACGGTCATACCGCGGGTGAGCTCGCCGGATGTCTCGATTGCGACGTGCGAGAACGATCTGATGAACAGTCCTGGATGTGTCAACGCCATCACCGCAAGCGGGTCGTGTACGGCGGCGCCACGCATGTTCTCATGACGCTTCGAGTACGTACCACTGAAGAACGTCAGGAGGTCGGCAAGAATCGAGGCGAGAGGTCCGGGCACCATTCTCACCTGATCTATGCGCTCGGGCGTCGCCTGCAACTGGTGCGTCAGATCGAGTCCGGCCATGATCAGCGGGCCCCCGTATCCGACGACGATTGCAGCAGCCTCCGGGTCGGCCCAGATGTTGAACTCTGCGGTTGGCGTGCGGTTGCCGAACAGTCCACCACCCATGAACGAAATGCCGGCGATTCGCGAGGCGATGTCGGGAGCTGAGCGCAACGCAAGCGCGATGTTGGTCAACGGGCCAGTCGGCACCAGCCACACGCCATCGTTGCTTCGCACCGTTTCGATGATGAACCCGATGGCGTCGCGGCTAGCGGGTGGTCCTGACGGCTGAGGTAGCTGCGCGCCATCCAGTCCGCTTTCGCCGTGCACATAATCGGCGTGACGCGGTGGCGCGAGGAGTGGTCGGTTGGCGCCGGCGTGCACGGGTGCGTCGATGCCAAGCAGGTCGCGAACAACGATTGCATTCTGAGTCGTCGACTCCAGCGGTGCGTTGCCCGCAACGGTGGTGATGCCGAGGATGTTGGCGTGGCGAGCAGCGACGACGAGCGCGATGGCATCGTCGTGGCCCGGATCGCAGTCGAGAATGATCGGTAGGTGAATCTCGTTGGGTGCCATGACCGTCAGAGCATGCCACCGTTACGATCGCCTCGTGAGGTCAAAACGGCGTTGGTGGCTGGCCCTTGCCACCTTGGCATCGCCGGCCTGTTCCTCTACTGCCTCATCCACCGATCCGACTACCTCGTTGTCGGCGACTGAGATATCGGGTCAGGCGACGCAGAGCATCCCGGTCTCCGTGGCGCCGGAGCCAACCGGCGTGCCCGGACTCCGTGCTGACGACCCGTTCTGTTCGGCGTGGGCGGGTTACGTCGGCACGCTGCAGGCGCTCGGCGTTGCTGCGTCGTTCGGCGAGTTGCCGAGCGTCGGGTTCGCCGCACTCGAACTGGCCGCAGCCCCACGCCTGGTCGAGGTTGCCGCGGCGATCGATGCGTCGTGGCCCGACGAATTGTCGGTCGAACGAGCCGTCGTCATCGATCAGCGCATCGGTCCGTACGCACGACGAGCGAGCCGTGGCATTGACTCTTTGCGCTCCGCCGGTGTTTCCGATGCCGAACTGGCCACGTTGAGCGCGGACTGGCAACAGGCTTTGTCGGTTCGCGACCCCGCGGCGACGGTCATCGTCCGGCTTCCGGTTTCGCTGGAACTGCAGGCGAAGGTCGATGCGGCGGCAGGCACCTACGACGGCGCGGTGACGCCATTCGCCCAAGACCCCAGCCTGATTGTCGACGGTGTCGAGAACCCCGCAACCGACGCCTATCTCGTGACTCATTGTCCCGACCTCGCGTCGAGCGGAGTCGGCGATGCTCTCTAGCGGGTTGAGGTATCGAGCGTGCCCTGATCGGTCAACGTGACACGCGTGCCGATCCACTCGCCGTCGCACATCGCCGCGGCAAGGCCCGGCTCGGTCGACGTGCCCCAAGCCCTCCGCCCGTCGGCGAGCAGGCAGGCGGCGATGCTGGTTTCGGGCACCCCGAAACGGGAATGCATCACCGTGTACGCCTCGATCGTCGCCTGCCCGGCAGCATCCTCTGGCTCCGCCAGATCGCGGTGCGGCAATGCGTCGATCTCGTCCTGCGGGTGATCGCTCCGGAACCCATCGAAGGAAGGCTCGCTCGAGTAGATGCCGAACGAATGCTTCGTCGCGTATCCACCGTTGGCCCACACGAGGCCGCGTTCGTCGGGCAAGCCACGTAGCTCGGCCACCATCGTTGCGATGGCGTGCATGACGTAGTTGTTCCAGGGTCCGCCGGCGAACGACAATCCGCCGGTGCGAGTCAGCTGGCGATCGAGCGACAACCCAAGGCTCTGCGCGCCGAGTTGCACCGCAGAGGGAAAGCACGAGTACAGGTCGACGAGGCCTACGTCGTCGATCGAGCAACCGGCCAAATCGAGCACCCGACGACCTCCGAGTTCGATCGCAGGGGTCTCGTTGAACGACCAGCGATTGCTGACGAACTGATGCTCGTGACAGTCGGTGCCGGCATGCACGAAGATCCATCGATCGCGCGGTACACCGAGCGTCTCGGCCTTTTCTGCGGAACACATGATGATCGCCGCTGCCATGTCGACGTCGTTGTTGGAGTTCATGTATTTGGTGTACGGCAAGCCGATCATCCGGTTGTCGGGCGACGGCGTGCGAATCTCCTCGGCGGTCCTTGCTTGGCGCGACCACGCAAAGGGATTGTTCGCCGCGACCTCGCTGAACCGTGACCACAGCTCACTGATTCGCGTGAGGTGTTGCGCCGGCGTCGCGCCGCTGCGCGCTCGAATTGCGCTCTCGAAGATCGGGTAGATCTGCACGGGCATCATCACGCCGCGTTCGATTTCGGATGGATGGTTGAGCATCAGTTCCTCGCCGATGACCCGCGGCGTCTGCGACTCGGGTGCTGTCGGCCAGTTCAGCGGATGCTCCGCCTTTCGGGCGCGCACGCGCGTGTGCCGGGCCTCGCCACCGGCCAATATCGCGATGTCGAGGGTGCCCGACTGGATCTGTGCCGCCGTGGTGTTGACCAGGGTTTGCGGGCTCTGCCCGCCCATCGTGGTGTACGCGGTCTCCGCCGGCGTGAGTCCGAGTTGCTGGGCAATGAGATATCCGGGATCGCCGTACTTCCACGTCAGGAGGTTGACGACGCGAATTGATTGCGGATTGGGAATGGAGCGCAGGCCCGCGTCGACCGTGGCGTCGCCGATCGCCGAGCACATCAGCAGGCTCGGGTCCAACGCCTCGGTGAGATCGTCGACATGTTGCATGGTCTGACCGACGCCGACGATCACCGGAGCGCGAGGATCGATTGCCATTCCGGCACAGGGTAAACGAGCAGGGCGGGTCGACGCTTCCTAGACTCGGCGGATGCCCCGAATCGCCATCGGCTCCGATCATGCCGGGTACGAACTGAAGCAGCACCTCATCGGTGTGCTGACGGCGGATGATCACGAGGTCATCGATCTCGGCACCGACAGCATCGAGAGCGTGGATTATCCGCAGATCTGCGCGGCGGTAGGACGCGCGGTCCGCGACGGAGAGGCGGAGACCGGGATCGTCCTTGGGGGCAGTGGGCAGGGCGAGCAGATCACGGCCAACAAGGTGCACGGAGTGCGCGCTGCGCTGTGTAACGACCTCTTCACGGCCCGCCTTGCGCGCGCGCACAACGACGCCAACGTGCTCAGCATGGGTGCCAGGGTCGTGGGTGTGGGACTCGCGGAAGAGATCCTGGCCACGTTCCTGGCGACGCCGTTCGACGGCGGCCGTCATTCCCGCCGGGTCGAGCAGGTGATGATGATCGAAGCCGAAGAATCACGAATGGAGCAGTGAAGCATGCCGTTCCCGTCCGACACCCAGCCAGACAAAGAGTTGTTCGACCTCATCGACGCCGAGACCCAGCGTCAGGTCACCGGACTGCAGCTGATCGCCAGCGAGAACTTCACCTCGCCTGCCGTCATGCGCGCTGTCGGCTCGGTGCTCACCAACAAGTATGCGGAGGGCTATCCAGGCAAGCGCTACTACGGGGGCAACGCCGTCATCGACGATGTCGAGGCGTTGGCCATCGACCGCGCCAAGCAGCTGTTCGGTGCCGACCATGCCAATGTGCAGCCGCACAGCGGGGCCAACGCCAACATGTGCGCGTACCAAGCACTGCTCGACTTCGGTGACACCGTACTGGGCCTCAGCCTCGACCATGGCGGCCACCTCACACACGGCTCGCCGGTGAATGCGAGCGGCAAGCTGTACAAGTTCGTGCCGTACAAGGTCACCCCAGGCGACGAACGCATCGACATGGATCAGGTACGCGATCTCGCGCTCGAGCATCGTCCGAAGATGATCGTTGCCGGCACGACCAGCTACCCGCGTCGCCTCGACCCCGAGCCGTTCAGGGCCATTGCCGACGAGATCGGCGCATACTTCCTGTTCGATGCGGCACACCTCGCCGGACTCATCGCGGGCGGTGCTCATCCCAATCCGGTGCCATATGCCGACATCGTCACGTTCACCACACACAAGACGTTGCGCGGCCCGCGAGGTGGATGCATCCTGTCGAAAGCCGAGCACGCTGCCGCTGTCGACAAGGCTGTGTTCCCCGGGTGGCAGGGCGGACCGCTCGAGCATGTGATCGCGGGCAAGGCGGTGGCGTTCTACGAGGCGTTGCAGCCGAGCTTCACGGAGTACGCCCAACAGATCGTGCTCAACGCCAGCGCGTTGGCAGAATCCCTGGCGAACGAGGGGTTCCGGCTCGTCAGCGGAGGCACCGACAGTCACCTGATGGTGGTCGACCTTCGACCGTTCGACGCCGATCTCACCGGCAAGGAAGCCCAGGCCGTGCTCGATCAGGCGGGCATCACGTTGAACAAGAACACCATCCCCGATGATCCGCGGAGCCCGTTCGTGACCAGTGGCGTGCGGATCGGTACGCCGTCCGTCACTACCCAGGGCATGAGGCAGCCGGAGATGGCGATCGTCGCTTCGCTGATTGCACGGGTGTTGCGTGAACGTGCCGACACATCGATCATCGGTTCCGTGCGGGCGGAGGTCGCTGCACTCTGCGCGAAGTTCCCCCCTTACAGCTGATCGCTAGAGTCGTCCACGCTCATGCCGTCGACGACGTCCTACCTCCTGATCGGCTTGATCGCCGCCGGCGCCACATTCGTGTGCACACCGATCGTCGGCCTCATCGCGAAGCGATTCGGATGGGTGGCCCAACCCGACGAGCGACGAATCCACACGGTGGCAACACCGGATGTCGGCGGAATCGCGATGTTCATCGGCGTTGTAAGCGCGCTCGCCGCAGCGCGGCTCAACGATCACTTCGACACGATCTTTGCGCGTAACGACGAACCCAGGGGAGTGCTGCTCGCCGCGTCCCTGATGTTCATGATCGGTCTGTTCGACGACGTGCACGAGATCTCTGCGCCCGCGAAGGTGCTCGGCACGATTGCCGTTGCCGGAGTGCTGACCTACTACGGCGTCACGATGTTCTACTTCCGCGTCCCCTTCATGGAGGTGTTCACGGTCAGCGACGACTGGGTGCTGTTGATCACGGTTGTGTGGCTCCTCGGCATGACACAGGCGATCAACCTCATCGATGGCCTCGATGGTCTCGCCGCGGGAATCGTCGCGATCGGGGCGCTGGCATTCTTCATCTACAGCCTGCGACTGGCCGACCCCACCGTGCGACTTCTCTCTTCGCCCAGTATCGGCCCGCTGGTCGCCATCATCACCGTCGGCATCTGCGTCGGGTTCCTTCCGCACAACTTCAATCCCGCGAGGATCTTCATGGGCGACGGAGGCGCGTTGTTGCTCGGGCTGCTGTTGGCGGTCAGCACGAGCGTCGTCGGTGGCCGCGCCGATCCGAATCTTCGCGGCTACGCCGGGCAGACGTACTTCTTCCTCGCCCCGTTGTTCATCCCGTTGTTCATCCTCGGCGTCCCCATCCTCGACACGCTGTTCGCGATCATCCGGCGCGCGACGCGGCGTCAAGGCGTGGCCACCGCCGACAAGCGCCATCTGCATCATCGTCTGATGGAGATGGGTCACGGTCAACGCCGCAGCGTCGTGATCCTGTGGGCGTGGACGGCGTTGTTGTCGGCCTTCGTGCTGTACCCGGTGCTGACGCAGAGCTTCATCTCGTACGTTCCCATCGGTGCAGCGATGTTGGGCCTGCTGCTGTACACCCTCTTCCACCCCCAGATCCGCCGAAACCGGGTCACCTGACCCCATGCGAGTGTTTGCGGCCCGGGCCTTCGCATCCGAGTGTTTGCGGTCGTCCCGCATGCTTCGGAAGCACTCGTTCGGCACCCGCTGCTCCGAAAACACTCGATTGTTTCGGTTTGGTTTGCCGTCGTCCCGGTGGGTCGGGTAGATTGTGTATGCGTTCACAAGCTCGTTGCATCGGGTTGACGAGCACCTCCACCAACGCCCGACTCGGCAGAGGGAACCACACCGTTGAAGCCGCTACTCAAAACCGGAGCAAGCACCAACGAGGGCACCGGCGACAGGTTCGGTAAGGGCATCGACGTCGCCCTCGTCACGCTGACCTTTCTCGGCGTCGGATACGCGCTCGATAGGTGGTTGGGCACCAAGCCGCTCTTCATGGTTGGGCTGGTCATGCTCGGTCTCATCGGTGAATTCGTGCGGTTTTGGTACGACTACGATGCCCGGATGAAGGTGCTCGAGGCGCAACGCGCCGCGGGTACCCGAGGCCCATCTGCTCAGGGAGACCATCCATGAATGACATCGCATTCTCGATGACCGCGCCATTGCCGGGCCCGGCGCCGGAGGTGACCGTGTCCAACGACATGGTCAAGCGCGGGCTGATGGTTGCCCCGGTGCTGATCGCAATCAGCGGTCTGATCTGGGGCCTCGACGGTGCGTTCTCGAGCGCTTATGCGATCGCCATCGTGCTGGTCAACTTCGCTCTTGCCGCGGGGATCGTTGCGGTCACCGCGAAGATCAGCCTTCGATTGATGATGGCGTCGGTCCTGTTCGGCTATCTCGTTCGTCTCGCGCTGATCTTCCTGGCCGTCTACTTGGTGAAAGACGCCGGATGGATTTCGCTCCCGGCACTCGGAGCGACCATCATCTTCACTCACCTGGGTCTCT
>JBDTWJ010000065.1:0-18790 GCA_040006755.1 Ilumatobacteraceae bacterium | reverse complement strand
AGGCGCAGCGCACCAAGATGATCCGCCACCTCGGCTCCTCGCTCACCGACGTCACGTACGTGTTCGATGAACCGACCATCGGTCTGCATCCCCACGACATCCAGCGCATGAACGCGCTGTTGGTCCAGCTGCGGGACAAGGGCAACACGGTGCTCGTCGTGGAGCACAAGCCGGAGATGATCGCGATCGCCGACCACGTCGTCGACCTCGGTCCCGGGGCCGGTACATCGGGCGGTTCCGTCTGCTTCGAAGGGACGGTCGAGGCGCTGCGGGCGAGCGACACGGTCACCGGTCGCCACCTCGACGACCGGGCCGCCCTCAGGGAGACGGTGCGGACGTCCACCGGCACCCTGGAGGTCCGCGGCGCGACCACGAACAACCTGCGGGACGTCGATGTCGACATACCGCTCGGCGTGCTGGTGGTGGTGACCGGCGTGGCCGGGTCGGGAAAGAGCTCGCTGATCCACGGCTCGGTCTCCGGCCGCGACGGGGTGGTCTCGGTCGACCAGGCAGCGATCAAGGGTTCGCGGCGCAGTAACCCGGCGACGTATACCGGACTGCTCGACCCGATCCGCAAGGCGTTCGCGAAGGCGACCGGCATGAAGGCTGCGCTGTTCAGCGCCAACTCCGACGGCGCCTGCCCCAACTGCAACGGCGCCGGCGTGATCTACACCGACCTGGCGATGATGGCCGGCGTCGCCACCACCTGCGAGGAGTGCGAGGGGAAGCGGTTCCAGGCATCGGTGCTGGAGTACCACCTCGGCGGCCGCGACATCAGCGAGGTGCTCGCGATGTCGGTGACCGAGGCCGAGGAGTTCTTCGGCGCCGGCGAGGCGCGCACGCCGGCCGCGCACGCCATCCTCCACCGCCTCTCCGACGTCGGGCTCGGCTACCTCAGACTCGGCCAGCCGCTTCCGACGCTGTCCGGGGGCGAGCGGCAGCGGCTCAAGCTGGCCACCCAGATGGCCGAGAAGGGCGACGTCTACGTCCTCGACGAGCCGACCACCGGCCTCCACCTCGCCGACGTCGAGCAGCTGCTCGGCCTGCTCGACCGGCTCGTCGACTCCGGCAAGTCGGTCATCGTCATCGCCCACCACCAGGCAGTCATGGCGCGCGCCGACTGGATCATCGACCTCGGCCCCGGCGCCGGCCACGACGGCGGTCGGGTCGTCTTCGAAGGCACACCGGCCGAGCTCGTCGCCGGCCGATCAACGCTCACCGGCGAGCATCTCGCCTCCTACGTCGGCGCCTGACCACGGCCGCTGCCCATTCGTGCTCCGAGTTCGGCCCGAGAGGTTATGCCGAGCTTGCGATAGACGCGGGCGAGGTTGGCTTCGACGGTCTTGGGGCTCAAGAACGACTTCTCGGCAACTTGCCGATTCGTCAGGCCGGTGGCAGCCAGCTCGGCGACCTTCTGCTCGGTGACCGTCAGCGCTGTTGCAGTACGTGCCGGAGTACCGACCCGCTGAAGTTCGCGTTCGCAGCGCTGCGCCCATCCTTCCGCGCCCATCGATGCGAAACCCTGCGCCGCCGCCGAGAGCGAACCGCGCGCCGCGGCCTTCTGTCTCGCTCGTCGATGAACGACGCCAGCTGCTAGCAGGGAGCGATATCGGTCGAACGGCACTGGACATGCGAGATCCAGGTCGAGAGCCAACTGAATCTGCTCGAGCGCAAGCTTCGTCTGACCGGCCGCAGCTGCCAGCAACGCGCGACAACGCGCCGCGATCGCGGCCGCTGACAATCGTCCGGCGCGCGCCGACCGCCGCTCTAGCTCTTCGGCGCGCGTCGTCGCATCGACGATCTCGCCGCAGGCAAGGAGTGACTCGATGTGGTCACCGTAGAAGCGGCTGACGCCTGGATCCACCACGCCCAGTTCGTCGATGAGTTGCGACCATCGGTCGAACCAAGCGCGCGCTGCAGTGGTGTCGTCATTGCTCAGCGCGACGAAGCCATGTACTGCAACCGCAGACATCTCGAGCCACTGGTCGTCGTGCTGGCGAGCCCACTCCAAAATCTCCTCGCCGGCTGCGTGCGCTGTCTCCAGATTTCCGAGGTGGGCATCGACCAACGCAACGTTGTAGAGCGCTTGCATGCGTTGGCTCTCCTGGCCCGTGCGTTCGGCAAGTCCGCGGTGGTCCGCTGCCGCAGCGGCTGCCTCGTGGAGCCGACCGAGCCGCAACAGGATTCCCGGAATGTGCCCCGCGACGTACGGGACGAGCCCCTCGTTGCCCTCATCCTCAGCACGAGCGCGCAACTCGGCCAGACCGGCGAGCGCTTCGTGTGGATGATCGGCCCACTTCAACAACACGGGGCGAATAGCCGCAACTTGGTCGCTGCTGATCCAGGTGCGTCCTGTTCGTTCGACCACTAGCGCATGATCCAGGCCGGCAACGTCAAGCCCTTCGCCCATGTGGAAGCGTGCCGACACGTCCTGGCACTCTGCCCAGGCCAGCAGCTGCGAATCGTCGACGCCGCCGGCTGTGAGAACGCGCAGAGCCTCTGCCGTGAAGCGGGCGCCATCGTGGCCATCCGTGGTGATGGCCGCCAATGACAACAAGCATCGCGCCTCCAGTGCTGCATCGCCGCGTGCATCGGCCAGCGCCGCTGTCGCGTGTTCGATCGCCATCTGCGTGGTCGATGTCTGGTACGCCACCTCGGTGAGGATGAGGCCGACTCGGGCCCGAAGCAGATTCGACGAACACGACCCTTCTGCGAGGACGGCACCCGCTTCCAGCGACGAGCCGGCCGAGTGCAGCAACTCGGCGAGACGTATCCGTCGTGTCCACGCAGCCTCGCTGCCATGATCCACGGTCCGGTCGAGGGCCAGTCGGGCGAGTTCCGCCGCTGCGATCGAGGAACCCCGAGCCGCGGCAACCACCGCCGCTTCGTCGAGTGCAGCCGCAGTCGCTTCGTCGCGATCGGGGTTTGCAAGCGCGCGGTGGCGCGCATGTGGTTCGGGGTCGTCGGCCACCGAAGCCAGCCGAGCGTGCATGGCGCGTTGCTCCGAATCGGAAACCATTTGTACCACCGCAGCCGCCAAGAGCGGATGGGTGAACACCACGCGACCATCGACGATGTTCACCATCGCGTTTGTCTCGATCTCGTCGAGCGCGGCGGCCAGGCCAAGCGCAGCGAACAGCGGCACCATGGGCCGCGGCGACAGAGCCGCTGCCAGTAACGCCTCGCGTGCCGGCTCTGTCAGCTCCTTCATCCAGTCGGCGGTGTGGCCCAGTACCAGATCAGAGATCCGCATCACGCCTGGCACGTCGCCGCCGCGTCCCACCGAGCGCGACAACACCAGCGCGGCAAAAGGATTTCCACCGGACGTCTCTGCGACACGGACGAGCGCCGGACGCGGAAGCGTGATGCCGAGTTGATCGCGAACGACGTGAAAGAGCACCGCTGCCCCGAGGCCCCTGAGGGTGATCGACTCACTCCAGAGCGGATCCTTCACACTGTCGATGACGTTGTGCGCCGACTCTCCCGTGCGCTCGCACGTCACGATGCCGATGGCCGCGGATGAGAGTCGCCTGCCCGCGAACGTCAGCACGTCGACGCTGGACCGGTCGAGCCACTGGAGGTCGTCGACCGCCAGGACGACAGCGCCCGCTTCCGCGAGATGAGCGAGCAGCGTTGCCAATCCGGTACCGACGGCACGCTCGTCGAGTGGCACCGTCGACGGAGCCGTGCGCAGGGTCGCTACTTCCAGCGAGTGCCGCTGCGGGGCCGGCAGCGCGTCGAACGCAGATCCGGGGACGTTGCGCAGCATGTCGGTGAGCCCGACGTAGCTCATTGCCGACTCAGCGTGTGTTGGGCTGCACTCGAGTACCGTCGACCCGCCGATGCGGGCGAGGTCGACCGTGTAACGGAACAAGGTGGTCTTGCCGATCCCGGCTTCGCCATCGATTCGCAGGACCGCCGGGCCGGAGGCTGATGCAGCGACGAAGATCGCAGCCACGTCGCGTTCGTGGTCACGACCGATCAAGCCATCACCACGCGACACAGGGTCACCCTATAAGCAGGCGCAAAATCGAGGGAATCGCCCGATTCCAACACTGGAGGATCGTTCTACCTTCGAGATATGCGCCCAATCCCGAAATACCTCGCCGTCGCCTGCTCGTCCGCACTGCTGGTCAGCGCCATTGCCGGATGCGGTGGTAGCGATGCCAAGTCGTCGGCCAACACGAGTGCCTCTGATCCATCTTCCGTCGCCGAGGCCGTCACAACGGTCGCTGCGCCGACAGTTGCCGGCGATACAGTCCAAACCACCGATGCAGCAGTGACGCCGTCGGTTGCCTCGCCCGTTGCTGATCCAACCGCCGACCCGTGTGATCTGTTGACGGCATCGGTCGCGACCCAAGTGCTGGGCGTGCCGGTCGGCGAGAAGATCACGCAACCCGGCGAAGGCAACACGACGTGCGCATATCGCCCTGCCGATCCTGGCGCCCAGGGCATCGTTACTTTGACGCTCTACGGCGTCACCGGATCGGTGGCGGTGTTGGATGCGGCAGCGTTGGAGTTCCCCGATGCCCAGTCAGTCGATGGCCTGGGCGATGCGGCCCGGGTCAGCGTGCAGAGTCAAGCGATCGGCGTGCTGACGGGCAGCACGGTCTTCGCCCTTGGACTGTTTCCTCAGCAACCCGACGGAACATTGCTTCCGATCACCAAGGACCAGTTGGTCGCGGCCGCACGAGCCGTGCTTGACGGGCAGTGACCGTCATGCAGTTGATGGTCGAGCGTCTGTGGCCCGGCGCCACCCCCGAATTGGCTCGCGACGTCGTCGACCAACTCCGAACGAGCTGCGAACAGTTGGCGGCAGACGGCATCCCCGTCCGCTACCTCGGCGCCACCTTCGTCCCCGCCGACGAATCGCTGTCATGCCGATTCGACGGGACAGCGCAGGCTGTGCGCGCCGTGCACCAACTTGCCGGTCTCCCGTTCGACAGGTTGCTCATCATTCATGAGCTGAGCGCCACTCACGACATCGCCTCAACGCAGGAGCAGCAAAAATGAAGAACACACGAACCACATCCCTCGCGGTCAACTTTCTTGGGGTCGCCGTCCTCGCCGTCCTCGGCGCCTGTGGCGGCACGACCGCATCGGCCACCAGGGCTTCCGGCGCCGATGCTCCGGCCGCGGCCAGCGAACCAGGCGCCCCCGCGACAACTGCTTCCGGCGCTGGGAGTCTCGCTGGTACGGCAGTGCAGCTCGAAGCAGACCCATGCACGTTGCTGACCATTCCCGAGATCGAGGCGGTGCTCGGCTCGGGTGTCGAACAGGGTGGCTTCGGAGATGACTTGCCCGGCCGCTGCACCTACTCCCTCGGCGGCGACGTCGGCGCAGGTGTCGTGCAGATCACCTTGCGCGATCCTCTCGAGTGCAATGTCGTGATGAAGGCGATGGAGTCGGACTCGCTGGGAGCCACCGCTGAGCGCATCGATGTCGGCGATGGAGGGATATACGTCGAAGAAGCCGATGCCACCTTCACGATTCACGGTGGTTGCGCAGGCGTGGGTGGCTCTGCCGGCGGCGTGAACCTCGGTCACGACGTGCTGATCGCCTTGGCGACCAAAATCGCGGCTCGGCTCGCCTGACATGCCAACGTCCGATCGTCAGAGGTGTCTGCGAACGGTAGGCGTGACGCTGATAGTCGCGTTGTTCGCTCCAGCGTGCAGCGCGGCACAACCGGGTGCGACCGCGACGTCGTCGTTCGGTTCCGCCCCGGCCACTACTGATCCTGCATCATCGACCACCGCGCAACGTGTTGCTGATACGACCGTCACGGCGGTGCTCTCGGATGTCGGTGTGACGATCATCGATGCGCCAGCCCCGATCTCATCGGGCTCCACCCTCACGTTGACTCGCGGTCAGGTTCAGTTCATGGCCTCCGAAGCAGCGACGCACGGTGGCCTACGCGGAGAGGTGCTGGACGCGGCCGGAGGCGGACCACCGTCGGGCATACCGATGTCCGCTGTTCTCGCGGGATACGTACGCGGCGTGCAGACGCCCGCTGCTGAATTCGCCCGTACTCTCATAGAGGGCCAAGACCTGACGCATCCCGACGGAGTGGTGTTCCCCACCCTCGTGCTCATGCTCTTCGCGGCCGACGCTGACAAGGCGTTCACCGCCGACGTCGCACCTGCCGGCAGCCTGCGCAGTAGTTCCCTCATCAACACGGCTATGACGCCGAGTCGCCTTGCTCGTGGCGGCGGAATCTGCAGCGACGTGACCAAGTCGATCTTCAATGCGGTCGACAGCCTGTTCGCCAAGATCCACATTCCGCCCGGGAAAGTCGGTGACACCGGTTCCGGCTTCCTGAACGACTTGCTGCAGGGCTTGACGGATGTCGTCGTCGGCACTCTCAACTTCGTCATCGGCGCGGCAAAGACGCTCCTGGTCGACGGCATCGAGTACGTCCTCGATCAAGTGCTCAGCTTCGTCGCCGAGATCGCCGCCGCGGCAGCGTTGATCGGCGAGTTCGTCGCCGCGGTGAGGCCGTGGAAGCTGGAGCTGACCCCCGAGGCGAGCAACACCATCAAAGGCATCGCACCCGACAAGGTGTACGACAGCGTGACTGCGAAGGCAATCGTGGTCGGATCGGACAACGACTGGCCCACCTGGGTCGTCGACTGTGCGAGGACCGCTGGCGTCGATCTGCCGTCGTTGCTACCCGTCAACGCCATCGTCACGTGGAAGGTTTCGACGTTCTCGCCGGGACTGATGGAGGAGAGCGAGGACCAGTTTCCGAAGGAAACAAAGTTGCACAAGGACTCGTCAGGCGGCGTGATCGCTCGCCTCGGACTCGTGACCGGATTGGAGAGCGCGGCACAGGCCGAGACAGGTCAACCGCAACAAGGCAACGTGACGATCACGGCATCGGCTCGCCGCGACCAGATAGCCGAGCTTCGCGAAACGCTGATGAGAGTCGCCAACGACCTCGCGACTCAAGCCCTGCGGATCGTGCCGAAGATCATTCGAGACTATCTGTTGAAGCTGGTTGCCGAAGCCGTCGGCAGCAGCAGCGAACAGGTCGCGTCGCTGCTCGACTCATCAACGTTCACAACAATCTCGGTCACCTATCACGGGCCTCCCGAGCCGTTGTCGACCGTCCCGGCGTCGTCCAGCCCGAAGAACTCCAGCGGCTACTGCTCGCTGTTCATCGACTTCGCCAACTGGTCGCTCGCCAACTTGGAGTCCATCATGGCCGAGGCCGCCGAGCCGACGTTCACGGTTCGCGACGCGTTCTTCACCGAGTACCTCGCCAGGATGGCGGCGATGCAGCGGGTCGAGCCCGCCGAGCTTCACGACGCGTTGGCAACCTTCGCGACGTACGCGAGCTTGTACTTGGCACATGACATCAGCGCCGTGGCCGCGCAGGCGTCGGCGATGACCCCTGCGGCGAACCTGATCAACGGCTACGGCAAGAGAGTGTGCGGTTACGACCCTCAGGTCGTGACCGGCGGATGACCGCTGTGAGGTTCGAGAGCATTTGGTGACATTGGCACTCACCGGGGGTGGTCTTCGTCAGCGGACGCGGCGCTCGCCCTCCCACCATTGGAGAACCCGCGTCGCCCGCAGGGTCACCCATCGTGAGGGCTTGTCGTTGCCGTCATCGACGTCGAACCACGCCCGCCCCTTCGGGCTCCAATCAAGAGGCCAGGTGCCATTGTCCAAGCGTCGGGAACGAATATGGTCGATCGCCTCGCCGAGCCGCGGGTCGGGGGCGGCCGCGGTCAACAGGGCGGCAGACCGGAAGTAGTCGAGTGCTCGGAGGACGTCGTAGTGCCAGCGGTCCGGATGCACGAGGGAAAGAAATTGCTCGTCCGCCGGCTCACCCGTGCTCAGGCGTCGGAAGAGGTGGCGGCCAAGGAGATACTCCTCGCCCGACTGACGCGCCTCCCGGGATGCAGACGTGCCCCTGGTTGCCCGCTCGTACTCCAGGAGACCTTCCAGCACGTTGATCGTGCTGGCGAACGACGAGCGGATCGAACCGTTTGCCCGCTCGCAGTTCCAACCGCCGTCGTCGAGTCGTTCGCCGACGAGCCTGTCGACGATCGACGAGACGTCGACCCCGAAGTAGGCGCCATCGGCAACGACCCGGCCGTTGATGCACTCCTCGACTTCCCCTTCCCAGTACGGCTCGTCACCGTGGTCCCAACGTGAGTTGGCGCCGATCAATTCGACAGCTCGTTTGGCCCGATCCGACGAGGGATCGAGACCAAACTCGCGGAGCTGCGACAAGGAAAATGCGGTCGCCGTCCACGGCTGACCGTCCTCCTGCCACTCGCTGGAGGTGAAGCCGCTCGGAAGAAACGCTCCACCCGCCCACTGCCCGTCGTCATCCTCGTAGGACAGAAGCCGGGCTCCCCAGCCCTCGGTCTCCACCTTGGCCCGTTCCGCCCTCGAAGCCCGGTCGACTGTGGGGGTGAATGGACGTGCGACTCTCGACGTCCGTGTAGGTTTCCGACGACGAGCACGATCGAGGGTCCATCGATGAAAAATCTGCAAACCTTCCGCGCCAAAGCGACGGTCACCGTTGGGCTGGTGGGTCTGCTCCTGACGAGTTGCGGTTCGGACTCGAAGTCGTCTGACAACACCAAAGCGTCGAACAGCGCTTCGTCGGCTGCGCCATCGATCGAGACCTCTCAGCCGTCGACCACGCAGCCGATAGAGACGTCGCCACCGACCACAGCAGTACCAACCCTGCCCCCTGGGCCACCCGTCTTCGACCCGCAGACGATCGGTAGCAACATGACATTGCCGAACTTCATCGTCACCGTCACGGTCGCCAACACGAACAGCGGTCAATTGACCGAGACCGTCACAACCTCCGGATACATCAACGATCCGCTGAGCGTGTACAAGCTGGCGACCTTCGCATCCGACGGCACGACCCCCGGTGGTACGCGCAACTATCTCATCAATGGCCGTTCCTACGAGGAGAACAACTTCGGCGACTGGTATCTGTATGAATCAGCAAGCTCCGACGCACCGGATTACACCGACCGCCTCGACTTGATTTCGGGAACTGTGGCGGGGGTGTCGACCGCCGACTTCGATGGTCAAGCCGACGTTGAGGGCATCCCGGCCAACCATTTCGTGTTCGACGAAACCGACCTCGCCAGCTATGGCTCGTTCACCGCGGAGAACCCGGCTCCCGCTGTTGAGGGTGATTTCTATCTCGCCCAAGACGGCAACTACGTGCTGTCGTCGCACTCCAAGGAATCCTCACCCAATCGGGTCTATGAAGTCACCGAGGCATTGTCGTTCGTCGGCCAGCTCACGGAGATCACGTTGCCGCCCGAGCTCGTGCCGATGACAGAGGCACTCGACCTCGGAGTCGAATTCGGCGGCCTCCTGCCTTCTGGATCATCGCTGTCAAAATTGATCCGGTACACCCACGGCATCGGTGTCGATTACTACACGTACACGGCTTCCGTGCGGGACAACGACGAGTTCCTGAACTTCTACCGCTCGCTTGCACCGACCAATGGATGGACGGTTGCCCACATTGGTCACATCAGCACTCACCTCGAACCGATCAACTGCGAGACCGACATCGACTGCGTCATCCTCACCAACGGCGGTGAACAAATCGTCGTCTCCTACCGAGGACGCATCACCCTCGAGTACGACCACGAGCACGTCTTCGGTCCCGCCTAGCCGCGCCGATCGAAGTTCGACCGCGGGCGCCGAAATGGGCCGAGCCGGACCATATCGACGCCCACGATGTGTCGATCACATCAGGGCCCTCGAACTATGCACGGTCGAAACGGTCGAGATTCATGACCTTGTCCCACGCAGCCACGAAGTCGCCGACGAACTTCTGCTCGGCGTCGTTGGTCGCGTAGACCTCTGCGAGGGCGCGGAGCTCGGAGTTCGATCCGAAGACGAGGTCGGCGCGGGTGCCGGTCCAGCGGACCTCCCCGTTCGATCGACCGCGACCCTCGAACACGTCCTCGGTTTCCGAGGTCGCGCTCCACTCCGTCCCCATGTCGAGCAGGTTCACGAAGAAGTCGTTGGTGAGGGTCTCCGGTCGGTTGGTGAACACACCGTGCTCGGATTGCCCAGCGTTGGCTCGGAGGACCCGCAGACCGCCGACAAGCGCGGTCATTTCCGGGGCGGACAACGTCAGCATGAACGCCTTGTCGACCAGCAGGTGCTCCGCAGCGAGATCGTGGCCCTTCTGGAGGTAGTTACGGAACCCGTCGTGCGTCGGCTCGAGCACGGCGAAAGCCACGACATCGGTTTGCTCCTGCGTGGCATCGGTACGCCCCGGCGAGAAGGGGACGTGCACGTCGTGGCCGGCCAGCTTCGCCGCCTTCTCGACCGCCGCGCAGCCGCCCAACACGATGAGGTCGGCCAATGAGACGGCCTTCCCTGCAGTCTGGGAACCGTTGAACTGTTGTTGGATGCCCTCGAGAGTCGACAACACCCGCGACACGCCGGACGTCACGTTGACATCCCACTCGGCCTGCGGCGAGAGGCGGATCCGGGCCCCGTTCGCTCCACCGCGCTTGTCGGTGTCACGGTACGTCGACGCCGATGCCCACGCCGCCGAGACCAGTTGGGGGACGGACATCCCCGAGTCGAGGATCGTGCCCTTCAGCGAGGCAATGTCCGCGTCGTCGACAAGCGCGTGCGTGACAGCGGGAACGGGATCCTGCCACAACAGCTCCTCGTCGGGAACCCACGGGCCGAGATAGCGGATGACGGGCCCCATGTCACGGTGCAGCAACTTGTACCACGCACGCGCGAACGCGTCGGCAAACTGATCGGGGTTCTCGAAGAACCGCTTCGAGATCTCCTTGTAGACCGGATCAGTGATCAACGCGATGTCGGTCGTTGCCATCATCGGGGCATGGCGCTTCGACGAATCATGTGCGTCGGGCACCGTGTCCTTCGCCTCGGGGTTCTTGGGGGTCCACTGCTGCGCACCGGCCGGGCTCTTCGTCAGCTCCCACTCGTACGCGAACAGATTCTCGAAGAAACCGTTGTCCCACCGGATCGGGTTGTTGGTCCACGCGCCCTCCAACCCACTCGAGATCGCGTCGCCACCCTTGCCGGTCCCGAAGCTGCTCTTCCAGCCAAGTCCCTGCTGATGTAGGGGAGCACCCTCTGGCTCGGGACCCACGTACTTGTCGGGGTCTGCTGCGCCGTGGGTCTTGCCGAACGTGTGCCCACCGGCAATCAATGCGACCGTCTCTTCGTCGTTCATCGCCATCCGAAGGAACGTCTCACGAATGTCGCGGGCCGAAGCCATCGGATCCGGGTTGCCGTTCGGGCCCTCCGGATTGACGTAGATCAGACCCATCTGGACGGCGCCGAGCGGATTCGCGAGCTCCCGGTCGCCGCTGTAGCGCTGATCTTCGAGCCACACGCGCTCCGGACCCCAGTAGACGTCTTCCTCGGGCGCCCAGACATCGGCACGGCCGCCGCCGAAACCGAACGTCGTGAGGCCCATCGTTTCGAGGGCGCGGTTGCCCGTGAAGATCAGCAGGTCTGCCCACGAGATCTTACGACCGTACTTCTGCTTGATCGGCCACAGCAGCCGCCGGGCTTTGTCGAGGCTGACGTTGTCGGGCCAGCTGTTGAGCGGTGCGAAGCGCTGAGCGCCGCTGACGCCACCGCCACGGCCATCGGCGATGCGGTAGGTGCCGGCCGCGTGCCACGTCATCCGGATGAAGAACGGTCCGTAGTGTCCATAGTCAGCCGGCCACCATTCCTGCGACTGGGTCATCAGTGCATCGACATCGTTCGCCAGCGCATCGAAGTCGAGGCTGTTGAACTCGGCGGCGTAGTCGAAGTCGGCTCCCATGGGATCGGCCTGAGGGTGGTTCTGGCGCAGGACCCTCAGGTTCAAGCTGTGAGGCCACCAATGGTCGTTGGCCGTCATCCCAACAGCGAGCTGCTGGGCGTTCATCACCGGGCACGTCGCCGTGGTCGGCTCGTCGCTGGTGGTAACTGTGCCGTGCTCTTCGTTGCTCATTGCTCTCTCCTCGATGCGTGATTTGGAATTGAAGATGTGGCTGCCTTCGTCAGTGAATGCTCAGACCTCACGAGGCCCTCAGCTGCCTGCAGACATGTGGGACAGCGACCCCAGTAGATGACCTCGGCCTCGTCGATCTCGTAGCCCGCGTCGTCTACCGCAGTCAAGCACGGCGTGGCCCCGCGAGCGCAGTCCACGTCGACCATGCGGCCGCAGGCGCGACAGATCAGGTGGTGATGGTTGTCTCCGACCCGATCCTCGTAGCGCGCCGCCGACCCGGAAGGCTGGATCCGCCGAAGCAGACCCACGTCGGCCAAGACGCCGACTGCGTCGTACACGGCGCGGTGCGAGATGGTACCGATGTCGGCCCTGACAATATCGACGACTTCTTCCGCCGTGAGGTGAGGCCGCCCCGCCACAGCACGCAGCACGGCCAAGCGCTGCGCGGTAACGTTGAATCCCTGTTGCCGAAGGAGCTGGATCGGGTCAACAGACATGAAAGCACAGTAGCTGCAGATTTCTACTTGCTGCAAACTCTCGGGGCGTTCGGACCGGACGCCGTCGGCTAAGCAGTGCTCATGCGATTCGCCAACCTCCACGGACACGCTGTCCTCGTCATGACCGATGCCTCCGGCGCTGATCGAGCAATCGACATCGAACGGGCCACCGAAAGCCGTCTTGGCAGCGATCCGGCGGTCTACGTCGACCTGGCCAACCACCCGATGCTCGACGACGTAGCGGCATCGATCGTCACCGACGACTGGCCACTGCTCGATCAGGCTGGCCTGGGCGCGCCGGTTCCGCGACCTCCGAAGGGACTTGGTGTCGGACTGAACTACCGCACGCACGCTCTCGAGTCGGGACGCGATCTGCCCACGGAGCCGCACCTGTTCGGCAAGACCAACAACTGTGTGTGCGGCCCGTTCGACGATGTCATCGCGCCCGCCGGGCGGAGCGAGATCGACTACGAGGCCGAGGTGGTGATCGTCTTCGGCCGCACGTGCAAGGGCGCTACCGAGGCCGACGCGTGGAGCTATCTGGCAGGTGTCACGTGCGGACAGGACATCTCGGATCGCGGCGAGCAGTTCCGTCCGCCCATCAAGCAGTTCACCATCGCCAAGAGCTACGACACGTTCGGCCCGACGGGCCCGTTTCTCGTGACGCCCGACGGGCTCGACGACCGCGACGCGCTCGAGCTGACCGGCGTAGTCGGTGGTGAGACCATGCAGTCGGCCAACACCAATGATCTGATCTTCTCGATTCCCGCATTGGTCGTTTGGCTCAGCAGGTTCATGACGTTCGGTCCAGGTGATCTGGTCTGGACGGGCACACCCGGCGGTGTGGGCGAGGCGCGGACCCCGCAACGGTTCCTGCTCGACGGCGACGTCATCGAGACCACAGTCAGCGGGGTCGGCACGATGCGCAATCGCGTGATAGTTCGATGAAGGTCATCAGCGGCGGCGATCGCACCACGGCCTACGGCGGCCAGTTCACCGGCGCAGTCGACCTCGAGATGTTGCACACCGCACCGGGCGGCGATGCCGGCGTCGACCAACCCGACACCGCCTTCGTCCACTTCCACGACGGTGCCGTCTCATTCTGGCACTCGCACCCGGGCGGCCAGCAGCTGTTCGTCGTCAGCGGCGATGCCCGCGTCGGAACCGAATCCGACGGCGCGGTCGCGCTGGCGACCGGCACGTTGGTGGTGTGCCCGGCGGACGAACCACACTGGCACGGCGCCATGGCCGGCCGCGACACGACGTTGCTGGCGATCACGTGGGGCACCACGGTCTGGACCGATCGCTCGCCGGTGTGAAGACGGCGTTTGACGTGGTCGTCGTCGGCATGGGACCGACCGGTGCGACCCTCGCCAATCTCTGCGGACAGCGCGGCCTGCAGACCTTGATCATCGAACGATCGGCTGAGCCATACCCGCAGCCGCGGGCGTGCCATCTCGACGCCGAGATCGCCAGGGTCTTCCAAGGATTGGGTTTCGAACGGGAACTGCACGAGCTGCTGTCGGAGTCGGCCGGCATGGAGTACGTCGATGAGACCGGTGCCCGCCTGTTCACATTCGAAGGTGTCGAACGAGCGCCGTTGCTCGGTTGGCACGAGGACTACGTGTTCATCCAGCCGCAGATCGACGCGATGTTGCGCGACGGACTGTCGCGGTTCGCCAACGTCGAGGTGCAGCTCGGACACGAGGCTCCACCGATCGACGAGCTCCTCGAGATCGGACGATTCATCGTCGGTTGCGATGGCGCGGGCAGCGTGGTGCGCGGTCAGCTCGGCGCGGAGTTGATCGACCTCGGCTTCGATCAACGCTGGCTGGTCGTCGACGTCATGATGCACGACACTGCTTCGCCTGCACTGCCGTCGATCATTCAACAAGTGTGCGACCCTGAACGCCTGGCTACGTTCGTTCCGTCGCACGGTCGTCATCGACGCTGGGAGTTCCATCTGGACGACGACGAACCGACTCCTGATCCATGGCAGCTCTTGGCTCCCTGGCACGTCGCACCCCACAATGCCAATCTGGTGCGCGCCGTCGCATACCGGTTCCACGCGCTCGTCGCCGATCGGTGGCGGGTGGGCAACGTGTTCGTCGCCGGCGACGCCGCTCATCAGATGCCACCATTCATGGGGCAGGGCATGTGCAGCGGCGTACGTGACGTGGTGAACCTGGCGTGGAAGTTGGCCGAGATGCTGGACACGGCGACTGACAGTGAAGCGGCCGACCGATTACTCGACTCGTATGAGGCCGAACGGCGGCCGCACGTCGAGGCCGTCACTCGCTTGTCGATCGAGGCAGGCGACATGTTGAGCCGGCTCGCCGCCGATCCGTCTCACTCGTCGGCTGCTCTGCAACCCGCAGAGATGCCATCGACCTCGGTCGTCCCCGAGGAATTCCAATGGTCGCGGCTCCCTGGGCTCGATCTCGGCCACGACTTCCCGGTCGGTCACCTCGTGCCGCAGCCCGATCGTCTCGACGATCGCCTGCCGCATGGGTGGGTGTGGGTGACGCAGCACGATGACTTCGCCGCGCCGGATGGTCGGCCAGTGGTCGTCGATCCGAACGCAACCTACGGACGTCGCGCCGTGCTCGTGCGACCCGATCGCTACATAGCCGCGGTGGCCTAGATTCATCTTGCTCGCAGCTCGACCGGGCAGCGCTTGATGCCGTTGATGAAGTTGCTGCGCACTCGCTCGACCGATCCTGCGAGTTCGATCGATGCCACGTCGCGAACCAGTGCTTGCAGGAACACTCGGACCTCCAGCCGGGCCATCCACTGGCCGAGGCACAGGTGCGGCCCACCGCCGCCGAACGTGACGTGCCGATTCGGCGCCCGACCGATATCGAAGCGATGTGGATCGGGGAACTGGACGGGATCGAAGTTCGCGGCGATGTACCACGTGACAACCTTGTCGCCCGCGGCGACGAGCTGGCCTGCGATCGCGGTGTCGACAGTTGCCGTTCGCCGGAAGTGCACCTGCGGGCACGCCCACCGCAAAACTTCCTCGACAGCGGTGTCGAGCAATGCCGAATTGTCGCGCAGGCGTGCGAACTGTTCGGGATGCTCCGCGAAGGCGATGACCGCCTGCGTCAGAGAATGGCGCGTTGTCTCGTTGCCGGCGATCAAAAGGAGCAGCAAGAAGGTGCCGCGCTCGCGCTCCGTCAGTGGCACCCCGTCGACGACGGCATCGGCGAGCAATGTGATGACGTCGGCGGCAGGGTCTCGGCGACGCGCTTCCGCCAAACGCTCGAAGTGCTCGAACACCTGCATCGAAACCGGGCTCCGGAACGGCAGCAACCGGTACGGGTCGGTGTCGACCCGATCAGACACGATGTCGGCGAAGTCGGGATCGGCGTTGTAGACGATCTGATCGGCCCAATGGAACAGCTGGGGCGCGTCACGCAGCGGCACCCCGAGGATCTCGACCAGCATTCTGATCGGGAGCTCGCGAGCCAGCCGCTCGACGACATCGAACGCACCACGCCCCACGACGTCGGCAAGCAGCGAGTCGACCAATGTCTCCGCAGTTGTCGCGTACCGCTCCATCGTCGGCTTGGCAAAGGCCGGGTTCACCAGCTGCCGAAGGCGTGTGTGTCGCGGTGGATCGGTTTCGAGCATCGTCTTGCGCGCTACCAATGCGTCGGCAGCCAACTCCTCGATCTCGGTGCCACCCAACTCGCTCGAGAAGTTGCGCCAGTTCTTGTGCACGTCGACGACATCCGCCCAGCGCGTCAGTGACCAGAAGCCGCCACCGTGGTGACCATTGTGTGGTCCCTCGTTGACCCAAGCGATCGGCGCTTCGACACGGAACCGGTCGTAGGCCGCGTGCGGCACACCCCGCTCGTAGACGTCGTGCGACACGATGTCGAGCTCGACCACCGAATCGGGGCGCAGAGGTGTCGGTGTGGACGTCATCGGCTTGCGTGCAAGGTACTCGCCATCATTGGTCTACTGTCGACCTCAATGCGAGGGGCGACTGGCGGCACGGTCGTGCGCGATCTCGCACTGCCCGCTGAGCCCAGGCTCGCGGCTGCGAAAGGAGCACCATGATCATCAGCCACGAGGGCAAGGTCGCGCTCGTCACCGGGGCGGGATCCGGCATCGGTCGCGGCATCGCCCGTCGCCTTGCCTCCGACGGTGCGGCTGTTGCGTGCCTCGACATCAACGTCGACGCCGCTGCTGAGACAATGTTGCTGATCGAAGACGATGGTGGCTCAGCTGTAGCGTTCGCCTGCGACGTACGCGTGCGCGCCCAGGTCGAAGCGTCGGTCGACGGCACCGTCGGGCGGTTCGGGGGACTCGACCTCGTCGTCAACAACGCAGGCGTCGTCACCATGAGCGACCTCGATCATCTGACCGACGACGAGTGGGACTTCGTCGTGGACATCAATCTGAAGGGACAGTTCATCGTCGCTCAGGTCGCCTCGCGATCGATGACTCATGGAGGAGCGATGGTCAACCTCTCGACCGTCGAGGCTGCCGTCGTCGTGTCGTCGTCGGGCCATTGCCAACCCCACTACAACGCGTCGAAGGGAGGCGTTCCGATGTTGACGAAGGCGCTTGCCGTCGAGCTGGCGTCGAAGGGGATCCGCGTCAACGCCGTGGCGCCCGGCCCGATCAACACGAGGTTCAGCGGTGGCGACATCACCGGACCTGAAGCGATGGCGTTCATGCGCCAGCGTCTTCTCGTCGATCGAGTTGGTGAGCCAGAGGACGTGGCCAATGCCGTGACGTTCCTGCTGTCCGACGCCGCTTCGTTCATCTCCGGCATCCAACTGCCGGTCGACGGCGGATGGTTGACGCGATGAGTGCGCTCGATTTCTCCGACCTCGGCTCACAGGGTTACGACACGGTCATCGTCGCCGCGCCCGATATGGCCGGTCGCCTGATCGGCAAGCGTCTGACCCCCGCCAAGCTGTCCGAGTTCGTCGAGCGTGGCGTCGCCGTGTCGTCGTGCACGTTCGGATGGGACGTCGCCCAGGACATCGGGCTGGAGGTGCCGTACACCGGATGGCACACCGGGTGGCGTGACTTCCTGCTGATCCCCGACCTCACCACCCTGCGTCCGGCCGCATGGCTCGAACACACCGCCATCGTGCTGGCCGACATCGTCGAAGAGCATGACCAAGCGCCGGTCGAGATCGCCCCACGACACATCTTGCGTCGCCAGATCGAGGCACTGGCCGCCGACGGCTTGGCCGCCGACGTCGGCACCGAACTCGAGTTCCACCTGTATCAAGACGGTCTCGACGACCTGCGCCGCCGTGGGTACCGGGACCGCAAGCCGACCACCATCATCCACGCCGACTACACGGTGCAGCAGGTCAACTCGTGGGAGCCCTTCTTCCGGCGGTTGCGATCATGCCTCGATGCGAGCGGCCTCGAAGTCGAGATGAGTCAAGGCGAATGGGGCATGGGGCAATGGGAGATCAACCTCACCTACGGCGACGCGCTCGGCATGGCTGATCGGCACACGATCTTCAAGCTCGCGGTGAAGGACGTCGCCGCGCAAGCGGGCATGTCGGCCACCTTCATGTCGAAGCCCAACGCGGGTGAGGTGGGCTCGTCGTGCCATGTGCACCTGTCGTTGCGCGATCAGTCCGGCGGGCGGCCGTTCCACGATCAAGCCGCGCCAGACCACATGTCAGCGATGATGCGTTCGTCCATCGGGGGCGTGCTCGAACACGCCGCGCCACTGATGGCGTGGTACGCGCCGACGATCAACTCGTACCGACGTACCAACTCGAGCGAGTTCGCTGGCAACGGGGCCACGTGGGGCTACGACAACCGGACGGTGTCGTGCCGGGTGTTGGGCACTGCGCCAGGGTCGTTGCGTCTCGAATGGCGCGTCCCTGGTGCCGACGTCAACCCGTACCTCGCGGTCGCCGGTGTCATCGCCTCTGCGCGGGCTGGGATGGCCTCAGGCACCGACCCGGGAGCACCCCGCACCGGCGACGCATACCAGCAGGAGGCCAGGGCATTCCCGAAGCACCTCGGTCTGGCCGCCGACGCGTTCATCGCCAGCCCGTTCGTCACCGAGGCGTTCGGCCCAACCGTGGCCGAGCAGTACGGCCTGACCGCGCAATACGAATGGAATCGATTCCTGGACGCCGTCACCGACTGGGAGCTCGACCGCTACTTCGAAGTCATCTAATTCGGCCTGATGAGGCGCCGAGATCCTCGATCAACACATCGCGGGACGCGCCAGGGTCCGTGCGCGCAGTAGTCCCGGGTTTGTCGAGCTCTGACTAGCGGTTCGGCGGCTCCGCCGGTCATGCGGCGCTGC
>JBDTWJ010000064.1:0-19288 GCA_040006755.1 Ilumatobacteraceae bacterium | reverse complement strand
AGTCGATAGCAGCCAACCGCCGCACCAATTCGACAACCTCTCGCTCCTCCACAAATCGAACACTAGTTCGTTTACATCCCGAATACAACTATAGTCAATGGTATTCTCCGAGAGATCATGTCGAACTAGCACATGAAAGATTCGCGAGGGACGACAGGCATTTCTCTACTCGATGACCTTCATCAAGCGTCGAAGGAAGCCGTGGTACTCGGCGGTTCCGGCAATCGCTTGAGCCGGCGTGTAGTCGGCCCCGGACTCGAACAGCGCAAGGCAGACTCGGTTGATGCAGGCGGCCTTGTACATGTTGAAGGCATCCCAATAGGTCCACTGGGCCGTGCTGAGACGAAAGCTTGCTTCGCGCTCGAACAGGTTCAGCCACAGCTGGCGCGACGCCACGGGGACCCGCGTGGCCAGGTTGTACGACCAGTCTTCGGCAGGGTTGCCGATGTGCGCCGTCTCCCAATCTGTGAGAGCGATGAACTCTCCATCGGCCATCAAGATGTTGCCGGGCCGAGGCGCGCCATGAACGAGCGCGACCTTGTTGTCGAGCGGGGCATTTTGGTGCAGCCAGATCTCGACAGCATCGAGCACGGGCACACGGGGGCCGCCAACAGACTTGCCGACAGCTCGCCACCGCTCGATCTGGATGTGAGTTGCCTGAGCAGGATCGACCGCAGGCAATTGCGACGCCGCGTCGACACGGTGCAGGCGGGCCAACGTCGCCACGAACGCGGTGGCAGCAGCTTGGTCGACCGCTTGCTCGTCGACGGGTCGAGCATCGAGATGCTCCATGATCACGAACGGTCGACCCAGCACGTTGCCGGTCGGCTCGGACCATCGCGGTTTCGGGACGGGAAAGCTGGCCGCCGCCAGCGACTGCATCAGTTGAAACTCATCACTGGCGGAGCTGACGGGTGCGTCGCCCTGTTGGATTCTGACGATGAAGCGGCCGACTGTGGTGACGACCGCGTAGTTGACCCTCGAGTAGCTCGACGCGACCCGGCGCCAATCGACCACTTGAACAGGTTTTCCGGATTTCTCGCTGAGGAACTCGGCAAGCCGAACCTCATCCACGTGGCACCTGCCCGCGGCGCGCTTCGAGCAGCGCCGCTTCAGATTCGATGTCTTCCTCGAGGTGACGCTCGAGGATCTCACGGAGTTCTTCATGCGCGCTGTGATGAGGATCTGCGAGTACGGCAAAGCACGATCGCATCACGTCCTGGCCGGCGGCGCCACCGAGCGCTGACGTCAACTGTTCGAGCCTGTTGGGGATGGGATTGGGACCACGGCGGCTGGCGTAGGTCGCCAATCCGATGAGGTGGGTCGCGGCCGTGCGGGCCTGCGGATCAGAGATGTGGGGCAACACGGCTTTGCGCAATGTGTCGGCCACTGATGCCCAGATTGCGTCGTCGCTCGGTCGATCGGTCATGGCACACGAGTCTACGAAGCGAGCACAGTTATCGTTCGGAAATGGCCGACGTGACCGACCGCTCGACGATCACTACCGAACGACTGCTGTTGCAACCTCTGCGCGTCGAGGACGCCGACCACATGGTCGAGGTGCTGGCGGATCCGGCGCTCCACGAGTTCACGGGTGGGGAGCCGGCCACGCTTGGCCACCTGCGCGATCGATACGCATCGTGGGTCCGGGGCTCCGGGTCCGATGCAGAGCAGTGGCTCAACTGGACCGTGCGACGCGTTGTCGACGGAGCCCCGGTTGGTGCGATGCAGGCAACGATCGAGATCGTTGACAGCGTGCCGCAGGCGTCCGTTGCCTGGACCATCGGCAGCACTTGGCAGAGACAGGGGTACGCGTCAGAGGCGACGATCGGGCTGTTGCAGTGGCTCGATCGGCAAGGAATTCGATCGGTGCTGGCGAACATTCATCCCGGTCACGAGGCATCGGCCAAGGTGGCTACCAACGCAGGGCTGCGACCAACCGACGATGTCGTCGATGGTGAGGTCGTGTGGCGGCTGAGTGCTGACGGCAATCAGTCGGTATAGCGCCGCGCGTTGGGCCGTTTGCCCTTCAGCATCGTGCCCTTCAGTGACGTGATCACGTCGTCGACTCGCGCCTCAGGTACACCCACGATCGAGAACTGTTCGGTGATCTTGATGGGTCCGATCTCGCGACCACTGAGGTTGCTCTCGTTGGCGATCAGGCCGACGAGGTCGCCCGGACGAATGCCACCTTTGCGCCCGATGCCCACGTAGATGAACGCGGTTCCGGCGGTTCCGCCGCCACGATGACCTGGCGATGCTCGCGGACCCTTCTGACCGGGACGGTCGCCACGATCCGAACGGTCGGTTCGAGGAACGCGGTCGAGCTTGTGGGAGAAGTCGGGGATCTCGGCCTCGTCGACGGTTGCGCCGCCAGCCTCGTGCGCCAACTTCACAGCGGCGAGTGCGATGGTGCGGATGTTGTGGTCGCCGGCGAGAGCGTTGAGCACGTCGTTGTAATCGTCGAGGTCGTCCGATGCCAACGCCTCGCGCACGGACGTGACGGTCTGCTCGATCTGGCGAGCGCGCAGGTCGGCAACGGTGGGCACTCGTTCGATGGCGATCTTCTGCTTGGTGAGTTTCTCGATGTTGAACAGCAGCCGTTGCTCGCGGGGCTCGGCGAGCGTGATGGCAACGCCTTGACGGCCGGCCCGTCCGACACGACCGATTCGGTGCACATAGCTCTCGGCGGCCGATGGCACGTCGTAGTTGACCACGTGCGTGAGCGTGTCGACATCGAGGCCGCGTGCCGCGACATCGGTCGCGACGAGCAGCTCGGCGGTGCCGTCGCGAAGGCGACCCATCACCCGATCCCGCTGTGGCTGATCCATTCCGCCGTGCAAGGCTTCGGCGCGATATCCGCGGCCGTTCATCGTCTCTGTCAGTTGATCGACCTCGATGCGCGTGCGGCAAAAGACCAGCGTGGCCTTCGGCCCTTCGATGTCGAGGATGCGACCGAGCGCGGCTGGCTTGTGCGAGCGCTGCACCATGTACGCGCTCTGGCGGATCAGCGCGGTACCCGGTTGGGTATCGCCCCGGCCGATCTGGATGCGAACCGGATCGCGCTGGTACTTGCGAGCCAACGCATTGATACGAGCAGGCATCGTCGCCGAGAAGAGAACCGTCTGACGTTCGTCGGGCGTGGCTTGCAGGATGGAGTCGATGTCGTCGGCGAAGCCCATGTCGAGCATCTCATCGGCCTCGTCGAGGATCACGGTGCGAATGGCGTCGAGGCGAAGCGAACCGCGGCCGATGTGATCGAGCGCGCGGCCGGGTGTGGCCACGACGATGTGTACGCCGCGGTCGAGTGCCTGCAACTGGCGGTAGATCGGCTGGCCCCCGTAGATCGGGGTGACCTTGCCACCGAGCTCGCGCCCATACCGGAAGATGGCCTCACTGACCTGCATCGCGAGCTCGCGTGTCGGTACGAGGATCAACGCGAACGGCGCGACCTTGGCCGACGAATCGATCATCTGCAGGACGGGTAGCGCGAACGCAGCGGTCTTGCCGGTGCCCGTTGCTGCTTGCCCGAGGAGGTCTCGACCCGCAAGCAGATGGGGGATCGTTTCGCGTTGGATCGGCGTCGGCTCTTCGTAGCCGAGATCGATGATTGTCTTCAACAATTCGGGACGTAGACCAAGAGTCTCGAACCCGTCCCTTGCGGCGATCTCGGGTGAATCTTCTCCTTGGCCACTGTTGTCGTGGTCTGTCATGACGTCTGGACTCTCGTTCGTGAATGTTCAACGATAGAAGCCAGAACGCCGAAACAGGCGTGATGCATTCACGCGTATGCCGCGAGCGCGGCGGCGACCTCGGCGACGATCTGCGCGGAGGTCGCGCCGGGCGTGAGCACCGCCGCGACGCCCATCTCCTTCAGTTTGACGATGTCGGGCTCCGGCACGATTCCGCCGACGATCACGGGGATGTCGACACCGCGTGCTCGCGTCTCGCTGATGACGAGTGGCGCGAGGGTCATGTGGGCGCCCGACAACATCGACAGCCCGATGGCGTCGACGTCTTCGTCGACCGCTGCAGCGGCGACGGTGGCGGGCGTCTGGAACAGGCCGGTGTAGATCACCTCATATCCGGCGTCGCGCAGAATGCGAGCGACCACCTTGATGCCCCGGTCGTGGCCATCAAGGCCGACCTTGGCAATCAGGATCCGCTGGCCCGGCATCAGACGCTCATCAGATCGTCGGTACTTCGACGTGACGGCCGAACACGATTCCGAGCGATCCCATGACTTCTCCGAGTGTGGCGTAGGCGCGTACCGCATCGATGAGCGCGGGCATGAGATTGACCTCCGGATCGGCGGCTTCCGTTTCGATTCGTCGCAACGCGGCATCGACTGCCGATTGGTCACGTGACTGCCGCACCTGCTCGAGCCGCTTGAGTTGGCGGGTCTCGTCCTCGTTGGTGATCTGTAGCAGTGGGATCTGAGCTTCTTCGCTGCCCTCGGTGAAGGCATTGACGCCGACGACGATGCGACGACCGGTGTTGAAGCGTCGCTCGAGGTCGTAGGCGGAGTCAGCGATCTTGCCCTGGAACCAGTTGTCCTCGATGCCCTTGATCACACCTTCGAGCATGGAGCCGCCTCCGAGTTGATCGAGATAGGAGAACAGCTCCTCCGCCTGTCGCTCGACCTCCTCGGTGAGGTGCTCGACGTACCAGGAACCGCCGAGCGGGTCGGCGACGTGGGCGACGTTGGTTTCGTGGGCAATCACCTGCTGTGTGCGCAACGCGATACGCGCGGTCTTCTCGGTCGGCAGTGCCATCGCCTCGTCCATCGAGTTGGTGTGCAGCGATTGCGTACCACCCAGCACACCGGCCAAGGCCTCGATCGCCGTGCGGACGACGTTCACCTCTGGTTGTTGAGCGGTCAGTGACACACCAGCTGTCTGCGTGTGGAAACGCAACTGCATGGACCGTTCGACCTTGGCGCCGTAGCGGTCGCGCAGCCAGCGTGCCCAGACGCGACGTGCGGCGCGGTACTTGGCGATCTCTTCGAAGAAGTCGATGTGCGCGTTGAAGAAGAACGACAGGCGCGGCGCGAACGCGTCGACCGGCAGACCGGCCTGCATCGCCAGCTCGACGTATGCGAACCCGTTGGCGAGGGTGAACGCGAGCTCTTCAACAGCGGTCGAACCCGCCTCGCGGATGTGATAGCCGGAGATCGAGATCGAGTGCCAGCGCGGCATCTCGGCAGCGCAGAATTTGATGGTGTCGCGCACGAGGCGCATCGAGGCGCGAGGAGGGAACACGAACTCCTTCTGCGCCTGGTACTCCTTGAGGATGTCGTTCTGCAACGTGCCGCCGAGTCGCGCGCGCGGAACGCCGGCCTTCTCGGCCTGCGCGACGTACATCGCGAAGATCACCGCGGCGGGGGAGTTGATGGTCATCGATGTCGTCGTCGTGTCGAGGTCGATGCCCGCATAGAGGTCTTCCATATCGGCCAGCGAGTCGATGGCTACACCACACCTGCCGACCTCGCCGAGAGCCATCGGATCGTCAGAGTCGATACCCAGCAGCGTCGGCATGTCGAATGCCGTCGACAGTCCGTCACCTCCCGACTTGATGATCTCCTTGAAACGCCAGTTGGTGTCGTCGGCGGTTCCGAACCCGGCGAACATTCGCATGGTCCACAACTTCGATCGATACATCGACGGGTATGGCCCGCGCGTGTACGGGAACTGTCCCGGGTAGTCGGAGGGGCCGTCCGACGATTCGCTCTCGGGGCCGTAGACCGGTTCGAGCGCTATGCCCGACATCGTCGTGAAGTCGGCATCGCGTACAGTCGATGAACCGAACGCCTGCTCCCATGTTTCGCGGTTGGTAGGCATCTCGGCAGTTTATTTGGAAGTCAAATCATTGTTGCAGTTGCACTGCGCTGGTGACGCTCGCTGGGTGCACCTGCAACCGTTGACCGATCTTGCGCGCGCAAGCAGCACCTGCTGGACACGCACGATGGATGTGACGACGGCCATGCCGTCCGCTGCTTCCTCCCACCCTGTCATTGAAGTCGGCGTGGGCCAGATCGATCGGCTCGTCGGCAACGGCTTCGGCGCCGGCCAGGATTTCGTCCGCGCCACCGCAGACTTTGCCCTGCCGGAAGGTTTCGTCATGTCTGCCTGGCGAGCACGATCGGCGCTGCCTGTTCGAGGTGCTCCACCCACTTCTCGGGCGATGCAGGTTCCACGATCGGCAAGATGACGAACTTGGTCGTGCCGACGGCAACGAACTTGTCGATCGTATGCATCAGCGCATCCCAGCCCTGCGGAATCAGCGCAGTGGGATCTGAAAGATCTGGTCGCCGCTTTGCGAGCAGTTCGAGGACCGGCTGCGGTATCGCTCCGGATGAGTAGGAGATCAGCGCGCCGTAGTGGTCGAAGTCGATGGTTCGGTCGTGTTCGGCCAGCACGGTCTCGATCGCGTCGCGGCCACGAGCCGCGTCCTCGGGTGTGACGAAACTCGGCAGCCATCCGTCGGCCAGCCGACCCACGCGGCGTAGTTCCGAGGCTGCGATTCCTCCCAACCACACGTCGAGGTGGGATTGCAGAGGCTTCGGCAGGACCCGAAGATCGTCGTAGTGGAACTGGTCGCCATGGTGGGTCAAGTTGCCCTCGGCCCATGCCCCTCGCAGCACGGCCAGCGCCTCGTCGAACAACTTGGCGCGGGCACCGCGTTCGACGCCGAAGGCTTGCTGTTCGTGTGGATCTGCGACTCCCAAGCCGAAGGCCGGCAGCAGCCGTCCGTTCGACAGACGATCCAATGTCGCGAGCTCTTTGGCAAGCACAATGGGATTGCGACCGGGGAGCACCATCACGCTCATCCCGAACTTCAGCTTCTTCGTGCGGCCGGCGGCGAACGCCATGCCAACGAGAGGGTCGGGTGCGTCGCCGCCTATTCGTTCGCTGAGCCACAGGCTGTCGAAGCCGAGTCGCTCGAGGGCATCGACCACCGTTGCGAAGCCGTCGTCGTTGAGACGTGTGCGTGTGCCGAACGCGTAACCGATGCGAACCTTTGCGACATCACCCACGGGCACACCGCCCGCGGTCTACACAGGATTGGTCAGTTCGAGGGGCGGCCCAACACGAGGCGTCGTGCCGCGTGGTGTGCGCCGGAGGAATCGATCGTGACGAACCCATCGCCGCATCGTGACACAACGGTGAAACGGTGCTGCGAACGAACTCGGGCTGGTACGAGCTGCGTGCGCCAACTCATCAACGACACCGCAATGATCACGCCGACGATGATGACCGGCTCGGGAACGCGGCTGGCGAGCAGGGCGGCGACGAGTGCAGCTACGACCCCGGATTTCAATGCCAACAGGATCAACGAAACCGATGACGGTCTGGCCACAGAAGCTGTGGCCATGGGTGAGGTCGATGGGGTGCTGTGCATGGCGGTCACATTCATATAGACGTTCTGGCGGGCTGTATGGATTCAGCTTCGGCAAGAAGTCTTCAAACTGCAGAGTTCGTCACACAACCGGAACAGAACGCCGCAGACGGGTCACACCGGCGGACGCCGATGAGCCCAGGGAGTGGCCGTCTCGACCTGCGCCGCCACTCTCAGTAGCACGTCCTCGCGACCGTACCCGGCGACCAGTTGGACGCCGATCGGCAGCCCCGCGCTGTTCCAATGCAGCGGCAGGTTGATGGCCGGCTGGCCGCTGGAATTGAACGGCGGGGTGAACGGCACATACGCAGCTGCTCTGATCATCGGAGCCATCGGCGAATCGGCATTGTTGGCGAAGGTTCCGATCGCTGCGGGTGGCTCAGCGAGGGTCGGTGTCAGCAGTAGGTCCCAACCGTCGGCCCACCACTGTTGGATGCTGCGCCGGAACTCGACCGTCGCGGCCAATGCCAGCGCATAGTCGACTGCACTGAAGTTCCGCGCGAATTCGATCTGGGCGCGATTGACCAATTCGACGTCGTCGTCGTTCATCTGCCGACCGAGTTGATCCTCGATGCGCTTCAGCGAGACGCCCATGTTGGTACTCCACAGCGCGGAGAACCGGCGCCCGAAGTCGCGGCTGGCCAACGCCTCGGGAAAGCCGTGATCCACATGGTGACCGAGCGACTCGAGGAGCGCGGCCGCCGACCGCACGGCATCAAAGCAATCGCCATGCAGCGCGCCACCCAACGGGAGAGTGTCGAGCAACCCGACGCGAAGCCGACCTGGATCGACGCCGAGTTCCTCGATGTACGGCCTCTGCGGCGCGGGCGCAATCACGGTGTCGCCGACACTTGGCCCGCGCACTGCATCGAGCAGCGCCGCGGTGTCGCGGACCGTTCGACTGACGCACAACTCCACACCGAGATTGCTCTCGTCTCGGAAGGGCCCGAGGGTAATTCGTCCCTGCGACGGCTTGAGCCCCACCAATCCACAGCACGAAGCAGGGATGCGGATGGATCCACCACCGTCGCTTGCATGAGCGAACGGCACCATGCCGGCAGCAACAGCGGCTGCTGAACCGCCGCTGGAACCACCCGGGGAATGATCGACGTTCCATGGGTTGCGCGTCGGGCCCCAGGCGACCGGCTCTGTGGTCGGCAGGCTGCCGAACTCCGGGCTGTTGGTTCGGCCGGCGATGTTGAGACCCGACTGGCGCAAGCGACCGACGAGAGTCGTGTCAGTCGGCGAGATCGGAAGCGTCTCCTTCAGCGCGGCACAGCCGTTCGTGAGCGGTTGCCCAGCGAAGTGGGCCCACAGATCTTTCAAGAGAAATGGAACGCCGCGAAACGGGCCGTCGGGAAGGCGCGTCGCTGCGTCTCGCGCTTCGTCGAACCATCGAATGATCACCGCGTTGAGCTGTGGATCGATCGTCTCGATCCGTTCGATCGCGGCCTGCAGCAGTTCGGTCGGCGAGGCGTCGCGACGGCGAACGAGAGCGGCCTGGTCGGTGGCATCCATCCACCGAGTTTCCGTTGCGAGCGAACCCATCGTCGGAGCTGAACCCATGGGGCCTTGTGTAGCACGTGCAATTAGGGTGGCAGTTCGTCGTGTCCACACCGCAAGCAATCCCCTCGCCGATGACCACACGACAGGTGTGGCAGTTCGCGCCCGTTCGTCGCCTGCTCATCAGCAACGGGATCCTCACCTCGGGCATCGCTCTGCAGGCCACCGCACTGTTGAAGCAGGCGTACGACATCACGGGTCGCAAGTCGGACCTCGGGTGGATGGGACTGGCCGAGTTCCTGCCGATTGCGCTACTCGTGCTCGTCACGGGGTCGTTGGCGGATCACTTCAATCGCAAGACGATCGCGATGATCACGGTCGGGGCCGAGGTGTTCACATCCGGCGCCCTGATGTTCTACGCACTCAGCAAGCCGACCTCTGTCATGCCGCTGTTCGCAATCGCGTTCTCGTTCGGCATTGCCCGTGCGTTCCAGGCCCCCGCGACCCGTGCAATGCCACCGATGGTCGCGCCCATCGGTGCGCTCCCGAAGGTGATCGCGCTGTACTCGGCCGTGTGGACCGGTTCGATCATCGTCGGCCCCGCGATCGGAGGCTTCCTCTATGCCATCGACCCTTGGGTGGCATACCTCGGGTCGACCGTGTTGATCTTCGGCAGCCTGATCGTGCTGTCGACGCAGACGTTCGTTCGCGAACCGCTACCGCCCGACCCCGACAACCGTCCGACCTTGCGGACCGCCATCGAAGGCCTGGTCTTCATCCGTCGCACGCCCGTGCTGCTCGCGGCCATCGCCCTCGACCTGTTCGCGGTCCTGTTCGGAGGGGCCGTGGCATTGATCCCCGTGATTGCAAAGGACCGGCTCGGAGTCGGTGACGTTGCCTATGGGTGGTTACGGGCCGCGCCGGGGTTCGGGGCAGCGGGCATGGCCCTCGTGATGGCCGCGCGTCCCGTGCGACGACACGTCGGCAAGACACTGCTGTACGTCGTCGCGGTGTTCGGTCTCGGAACCGTCGTGCTCGGCGTCACCAGGAACTACTTGCTGGCGTTCCTCGCGTTGGTCGTGCTCTCTGCAGCCGACATGGTCAGCGTGTTCATACGCGTCACATTGGTGCCGTTGGTGACGCCCGACGAGAAACGCGGGAGGGTGCTCGCCGTGGAGTCGGTGTTCATCGGAGCGTCGAACGAGTTGGGTGCGTTCGAAAGCGGAATGCTGGCGCAAGCCTTTGGCACCTCGGCAACCGTCATCGGCGGCGGCGTAGCGACGCTTGCCGTCGTCGGTGTGTGGTGGTTCGCGTTCCCGTCGTTGCGAATGATCGACCGGTTCGAAGACCTTGAACGTGACCCGACCGAATCACACTGAAGCGTTATCAACCAGGCGCGGCGTTGTTGATGTCGCCGGGCATTTCTCCGAACGTCGCCAACACCGATCGGATCGCGGCGGTGTCCACGCCTGTCACCAACGGGGTCGCGGCCGAACTGACGATGTTCCAGATCCACAGGTCGCTCTGCCCAGTGCATCCTGTGGCTCGGACGGATAGCACCAATTGCTGGGGATCGAGCCAACCGAGTGGCTCCGTCGACAGCGCGGCGAATGCCGCGGGCTGATCGACCACCGCAACACTGTTGAACTGCTGTGTGCGAGTGAGACCGGTGCACGCACCCACCCGCCAGGCGATCGGAGCATTGGCCGTGGTGCCGACTGTGAGCGCGGCGACCGGCTCGACCGTCTGCGTGACATCGGTGAGCGTCAAGGTCGGCATGTCCAGCGAGTGGATGTGAGACGTGCCAGTTCCGTGGTCGTGAACGAAGAAGACGCGCGATCCCGATGGGTCGGGCTTGATCTCGGTGATCGCCGTCGAGGGTTGGTCGAGTTGGGCGATGAGGCGAGGATTTTCTCCGCGATTTCCCGCAACGAACAAGCCGGCGGTGCCGTCGGCTGACTGACCGGCGGCGAAGATGTTCCTGCCAGCGGGGTGATAGGCGGCGATGTCGGTGCGGTCGAGAAAGCTGATGTCGGTTCGAGTTTCGGGCTGGCCTGCAGTTCGCCAGAGCAGGTGGTTGTCGGCCACCGCGGGCGCGATCAACGCGTTGCCCTTCGGGTACGACCATGTCACCCGGGTATTCGTCGAGAAGTATCCGCTGGGAAGGGCCTGCGACCCATCGAACACCGTCACCGAGTTGAGCAACACACGGTCGCCGGCCGGTGACCACTGGACGGGCCCGACATTTTCGAGGGCCAACTCACTGAGGCACGTGGTAGTGCCATTGCCCGGATTGACGCTGTACAGGCGGGTGCCGATCTCGAACGTGACCTCCGCCGTGGGCGAGGGTGCAGAGAACACGCATGCCCCCGCTGGCAGGGCGATCGTGCTGGTCGAGATCTGCGCGACTGTCGCGGCGACGATCGTCGTCGTGGTGGGCGGCACCGTGTTGCTGGGCGTGCCCAGCGGCGCCAGCGTCTGTTCGGTTGCGGAGCCATCACCGTCGACGTTGCAGCCGGCGGCCAACATCGAAATGCACATCGCCAGGCAGGCCATTGCCTTCATGGCGCCCAACGGTAGATCCCTCATGGCAGGCTGGCGAACGATGCCGGTCCTGCGGAACGCGATCGTCGTGTGTCTCCTGACAGCGGGGTGCTCGGCCATGGGTGCTGAATCAGGTGCAACCGGACCTGCGACATCGTCAGTGCCGCCCATGACTTCGGTGACGACAACGTCGTCGACTCTGCCGCGCGCTTCGTCGACGACGACCTCGACGACTCTTCCTCGGCCACTGGAGTACGTGTTTCCGTTCACCGGTAAGAAAGTCAGCTACGGCCATCGTCACCACGACTATCCGGCCACGGATGTGTTCGGATGTGGTGCGGAGGTGGTCGCACCGATCGGCGGCGTGATCGACGAGACGCGCAGCTTCGATCCCTGGAACCCGAAGGCAGATGATCCCGCGACGCGCGGCGGTGAATATGTGTCGATGTTGGGCGACGATGGGGTTCGCTACTACTTCGCGCATCTCGCGTCGGTTGCAGCGAAGCCTGGCGCTGTCGTCGATGGCGGCGACGTGCTCGGTGTGATGGGGCAGACAGGCAACGCCAGGAAGTCGGCGTGCCACACGCACTTCGGGATCTCGTGGCCGTGCGACGCGACCGAGTGGGCAGTGCGTCGCGGCGAGATATACCCATGGACGTACCTCGACGCTTGGCGAGCCGGCGCCCAGTTGTCGCCGGTCGCCGAGGTCGAGGCGGCCGAGGCGGCGAATCCGGATGCCTGCAATCTTGCGAGCCTGGCGCCCAGCGCGGCGGACGCGTAGCGACGATCAGACCTGCTTCAATTGTCCGGCGGCGGACACGACTCACCGAAAGGAACATCGATGAAGAACTTTCTCAAAGAGTTCAAGGAGTTCATTGCCACTGGCGATCTTGTCGAGATTGCTGTGGCGTTCATTCTCGCGCTCGCGATCAAAGCGGTAATCGACGCGTTCATGAACAGCATCGTCAATCCGTTGATCGGTGCGATCGTCGGCAAGCCGAACCTCGACAACTTCCTGACCATCACTGTCCGGAAGGGCGAGTCTGATCAGGCCGTCATCTCGATCGGCGCTGTATTGACCCAGATCATTTCGTTGCTCGTCGTCGGGCTGGTGCTGTTCCTCGCCATCAAGGCGTACAACAAGATCCGCAGGCCTGCCGACGTCATCTTGTCCGGCCCCACCGAGGTGGAACTGCTCACGGAGATCCGCGATGAGTTGCGTTCCCGCAGCTGATCGGGGTTTTCGCACGTTTTGTGCAGCCTGACTTGCGAAATCGAGCATCGCTACATTCAATGGAGGAATGAGGTTGCGGCGCGAGGTCACACTGACGGTGATCAGCGCCCTCCTGGTGGCGTGTTCCGCTGCAGCGTCTGCGCCCCCCGATTCACACGACCCCATGGTCAACGGTGTCGGCATTCTCCCGGTCGGCAACCCCGACGCGTTGGTGATTCCCACGGACGCCGCGACGGTGTCGGCGAGCGCGTCGACCACCACAACGATCCCATCGCAGCCAGCGATCGGGACCTTGGTGGCCGGCAACAAGCTGTTGATGATCGGCGACTCGATCACGGCATCGGCGGCCAAGCGATACGGCGACGAACTCTGCCAAGCCCTCGTGCCACTCGGATGGCAGGTCGAGGTCGATGCCGAGCCGAGTCGGTTCGTCGACTTCGGCAATGACGTGCTCGACAAGCGACTCGCCGCCAAGTGGGATGCGGCATATGTGTTCCTCGGCACCAACTACCTCGGGGATCAAGAGGCCTACCGCAGACAGCTCGAGAAGATCGTGCAGCGACTGTCGCCCAGCCCGGTCGTGTTGTTGACCGTCACGTTGTTCGACGACAGCCGACAAGAGGTGAACGATGCCATCACGTTGGTCAGTGCAGAGTTCCCCAACGTGCACGTCGTCGACTGGGGTTCGATCGCCGCGGCCGAAGCCGACAAGATCCTGCGCGGCGACGGCCATCATCTCACCAACGACGGGCGATTGGTGTTGGCGTCGACCGTCGCCGGCGTGATGGGCGAGGCACCATCGGAGGACGGCAAGTGCCTCAGCACGTCGTTCAGCAACGATTCCGGAGCCAGCGTCAACGGCAGCGACACGCCGTCGAAGAAGAAGGTCGGGGGAACCACCACGACCGTCAAGCAACCAACTGTCACCACGGTCGGAGGCGGCGGGGGTGGCGGTGGCGCACCGACGACCCAACCGGCGCAGCCGCCTCCCGCAACCACGGTCCCGCAGCCAACGTCGCCGCCACCGACAGCGCCCCCGCCGGTTACGAACACGACCGTTCCTCGTCCGCGGGTGACAACCATCCCGCCGCCTCCGCCCAACACCTGAGCCGGCACCCACGCGCGAGGATAAGACGATGAAATACAGACGATTGGGTCGCACGGCCCTTCAGGTCAGCGAGCTGTGCCTGGGCACGATGAATTTCGGTCCCGAAACGACGGAGGACGAATCGCACGCCATCATGGACCGGGGGCTCGAACTCGGCATCAACTTCTTCGACACCGCCAACCGGTACGGCGGCACGAAGGGAGGAGGCGCGACCGAGGAGATTCTCGGGCGATGGTTCGCGAAGGGCGGAGGCCGACGCGAGAAGGTCGTGTTGGCGACGAAGTTGTACGGAAAGATGTCGGATTGGCCCAACGATGGTGGGCTGTCGGCTCGTCACATCCGCGCAGCATGCGACGAGAGCTTGCGACGCATGCAAACCGACTACATCGACGTGTACCAAATGCATCACGTCGATCGGGCTGCGCCGTGGGAAGAGATCTGGCTGGCGATGGACACGCTCGTTCAGCAGGGCAAGATCATCTACGTCGGCAGCAGCAACTTCGCCGGCTGGCACATCACCAAGGCCAACGAGCGGGCCAAGGACCGCGGCAGTCTCGGCCTGGTCAGCGAGCAGAGCCACTACAACCTGTTGGTCCGCACCGTCGAGCTCGAAGTGCTGCCGGCCTGCCGCGACTACGGAGTTGGCGTCATCCCGTGGAGCCCGCTCTCGAGCGGACTACTGGCAGGGGTGCTCAACGCAGAGTCCACATCGCGCCGGCGCTCGGAGAGAAGCCTCGAGCGGATCGAGCAGCTGCGACCGCAGCTCGAGAAGTGGGAGAAGTTGTGCGCGGAGTTGGGAGAACAGCCGGCTGCGGTCGCGTTGGCCTGGTTGCTGCATCAAGACGGCGTGACGTGTCCCATCATCGGTCCTCGTACGATGGACCAACTCGAGGGAGCTTCGCTGCGCGCACTCGACCTGTCGCTCGACGAGTCGACGCTCGCAGCCATCGACTCCATCTTTCCGGGTCCTGGCGGCACCGCTCCCGAGGCCTACGCCTGGTAGTAGCGCTTCATGGTGCCAGTGCTCGTAATGGATCGACTGGCAGGTTGCGGAGCACGCCGTAGACAATGATCAGCACCGGCATGGCGAGAGCCAGTGATCGCCATGCGCGCTGCGGCACCCGGATGGGCATGGCTCCCCACGAGGTGCGTAGCCAGACCACCCAGACGATGACGATGGCGGCGAGCGCGAAGGGCGTGAAGATGTTGCTGCTCAGCGCGGCGCCGATGTGGCCGTGGAACAACTGGTAGGTACCCCGTGTGAGGCCGCAGCCAGGACACCACAGACCAGTGGTCTGATGGAACAAGCAAGCCGGGAATCGCGAGCCGGGTGCGCTCGGGTCGTGGCTGGCGACGAAAGCGGCGGAGGCGACCAGCGCTGCGCCACATGCGACCGGAGCTGCCCGTCGGGCGAGGTCGCCGTGCAAAGATGCCGGCAGACCGAGTTCCATCCACCCATCGTACGACGCGTGGCGTTGCGGACTCGACCTTTCCCCGCCACGATGGACGGCCATGTTGCAGGTGCACGGGCTCTCGGTGGAAGTTGGTGGTCGCCAGATCATCGACGGCGCGTCCTTCACCATCATGCCCCGCGACAAGGTCGGGCTGGTCGGGCGCAACGGTGCGGGCAAGACCACCCTGTTCCGAGTTCTCGGCGGCGCGCTCGAACCCACGGGCGGAAAGATCCTACGCAAGGGCGGCTTCGGCTACCTGCCGCAGGATCCGCGCATCGCCGGCGTTCTCGACGGCCGCACAGCAATCACCCACGTGTTATCTGGCAGGGGGATCGACGAAGAACTGATCCGCTTGGAGAAGTTGCGGCTCACGATGGAGGAGGACGCCAGCGAGCGCAATGTCGGCCGGTACAGTCGCGCCCAGGACGAGTTCGCTACGTCGGGTGGCTACGGCGCCGAGAGCCAGGCCAGATCCATGGCCGCTGGTCTCGGGCTGCAGGGCGATCGGTTGGAGCTCCCGATCGGGGTGCTGAGCGGTGGCGAACGGCGTCGGGTCGAACTGGCCCGCATCCTGTTCGCCGGAAGTGACATCCTGCTCCTCGACGAGCCCACCAACCACCTCGATATCGACGCCAAGATGTGGCTGTTGCAGTTTCTGCGCACGTTCCGCGGGGCGCTGCTGGTGATCAGCCACGACATCGAACTGCTCGACGAGGCCATCACACGCGTGTTGCACCTCGATCGACCTGCGGAGGACGCCGTCGGCGATCTCGTGGAATACAAAGGCACGTATACGCAGTACAAGATGGGTCGGGCACGCGACGAGGAGCGCCTTGCCAAGAAGGCCGCGTTGCAGTCCAAGGAGATCGCCCGTCTTCAAACGGTTGTCGATCGCTTCGGTGCGAAAGCAACCAAGGCTGCGATGGCGCACAGCAAGGAAAAGCAGATCGTCCGGCTGGAGGCGCAACGGGTGCACGTCGGCAAGGGCGATCGCGTCTTGCGCGTGAGGTTTCCCGACCCGCCTGCCAGTGGCGCGACGGTCGTCTCCGCGCACGGTCTGTCAAAGGCCTATGGGGGACCCCCCGTGTTCGAGGACGTCTCGTTCGATGTTGCTCGCGGAGACAGACTGCTGGTGCTCGGGCTCAACGGCGCGGGCAAGACCAGCCTGCTGCGCATCCTCGCAGGTGAGACAACCGCCAACCTGGGGATCTTCAGCTTCGGCCACCACGTCAACGTCGGTTACTACGCGCAGGAGCACGACAATCTTCAAGCGGATGCGTCGTTGCTCGACAACATTCGCGCCGCGGTGCCGAACGATGTCATCCTCACCGAGACGCAACTGCGTGGCATGTTGGGAATGATGGGCCTCAGCGGCGAGAAGGTGTATCAGGAGAGCGGCACCCTCTCGGGTGGCGAGAAGACCAAGCTTGCGCTGGCGATGTTGATGGTCGGGCGCAACAACCTGCTGCTGCTCGACGAGCCGACCAACAACCTCGACCCGCCGAGCCGCCAGTCGGTCACGGACTCGTTGACGGCGTGGAAGGGCACGGTCATCTTCGTCAGCCACGACACCGAGTTCGTCGAACATCTCCGGCCGACCAAGGTGCTGTTGATGCCCGACGGACAGGTCGACTACTTCAACAAGGAATGGCTCGACCTCGTCTCGCTGGCGTAGCCGATCGGGTAACACCGTCGATCGCGGCGTTTGGAGCCGAAGGACCCTCTACGGGGCCTGAGTTACCAAACGCATCAGCGTGAAGCGCGGTCAGTTCACCTGAACCGGGGTGCCGCTGAAAGGCTTGTTGACCATTTCGAAGAAGTCGTTGCCCTTGTCGTCGACGACGATGAAGGCGGGGAAGTCCCGTACCTCGATCTTCCAGATGGCTTCCATTCCCAGTTCGGCGTATTCGAGCACGTCGACCTTGGTGATGCAGTCCTGCGCCAACCTGGCCGCGGGACCACCGATGGAGCCGAGGTAGAAGCCGCCGTACTTTGCGCAAGCCTCGGTGACCTGACTGCTGCGGTTGCCCTTGGCGAGCATCACAAAGCTCCCACCTGCCGCTTGGAACTCAGCCACGTAGCTGTCCATGCGGCCGGCCGTCGTCGGCCCGAACGATCCGCTGGCCATGCCGGTGGGTGTCTTCGCCGGGCCTGCGTAGTAGACGCAGTAGTCGTGCATGTAGTCGGGAAGACCCAGCCCTTCGTCGAGACGATCCTTCAACTTTGCGTGGGCGATGTCGCGGGCGACGACCATCGGTCCCGTCAACATCACGCGTGTCTTGACCGGATAGCGACCGAGCTCTTCACGGATCTCGTCCATCGGTCGATTGAGGTCGATTGCAATGGCTTCGCCATCGAGATGTTCGTCGACCACCTCGGGCAGGTAGTGCGCTGGATCGGTTTCGAGCTGCTCGATGAAGATGCCCTCGGCGGTGATCTTGCCGAGGGCCTGGCGATCGGCGCTGCACGACACGGCCATCGCAACCGGGCAACTGGCGCCATGTCGCGGGAGGCGGATGATTCGAACGTCGTGGCAGAAGTACTTGCCGCCGAACTGCGCGCCGATGCCGGTCTGCTGGCTCAGTGACAACACCTTGGCCTCGAGGTCGAGATCACGGAACGCGTGTCCAGTGATCGAACCTCCCGTCGGAAGTCCGTCGAGATAATGGGTGCTGGCCAGCTTGGCGGTCTCCACCGCGAACTCCGCGGAGGTTCCGCCGATCACGACCGCGAGATGGTAAGGCGGGCACGCAGCCGTACCGAGCGTCTTCATCTTCTCGAACAACCACGGCAGCAGCGCCTTCTCGTTCAGGAGGGCCTTGGTCTCCTGGAACAGGTAGCTCTTGTTGGCGCTGCCTCCGCCCTTGGCGATGAACAGGAACTTGTAGCTGTCGCCATCGACGGCGGCGATCTTGATCTCGGCCGGCAGGTTGTTGCCAGTGTTCTTCTCCTCGTACATCGTCAGCGGTGCCATCTGGCTGTACCGCAGGTTGGAGGTGAGGTACGTGTTGTACACACCGCGGGCGATCGCTGCCTCGTCGCCGCCCCCTGTGAGCACGAACTGACCCTTCTTGGCTTTGATGATGGCGGTGCCGGTGTCTTGACACATCGGCAGGACTCCACCGGCAGCGATGTTGGCGTTCTTCAAGAGATCGAGCGCGACGAACCTGTCGTTGTCGCTGGCTTCCGGGTCGTCGAGAATGTTCCGCAGCTGCTGCAGGTGCGCGGGTCGAAGAAGGTGGGCGATGTCGCGCATTGCCGTCTCGGTCAGCAGAGTCAACGCGGCGGGCTCGACATGCACGAACCTGCCGGCATCGGTGTCGATCGTCGACACACCATCGGTCGTCAGTAGCCGGTAGTCGGTGGTGTCGGGCCCGAGCGAAAGCAGCTCGGTGAAGGCGAACTCTGGCATGACCTCACGCTACGCCGCGGCGGGAGTGACGATCATTGTCACGGCGACCGCTGACTCAATGCTGTGGCGACCAGCGCCTGCTCCTCAGGCGTAGTCGCCACACGAGGGTGAATCGCGCCGTCGGCGACGAGCACCGGCAAGTCTCCAATGCGCACGTCGGGACTGAACAGCAACGGCGCCACCGACGGATCGGTCGCTGGAAGGTCTGGCGAGGCTGCTATTAGCTCGAGCAGGTTGCGCTCCGAGATCGCCCGATTGGCCCATTCGTGGGCATTCGAGTGCAGCGCGCCGATGTTCATGCCCATTGCTCCGAGCAATACCAATCGAGCAGCCCAAATCGCAGGCGACCCGATGCGGAGGAGCTGGTCGACAGCGACTCCGAACGCCGGAATGAGCATGACCGCCGCGACATACACGTATCGCGAATTCGTCGCTGTCTCGACGCCGAAGCCACCGCGCTCGATACCGAGTCCGACATAGATGATGGTCGCCGTAGCGGCCAACGCCAGCATGAGGTCGTTTGACTTTGGGTCGCGCTGCCGCCACAGCAATACAGCGAGCGTGGCGATCAGGGAGACCCCGACCAACGAAGCCGTCGAGGTCAGGCCTTGGAACACGGCGGACAGGCCTCGGTT
>JBDTWJ010000063.1:0-19363 GCA_040006755.1 Ilumatobacteraceae bacterium | reverse complement strand
CGGCTTGGTCGCAACGGGCTCCGCGATGTCGTCGTCAGCGTCGTCGTCAGCGTCGGCATCAGCGCCAGCGTCCGGCTCGGCCTCGGCGAGCGACTCAACGTCGGCGGCCTCCTCTGCCACAACCGGCCCCTCGACAGCGGGCTCGGGCATCTCGTCGGGCGATTCACCGGGCTCGCGCAGATCGTCGAACGCCTGAGGCGTGTTGCGCACGAGAGCTTCGAGGTCGAGTGGCTCGGCACGTTCGGGCTCCTGCGAGGTTGCACCGGCACCGATTATCCGCACATGGTCGAGGCGGCGGCGGCGCTCTCCTGCGGGAGCCTTGGCCCACGCCCGACCACTCATCACTTCGAGCGGGGCCAATGCAGGGTGTTCCTGACGACCACGCCGCCACCACACGATCGTGCCGAGTAGAAGCGTCAGACCAACGATCGCCAGGCCGACAGCCGACAGATAGATGATGCGCTCGTTCGTCGGGTCGGAGAAGTCGCCGACGATGCCTACCAAGGCGCGACGTGCAGACGTACCGTTCACGGCGCCCATTCTCGCATGCCAGCGGCCACAAGACACGGGCAGCTTTGGCGAGATCCAAAGAGGTCCAACCTCACCAACGAGATCCAACGAGATCCGCCGAGATGCGCCAAGCTGGTGATGTGGACTACTTCTACCTGTTCATCGCAATCTTCATCTGCGCGGGGCTGATCTACCTCGCCCATCGGATCGAGCCTCACCACGTCGCGAAAGACGGCAAACGGTTCCTCTGCTCGGGTCAGTGGCTGTCCGCGGACGGCGAGATCGAGGGACGCAGGCGCGAGGTCTGGGTCAATCTCGAATCGAATGGTCAGCTGCGAGTCGATGTGAAGCGGAGATTGCGCCACGACGTGACCCACTGGTGGCTCGAAGGCAAGTCCGACAAGCCGCCGCGCAACCGCGTCGTGTACGCCTTGCGCACCATCAACATCCTCGGCGGGGTCGAACGAATGATCCTCCAACTGCCATCGAGGAGCCGGGTCGTGCCCGTGCTCGACGAACTGCTCGCCCACCCGCGTTAGAGCCTGGCGACTGAATCGACGAACTCGGCGAGTGGCGCCGCCAGTTGATCGAGATTGATCAGGAAGGCATCGTGGCCGTGCGGTGAGTCGATCTCGAAGTGGTCGCACCGAATGTCGTTGGCCACCAACAGGTCACGGATCTGTCGTTGCTGATACGCCGGATAGAGGATGTCGCTGGATATGCCGATCGTCAGAGCAGGCACTTGGATGCGTTTCATCGCCGCTTCCACTCCCCCACGCCCGCGTCCGACGTCGTGCAGATCCATCGCCTTGCCGATGATCAGATAGCTGTTCGCGTCGAATCTCCGAACCAACTTCTCGCCGTGGTGGTCGAGGTACCTCTCGACCTCGAATCGCTGCCAGAGATCGAGACTGTCCCGCAGCGTCGCACCGTCGGCCAACTCGCGCCCGAATCGGTCGGTGAACACGTTGTCGCTGCGGAACGTCACCTGGGCAACCATGCGTGCCACCGACAGTCCTTCCCATGGACCGTCGTTGTCGTCGGCGTCGTAATAGTCGCCGCCTCGCCAGTTGGGATCCATCCGGATGGCTCTGCGCCCGATCGCACCCCATGCGATCTGTTGCGCCGTGGCCTGCGCGCACGTGGCGATGGGAACGATCGAACGAACCCGGTGGGGAAAGGTGATCGCCCACTCCAACACCTGCATGCCACCCATCGATCCCCCGATCACCGAATGCCATGCCCGGATCGAGAGATGATCAGCCAGCCGAACCTGCGCACGCACGATGTCGCGGATCGTCACCACAGGGAACCGGCTGCCGTAGGGTTTGCCATCGACGGGATGTGGCGATGCCGGCCCTGTGGATCCTTGACACCCACCGAGCACGTTGGCACAGACGACGAACCAACGATCGGTATCGATCGCCAGGCCCGGCCCAACGACACCCTCCCACCAGCCGGCGCTGGGATGGCCGTGCCCCATCGGGCCGACGGCGTGGCTGTCGCCGGTCCAGGCGTGGCAGAGCAGGATGGCGTTGCTGTGGTCGTCATCGAGTGTGCCCCACGTCTCGTAGGCAACCGTCACCTCGTCGAGTGTGACGCCGCCGTCGAGCGCGATGGGGCGAGCGAAGTCGAGGAATTGCCGATGACCGACCGGGTCGCAGGTGTGCCACGCGCCGCTTGCCGGCAGTGGTTGGCCCGCCATCGCTTCCTCCTCCTCGTGCTCGTCTCCGTGGATGGACGCCGCACGATGGAAGCTTCGTTGCCCTGAAGAACAGGGCCACATCCCCGCCGGGGCGGGATGGCACCGTGGGGCTTCCTCCCCGGTTGCCGGATCGACGCCCCGAAGGACGGCGCTCACTCGTGATGCGAACCGCCGAATACTGTAGCGACGACGTGGACGTCTTGCGATGTCGAAGAGCGCTCCAGCGTGGTGCCGGATGAGCGGCAGGAACTGATCGGACGCGCAAACTGACTGATTCGCGGGTCAGAACGGCTGACTGATCAGCGAGTAGACGTCGGCGGCATATGCCGCCATGCTGGGCAAATGGGTGTCTGCTTCCTCACTCCGAAAGCGCGTCCCACCGCTACTCCCGGCAAGGGGCACGGCAGCGTTGCCAGCGAACCGATCGAGGCCGGCGAGGTCGTTGCCGCGTTCGGGGGGCGATGCGTCACGCGTGACGAATTCGACCTGTTACCCGCGAGCCAGCAGGTGCGCAGTCTGCAGATCGACGAGCACCTCTACATGGCCGGCGCCCCAGAACCGGAGCCAGCCGACTTCATCAATCACTCCTGCGACCCAAATTGCGTGCTGTCGGGCAACGTGATCTTGGTTGCGGCGCGCGCCATCGCCGTGGGCGAGGAACTCGGCTACGACTACGCCACGACGGACGGCAGCGACTACGACGAATTCGAGTGCGCCTGCGGTACAGCGCAATGCCGCGGCAAGATCTCGGGGCACGACTGGATGCTGCCGGAGCTGCAGCTTCGCTACCGCGGCTCGTTCAGTCCGTACCTGGCAAAGCGCATCGCCGGTCTGGTCAACGTCGGCGCCGAACGGCGGGCATTCGCGCTCTAGACATTCGGCCAGTACTCTCGGGCCATGCGAGTGCTGATCGTCGGCGCGGGTGGGGTCGGATCCGCGCTCGCCACGATTTGCGCGAGGCGCGACGCGTTCGAGCACGTCGTCGTCGCCGACCTTGATCCGTCGCGGGCCGCACGAGCGTCGGCGACGGCTCATAGCGATCGGGTCAGCAGTACTCGCGTCGATGCCTCCGAGCGCCGCGACATCGTTGCGCTCGCGCTCGCCACACGCGCCGACGTGATCGTGAATTCTTGCGATCCGCGGTTCAACCCACCCATCTTCGAGGGCGCGTTCGAGGCGGGTTGCCACTACCTCGACATGGCCATGCACCTGTCCTCGCCGCACCCCACCGATCCCTACAACCAGATCGGTCGGAGTCTCGGTGCAGCTCAGTTCGCGGCGAACGATGCATGGACCGATCGCGGGCTGCTGGCTGTCGTCGGAATGGGGGTCGAGCCCGGCTTCTCCGATGTTGCCGCTCGATACGCGTCCGACCATCTGTTCTCCACCATCCACGAGATCGGCGTGCGCGACGGCAGCGATCTGGTGATCGAGGGGTTCGCCTTCGCTCCAACGTTCAGCATCTGGACAACGATCGAGGAGTGCCTCAACCCGCCGATCGTTTACGAACGCGATCGCGGTTGGTTCACGACGTCACCGTTCTCGGAGCCCGAACAGTTCGTGTTCCCCGAGGGCATCGGCGAGTTGAAGTGCGTCAACGTCGAGCACGAGGAAGTTCTGCTGATGCCACGATGGCTCGACGTCGACCGCGTGACATTCAAATACGGCCTCGGCGACGAATTCCTCGAGGTGTTGACCACACTGCACAAGCTCGGACTCGACTCCACGAAGCCCGTGACAGTACGCGGCACCGAGGTATCGCCGCGCGATCTCGTTGCGGCGGTGTTGCCGAATCCCGCGGAACTCGGGCACCGCATGACCGGCCGCACCTGCGCTGGAACGTGGATCACGGGCATCGGCAACGACGGCAACGCGCGATCGACCTACATCTACCAAATCGTCGACAACGGTTGGACGATGGCCGAGTTCGGCCATCAGGCTGTCGTGTGGCAGACCGCCGTGCACCCGGCCGTTGCGCTGGAGATGTTGGCCACGGGAGAGTGGAAGGGCGAGGGCGTGAAGGGTCCAGAGGCGTTCTCCGCCGACCCGTTCCTGCCGCTGCTGGCCGAGCACGGCGCGCCCTGGTCGGTCGAGGAACGCCCGGAACGGGAGGGACCATCGCGCAGCTGAAAAAGCGTCACGTCGAACGTCTCCTTGCCGACTACGACGCCGATCCAGTCGGCGCGTTGACGACGGCCTTGCGGATCACAGTCGAGATGCCCGAAGCCACATGGTCTGCGCTGGTGGCCGCAGCACCGATCGACGCAGCGCGACGCGAGCGGTTGCTGTCGGCCGACGAGCCGAGCCTGGATCGGCTGGCCGCCGAGCTCAACGAGTTTCGGTGCATCATGTAACCGTGCCAATGACCGGCTGCGCCAGCACCATGCGTCGATCGAATCCTGGCTCCGTCGGCAGGAAGCCGCTTCGGTCGGGCCACAGCAGTTGCACGACATCGAACGGTGCACCCCGGTACCACGCCTGACCCGTCGCGAACAGCGGTCCCCAGAGCTCGACATCGACCGGCGCGAAGATGCATCTCAGATCGTTGTCGAACAGCCCCGTCAATTCGACGCCGAGTGGTATCTCGGTGTCGCCGCGCAACAGGTCAGCTAGCAGATCGAAGAGACCCCGCGCCGCCGACGGTGTGAGCCCGAACAGCACGACCTCGGGGAAGTCGAATGCCGCTGGAAAACCGATGGTGTAGATGTAGCCGGCAATCGGTGGATCGAGCTCGGGTTGCGCACTGACTGGCTCGATGGCCCAGCCGTGCTCTTCGATCATCCATTCGATCTTCTCCGCGTGCGGGATGTGGAAGTCGGGCAGATCGGTCACAGCGGTGCCCCGCTCTCGTGGTCGAGCACGTGCTGACTGTGGCGAGTGGCCATCGCCGCGGACATGGTTTCGCTGCTTGCGGTGCGCGCCTGCCAGGGCTCACACAAGGTGATCTGATCGCCTTGTACAGCCGGCGACCGGTCCTCCATCAACAGCCCATCGCTGATCCGACGCGTGCCGCGAACCACGACGTCGGAAGGAAGAACCGAGCTCAACCACGAATCGGTCAGTGCCTCTGGAGTCATCGAGTGCGAAAGGTAGCCTGCGACGCTGATGACCACCGATCCCGCCGAAGCGCCGATCGGGCAGGTTTCCAGGTTTCGGTTCCTGATCACGCCGAAGTGGATTGCCTTCCACCTGCTCGTCGCTGTTGTGGTGGTCGCCATGATCAACCTCGCGTTGTGGCAGATGCGGCGGCTCGACGAGCGCCGGCAATTCAACTCGCAGGTGCGCGCCAACGCCAATCAACCGATCACGTCACTCGACGAGGTTGGGATCTCGACCGGGCAGCCGTCGACAACTGAATGGAGACGGGTGCGGGTCACCGGCACCTACGTCGCCGGTCACCAGTTCCAGGTCGTCAACCGGTCACAGAACGGCGAGACCGGGCGCAACGTCGTCGATGCGCTGCAACTCGGTGACGGTTCGCTGTTGTTGGTGAACCGAGGATTCGTCCCCGCGGCAGACGATGTGCCTCCGGTGCCGCAGGTTTCCGTCGAGGTCGTCGGGCGACTACGGGCGACCGAACGCCGTTCCACGGGCCAAGAAGAAGATGTCGGGAATTTGCTCACCGAGATCCGCCGCATCGACATCTTTGTGCTGGCCGCGCAGTTCGATGGAAAACTGCTTCCGATGTACATCGAGCAGCTCAAGTCGACGCCGCCCGATGCAGCATCATTGCAACCGATCGTCGCGCCCACGCTCGACGAGGGACCACACCTGTCGTACACGATCCAATGGTTCATCTTCAGCATCTGTGTGATCGCGGGATGGGTGTTGGCGGTACGCCGATCGCTGGCGATTCGTTCCGACAAGGTCGTCAAGAAACGACGATCGGCCTACATTCCCATAGCGGGTGAAGAGTCAAAACGCTGAGGCCTCACGCTTCGAGGAGAGCCATCCGTCTGAACTGTTCGACGACGCTCGGCGATGTGTATGCCGGGTCGAGATGGCGATAGACCGTGTCGACGTTCACGGCGATGCGACCGAACTCACCGAGCGATCCGAAATCAGGTCGAGCCTTCACGTCGGCCGCGATCTCTCGCGTCGCGTCCCACGCATCGACACCCGACGCCTGCAGGCGACCCGCCGACTCGTCGACGAACGACAGGTAGTCGCGCACCGATGCAACACCGGCCTTGTCGGTGATGGGTCCGTGCCCAGGCACGACGACGTCGACATTCATACCGAGCATCAGATCGCAGGCTGCGACCCAGTTGCTCAACGGACCTGCCCACACGATCGGCGTACCGCCGATGAACAAGATGTCACCGGTGTAGATCGTCCTGGCATCGGGCACATACGCCAGGGTGTCGCCCTGAGTGTGCGCAGGACCGACCTCGATCAGGTTCACAACACGACCTCCGACATCGAGTTCGAAGCTTCCATCGAACGTGCGGTCGGGCAATCGTAGTTCGATGCCCTCGAAGTCGAACTCGCCGAAGAAGCTGCGAAACATGTCGCCGACCTCGCCAGGCGCGCTGTTCAGCCCGGCCAACAGCGAGGGAGGCACTTCCGTCATCTCGTGGACGGTTGCCGAGCTGGCGATGATCTCGGCATCGTTGACAAGGATGTTTCCGAAGCAGTGGTCGCCGTTGGCGTGCGTGTTGACGACCTGCGCGATGGGTGACGCAAGCGTGATGGGTCGCATCGAGTCGAGCATCCTCTGCGTCAGCTTCAGATCGAAAAGCGTGTCGACCAACAACGAGGTGCCGTCGCCAACGATCAGCCCGGCGTTGCTCCATCCCCATCCACCGTCGCCTTGCAGGTACGCGTGGCACCCGTTGGCGATCTCTTGCAGTCCGCGTTCGTAGTCCAGTGGCATGCCTCAGTCCTATCACCCTCGGAAAGGGCACCCTCCGACCGGGTCGTCGCGCGAGGCTTACAGTTCAGACATGCGCCAACTGAGCGGCATCGATGCCAGCTTCTTGAACATGGAGACAGCGAGCACCTTCGGCCACGTCGCGTCGCTCAACATCTACGACCCCACCGGCGCGCCGGGCGGCGCAGGACTTGAGGCGACGAAGCAGACCATCCTCGAACGCATCGATCTGCTCGCTCCATTCCGCCGACGTCTGGTCGAGGTGCCGCTTGGACTCGATCTGCCGTACTGGATCGAGGATCCTGACTTCGACATCGATTTCCACGTACGTCGCCACGCGGTTCCGCCGCCGGGCACGCCACAGCAACTCGCCGAGGCGATCAGCAGGATCGTCGCCCGCCCGCTCGACAGGGCCAAGCCCTTGTGGGAGCTCTACGTCATCGAAGGAGTCGAGGGCGGCCAGCTGATCGCACAACTCACGAAGGTGCACCATGCCGCGATCGACGGTGCGTCGGGTGCCCTGATGCTGGCTGCGATCCTCGACCTCGATCCGGCATACCGACCCGTCAGCGGTCCAGCGCTGTGGGAGCCAGAGACCGTGCCGAGCGACGAGGAGATGCTTCGGATCACGCTCGGCCAGTACCTACGCCGACCGGAAAAGGTGATTCGACTCGGGGTGCGAACCGCTCGTGAGTTGGCGACGGCGACACGGTCGGGTGGGCTGCGGGCGATTGCCGACCTCATCGCCCAACCGATGCCGGGATCCCTCGGCGCGTTGATGCGTCAGCGCCTTCGATCGCAATACGGGGAAGACACCGACAGTCCCCCGGCCCTGCCGCCGACTCACGCGCCTCGTACGCCGTGGAATCAGGCAATCACACCCCATCGCCGCTTCGCATACACAACGACTCGCCTCGATGACGCCAAGGCGGTTCGTCGCGCGTTCGGCTGCACGTTCAACGACGTCGTGATGGCGTTGTGCTCCGGCGCGTTGCGTCGATACCTGATTCATCACGACTCCCTCCCGAAGGAAAGCCTGATCGCGATGGTGCCGGTCAGCGTACGCAGCGGCAACGAGAGCGACGCATACCAGAACAGGGTGTCGGCGCTGCTTGCTGACCTCGCGACGAACGTGGCAGACCCGGTTCTCCGCTTGCAGCGAGTGCAGCAGAGCATGACTGCTGCGAAGGAGAGCCACCTCGCGATCCCTGCCGAGACGCTGATGGACTACACCCAGTTCGCGCCACCCGCAATCGCCGCGCGAGCGATGCGGATGGCCAGCCGGCTGCGCATCGCCGACCGCATGAATCCCCCGTTCAATCTGGTGATCTCCAACGTGCCTGGGCCCAGCGCGCCGCTCTTCATGGCGGGGGCGCGACTGAAGAACTTCTACCCCGTGTCGGCACTGGCCGATGGCCAGGGCCTCAACATGACCGTACAGAGCTACAACGGCAACCTCGACTTCGGGATCATCGCCTGCCGCGAGCTTGTTCCCGATGTCTGGCTGTTGACCGAGCTGCTGCAGGAGTCAATGCAAGAACTGCTCCACGCCGCCAGCCCACCAGCAGCACCCCAGCGCCCCCAGCGCGCCCAGCGCGCCCAGTCCGTCCCGCGTAAAGCCTCGCGATGAGAGATGAGCCGCCGGGCACCGCACATCTCTCATCGCCCCGGAATCAGCGGAGGTTTGGGTTGTAGGCCGATAGGTTCCGAATCGCGGCTTCCCCCGATCGAACGTTCCGATCTGGAGGATGCGATGAACGCACTCAACAAGTCTGTTTTGAAATGGACCGCCGACCACCACACAGTCATCACCACCGACGACCTCGCGCGATTGGGGGTGACACGTTCGCAACGCCGACAGCTGGTCGACGATGGCCTACTGGAGCGCGTGCTCGACGGCTCGTATCGGTTTCCTGGATCACCCAACGACGAACTCGCGCGATGTGTGGCCGCGTGTAGTCGCGGACTGATCGTCGCTGGCCCTACAGCCGGCCGCCTGTCGGGGTTTCGCCGGATGCCGCGCGATTGGCGCGTGTATGTGATAGCGCCGCCCGCCAGCAATCCCAGCGTGGAGAAGTGGCTCCGTCCGTATCGAACAGCGATGCTCGATCCTCTTCACATCACCCAACGCTGTGACGGGATACGCCTCACATCTCCACCCCGAACCGTGGTCGACCTCTCGCGCTACTTGCCAAATAACGACCTTCTCTCCGTCATCGATCAGGTCGAGAGCGAAGGAATGGCTACGGCTCAGATGATGTGGCAGGTCGCCGCCGATCTCGCCACACCGGGCAGGCCGTGGGCCAGACGGTGTCTGCGGATACTCGAGCAACGTCCCCAGCACGGTGTCCCCGAGTCGCATTGGGAGTCACGTGTTGTTGCCGCCTTGGTCGACCGCGGCATTCGCGACCTCGAACCGCAACGTCGACTCGATGTGCCGGGGTGGGGTCCGATCCGCCTCGACGGTTCCGTCGCTCGACTGAGATGGGGCGTCGAGGTCGACGTCTATCCCACCCACTTCACCGAGGAAGGAGGCAGCAACGACCGCGAGCGTGATCTCGCGTGCGATGCGATCGGCTGGCGAGTCAGTCGAGTCGCCCGGCCGGCGTTGAAGCGGAACTTCGACCTCGCCATCGATCGTCTGGTCAAGGTCTACGAGCAGCGGTGCCGCGAGCAAGGTTCAGTAGACACGACGCGATGAGAGATGTGCGGAAGGCTCCGGCTCATCTCTCATCTCGCTAGAGCGCGGCGCGTCTGCGATGAGAGATGTGCGGAAGGCTCCGGCTCATCTCTCATCGCAGGGGTTCGTCGTCGACGGGGACTGGGACGGGGGTGGTTTGGGCAGGGAGGCCGACGAGGTGGCCAATGTCGTTGTAGCGGATCAGGCGCCAGTGGTTGTCCCGTACCAGTTGCATCTCTGTGATCGACGTGTTGAGGGTCTGGATCTCGAACGAACCGGTCGAGGGAGCCTTGAGCGCCAACCGCAGGGCCGCATCGACAACACCGCCATGACAGGCCACGACGATCGTCTGATCCTTGTAGGTGTCGATCGTGCGGCGGACCGTCTGCCCGATGCGGAACTGGAACGCAGCAATCGTTTCGCCGCCGGGAAAGCTCGTACCGAACGGATCGCCTTCCCACCATCCGGCGCCGTACTTCTCGATGTAGTCGTCGAAGCCCATCCCGTCGCAATCGGGCCCGGGGTCGTGCTCACCGAACCCAGGCTCCTCGACGACCACGAGACCTCGGAGGGCCGGGGCGATGATCTCGGCGGTCTCGCGGGCGCGTGCGAACTGGCTGGCAATCAGCACGTCAGCGGCGATCTCGTGCGTGGCCAGCAGCCGATCGCGAAGGCGTTCGGCCTGCTGACGACCCAATTCGGAAAGTCCGCTGCACGTCCGGTGGCCCCCGATCACCCTCGCCACAGTGGTCTTCGATTCTCCATGGCGGATCAGCACAAGTCGGGTCACAGTTGCCGGATCTTACTTTTCGTCTGCATGAGATGGCCGGTCCGAATCCCTGCCCTAACTTCACATGAGTGCCCGGAGTCGACAGGTTGACCATACGCTCAGCCACGACAGACCCACGCGCCGCCGGTTTGTTGGCCGATGCGCATGCGCTCGGGCTGGTAGAAATCGCGTCAATCGATGTCGCTGACCTGGTGTTCGTTGCCGGTGGCAGCAATCGCGGCCAGCTTCATGCGCTCCTCGTCGATCCGATGCTGCAGACCGGGGCGTGGACCGTACCGGTCACGACGGCAATTGAAACCGCATTGCTGCCGGGAGTCACCGATGCCTCGGCGCAGGCCGTGATGCTGGCTGCCGAAACGGTCGGTTCTCCGGTCGCGGCAGTGGCAACCGGCACGCGCTACGAGGTGTACGGCGATGTCGATGACGACACCATGTCGGTGCTGGCGAAGCGATTGCTGGCCAATCCTGTCATCGAACGGTGGTCGATCGGTCCGATCGAGCCGACATTCGTCGATGCCGAGGCGACCGCCGACATCGGCGTCGAACTCGTGGATCTCGAAGGGCTCGACGACGCTGCGCTGTCGGCCCTCAACCGCGAGCGTGGCCTCTCTCTCGATCCGGTCGAACTGCGAGCCATCGCCGATCATTTTCGCGGCGCCGGTCGGGCACCCACCGATGTCGAACTCGAGACGCTTGCCCAGACATGGAGCGAGCACTGCGCGCACAAGACGTTCCGGGCCCGCATCACCGGCGACGACGGTCAGGCGATCACACCGCTGCTGCAGCAACTGCGCAACGCAACGACCGCGATCGACGCACCTTTCCTGCGCAGCGCATACGTGGGCAACGCCGGCATCGTGTCCTTCTCCCCTGGTACCACCATCGCCGTCAAGGCCGAGACGCACAACCACCCGTCCGCAATCGAGCCGTTCGGAGGGTCCAACACGGGCGTGGGCGGAGTGATCCGCGACGTGATGGGTGCGGCCCATCGCCCCATCGCGGTCACCGACATCCTGTGCTTCGGCCCGAAAGATCTCGCAGCCGACCTGTTGCCCGATGGCGTGTTGCATCCGCGTTTGATCGAAGCCGGCGTTGTCGCCGGTGTGGCCGACTACGGCAACAAGATCGGTCTCCCCACAGTGGCCGGGGCGGTTCTCTACGACGACGGATACATCGCCAACCCCTTGGTCTATTGCGGCTGCATCGGCATCGCCGACGACGCTCCGCCCTTGACGGGGCCGCATAAGGGCAACCTCGTGGTCGTGCTCGGTGGCCGCACGGGACGCGACGGCCTGCGTGGCGCCACCTTCTCGAGCGCGACGATGGATGCGACCACCGGCGACGTTGCTGGTGCCAGCGTCCAGATCGGCGACCCGATCATCGAGAAGCTGTTGATCGACGTGTTGCGCGATGCCACCGGCCTGTTCACCGCGATCACCGACTGTGGTGCAGGCGGGCTGTCGTCGGCGATCGGCGAGATGGCCGAGGGAATCGGTGCCGACGTCGATCTGGCCGGCGCTCCGCTGAAGTACCCGGGCCTGCGGCCGTGGGAGATCTGGCTCAGCGAGGCCCAAGAGCGAATGGTGGTAGCCGTCGACGAGTCGGCCTGGCCGCAGCTGCAGCGGCTTTGCGATCGCCATGGTGTCGAAGCAACGTCGCTCGGCTCGTTCACCGGCGATGGGATCCTTCACGTCCGCCACGGCATCACCACCGTGCTGCAACTCGACACGCACTTCCTGCACGACGGCAGGCCCCAACGCGACATGGCCGCCATTTTGTCGTCGCCGTACCGCGACATCACACCACCTCCTGCATGCACCGACGTCGCGGCAACGCTGCTCGCCCTGCTTCGGCACCCGAACATCGCGTCGAAGGAGTCGGTCATCCGGCGTTACGACCACGAGATCCTCGGCAGCACCGTCGTTCGGCCACTCATCGGTCGTCGTCACGATGGTCATGCCGACGGTGTCGTCATCGCCGATCCGGCCGACACTCAGGGCCTGGCGATCGGCATCGGTGTCAATCCGTGGTTCGGTGAGCTCGATCCCGAGCGGATGGCCCACGCCGTGGTCGACGAAGCGATTCGCAACGTCGTTGCGGTCGGAGCTGATCCCGACAACATCGCCTTGCTCGACAACTTCTCGTGGGGCGACCCACGACGGCCGTCGACACTCGGCGAACTCGTTGCCGCGGTGAAGGGGTGCTGCGACGCGTCGGTGGCACACCGCGCGCCCTTCGTCAGCGGCAAGGACTCGCTGAACAACGAATACCTGGGTGCCGACGGCGCTCGACACTCCGTGCCACCAACTTTGGTCATCACCGCGATCGCGCACATGCCCGACGTCAACGTTGCGGTCACGCCGGATCTCAAGCAGACGGGCAACGTCGTCGTGCAGGTCGGCACAACGGCATGCGAGTTCGGTGGGAGCCACTTCTCCAAGGTCCACCGTCTCACCACGCCGGCAAGCGTGCCCGCCCCCGACGCCCTTGCGCCCATCCGCTACCGCCGGCTGCACGACGCCCTGCGATCGGGAAGAGTGCTCGCCTGCCACGACCTCAGCGAAGGTGGTCTTGCTGTCGCGCTGGCCGAGATGGCGATCGCCGGCCGCCTCGGCCTGTCGCTCGACACGCTGCCCGGGCCGGATCCCGTCTCGGCATTGTTCAGCGAATCATCGAGCCGATTCGTGTGCGAGCTTGCCGCCGACGACGTGACATGGCTGGCCGAGCAGCTCGGTGAGCCAGTGACGATCCTCGGTCGGGTCGTCGATGCACCAACGTTCTCCCTACCGGGTTCGCCGGCGATACCTCTCGCCGACCTCGTCGCCGCGTTCGGAGCACGACCATGAGTCGACCGACGGCACTCGTGCTGGCAGCGGCCGGTACCAATCGCGATCACGACGTGGCCTTTGCGCTCGACCTCGCGGGTGCTGAACCACGCATAACGTTGTTGGCGGAACTCATCGAACGACCGGCGCTGCTCGATGACGGGCAGATGGTCGTCATCGCCGGCGGCTTCAGCTACGCCGATGCGCTCGGTGCGGGACGGATGTTCGCGTTGCAGCTCCAGCACCGGGTCGGTGAGGTTCTGCGAGCATTCGTCGCAGCCGAGAAACCCGTCATCGGCATCTGCAACGGCTTCCAAGTGCTGACACGAACAGGCCTACTGCCCGGCGCACTCGGCCACAACGCCAGCGGCCACTTCCAATGCGAGTGGGTCGCGCTCGAAGCTCAACCAAGCCGCTGCGTCTGGACCACGGAGGTAACGACCATCGACTGCCCCATAGCGCACGGCGAGGGGCGGTACACACACCTCGACCCCTCTGGCCTCGCGGCCGCTGGGCAAGTGGCACTGCGGTACTCGGGTGGAAATCCCAACGGCTCTGTTGCCGACATCGCCGGCGTGTGCGATCCCAGCGGTGTCGTGCTGGGATTGATGCCGCATCCCGAGAACCACGTCATCGCCCGCCAGTACCCAGGCTTCACACGCGGCGGCCGCGGTGCACTGGGTCTCGCGCTCTTCGAGCAGGGCGTCCGATACGCCAAGGAGCGCTGACCGTGAACCCCTTTCTCGACATCGATCTTGCGCTCGGCGATCGCCGCGACGGCAAGGTCCGCATCTCCTACGCCTACCCGCACGGCCAGCGCCTGTTCGTCACCACCGATCGGCTCTCGGCGTTCGACCGGGTGATTGCGGGCGTGCCGTACAAGGGTCAGGTGCTGAACCAACTCAGTTGCTGGTGGTTCGAGCGAACCGCCGATGTCGTTGCCAATCATGTCGTCGAGCTTCCCGATCCCAATGTGCTCATCGCCCGCTCGGCGCAGCCGCTGCCCGTCGAGGTGATCGTGCGCGGCTACATCACCGGCGTCACGAGCACGTCGCTGTGGCGCCAATACGCCGACGGCGCGCGAACGATCTACGGCTACCACTTCTCCGACGGGCTGCGCAAGAACACCGATCTTCCGGCGGCCATCGTCACGCCTACGACAAAAGCGACGCATGGCGGTCACGACGAGCCGTTAAGTCCCAGCGACGTCACGCGCAAGGGGCTCGTGCCCGCCGTTCTGTGGCGAGCGGTCGAGTCGGCAGCGCTCGAACTGTTTGCGCGCGGTCAGGAATTGGCGGGCGAGTCGGGACTGATCCTTGCCGACACCAAATACGAGTTCGGTACGACACCATCTGGCGAACTGTTGTTGATCGACGAGATCCATACGCCCGATTCCTCGCGCTATTGGGTTGCCGATACCTACGAGGAACGGCTCAGCAACGACGAAGAGCCGGAGAGCCTCGACAAAGAGGTCGTGCGCCGAGCGCTGATCGAGGCGGGATACGACGGCCATGGCATGCCGCCGACACTCGAAGCTGCGGTGTGGGAAGCCACATCCCATCGATACATCGATGCCTACGAACGCTTGACCGGGCTGACTTTCCAGCCCGGCAGTTACCCGGTCGAAGACCGGATCATGGAGGTCCTTCGGCATGTTGCCTGACCAGTCGCCACTCACCATCACCGACTCCGACGCGCCGCACGAGGAGTGTGGAGTGTTCGGTGTATCGACTCCGCACGGAGAAGGCGTGGCCCAGACCGTGTTCTTCGGGTTGTTCGCGTTGCAACATCGCGGCCAAGAGGCCGCGGGCATCGCAGTCAGCGACGGCAGCCGCGTGAGGTTGCACAAAGACACGGGCCTCGTCGCCAACGTGTTCACACCCGCGACCATGAGCACCCTGTCGGGCTATCACGGCATCGGCCACACCCGCTACAGCACCACGGGTGCCAACGCCCAACGCAACCATCAACCGTTCCTCGTCGAGACGATGCACGGTCCGCTGGCGCTCGCTCACAACGGCAACCTGGTCAACGCCCCAGCGCTTCGCGACGAACTGTTGACGCGTGGGTTTGGGCTCACCGCTACCAGCGATACCGAGGTGATGACGCTCATGCTCGCCGCCGCCGGTGGCAAGACTTGGGAGGACCGGGTCGAGCGCACGTTGCCCGCGTGGAAGGGCGCGTACTCGCTGGTGATCCTGGCTGCCGACCGTGTGATCGCGGTACGCGATCCTTGGGGCTTCCGACCGATGAGCGTCGGCCGCCTTCCGCACGGCGGCTACGCGGTCGCGTCCGAAACGTGTGCGCTCAGCACCCTCGGGTGCCTCGATGTCAGCGAGGTCGCGCCCGGCGAGATCGTCACGCTCCACGGCGCCGAGATCACCCGCCGCCAGGCATTGACGCCGGCAGCACGTTCGGCGCGCTGCACGTTCGAGTTCGTCTACTTCAGCCGCCCCGACAGCGTGTGGGCCGACCGCAACATGCACCACGTGCGTCAACGGCTGGGCGAAGAGCTCGCGGCCGAAGCGCCGGCCGACGCCGACGTTGTCATCCCCGTGCCCGACTCGTCGATCCCCGCGGCAATCGGCTTCAGCCGCGCCAGCGGCATCCCGCACAACGACGGCCTCATCAAGAACCGCTACATCGGCCGCACGTTCATCGAGCCGACCCAAGATCTCCGCGACCGTGGCGTCGCCCTGAAGTTCAACGCGCTCACCGAGAACCTCGCAGGCAAGCGGGTCGTGATGATCGACGACTCGTTGGTCAGAGGAACGACCGCGGGACCGCTCGTGAGGTTGCTCCGCGAAGCCGGCGCGACCGAGGTGCACGTGCGCATCACCTGCCCGCCCATCACTCATGCATGTCACTTCGGCGTCGACATGGGCCACGACGGCGACCTCATGGCTGCTCGGCTGACGGTCGAGGAGATTCGCACGCACATCGACGCCGATTCGCTGGCTTTCCTGTCGCTCGACGGCATGATGCGAGCCATCACCGTCGACCCCGGCGACGACACGGCCGGTGACGCCGACGGGTACTGCAACGCCTGCTTCACCGGTCGTTACCCAATGGAAGTTGCCGAAGCACAGGCCAAGTTGTCGTTCGAGGGCGTGCTCGCGTGAGAGTGCTCGTGATCGGCTCGGGTGGCCGCGAGTCGGCCATTGCCTGGGCCTGCACTCGCCACGGACACGAGGTCGCGATCACGGCCCAACTAGCGCCCGACGCCACTGCGGATCTCGTCATCGTTGGCCCGGAGACGGCGTTGGCGGCTGGCGTCGCCGACGAGTGTCTTCGCCGGCGTCTACCGTGCTTCGGCCCCACGGCAGAACTGGCTCGGCTCGAGTCGTCGAAGAGCTACACCCGCGAACTCGCCACCGCGCTGGGTCTGCCCTCGCCTCGCCATTTCTCCACGTCGTCGCCCGCCGAAGCGATCGCCTGGTGGCGAGCACTCGGTGCGCCGATCGTTGTCAAGCAGGATGGTCTGGCCGCGGGCAAGGGCGTAGTCGTACCCGACACCGACGAAGCCACGCTGACGGCCATCGCGACATTGATCACGCATGGTCCGATCGTGATCGAAGAGCAACTCACCGGACCGGAATGCAGCTTGATGGCGCTGTGCGATGGCAAGGTGGCGCGCCCGCTTCCCATCGCTCAGGACCACAAGCGACTCGGCGAGGCCGACACGGGTCTCAACACCGGTGGGATGGGTGCGTACGCGCCGGCACCGACCGGCTACGACGCCGACGACCTCACCGCGACGTTCATCCAGCCGGTCATCGATCACCTCGCTGCAGCCGGTATGCCCTACGTGGGCGTGCTCTACGCGGGATTGATGTTGACCGCCGATGGCCCGCGGCTGATCGAGTTCAACTGTCGCTTCGGCGACCCCGAGGCGCAAACGGTGCTGCCGCTGGTCGACTCGGATCTCGCCGCCCTCGCATTGGCGTGCTGCAACGGAACCCTCGCAGAAACGTCACTGACGATTCACGGCGGCGCCACGTGCACGGTGGTCGCCGCCGCGCCGGGTTACCCCATGGAGCCGGTCGTCGGCCAGACCATCACCGGTCTCGATGTCCCCGGCCGTGAGGCGGCCGACAACCAGGACTCGATGGTGTTCCTCGCCGGCTCGGATGGTTCGATCGTCACCGGTGGACGAGTGCTGGCAGTCACAGGCGTCGGCACTTCGCTCGGCGACGCTCGCGTCAACGCCTACCGCCGGATGTCGAGGATCCAATTCGACGGCATGCAGGTCCGCGCCGACATCGGCTGGCGTGCCGGCGGCGCCGTGCTCACGTCGTATGCCGCTACCGGCGTCGACATCGACGAAGGCACGCGAGCTGTAAACCACATGAAGCACGCCGTCGAACGCACCCATGGCCCTGCGGTGCTTCGCGGAGTCGGCAGCTTCGGAGGCGCATTCAGCGGCAAGGCCATCAAGGCGATGGACGAACCGGTGCTGGTTGCGTCGACCGACGGCGTCGGCACCAAGGTCGAGCTCGCTGCGCGTCTCGGCCGCTACCGCGGTGTCGGAGCCGACATCGTCAATCACTGCATCGACGACGTCCTAGTGCAGGGTGCCAGGCCGTTGTTCTTCCTCGACTACATCGCGTCGAGCAAGATCAATGCCGAGCACGTTGCCGAGGTCGTCACCGGAATGGCTGAGGCTTGCGAGCTCGCTGGGTGTGCGCTGCTGGGTGGCGAGACCGCAGAGATGCCCGGCGTCTATGCGCCAGGCGCGTTCGACATCGCCGGCACATTGGTCGGCATCGTCGAGCAACGCGACATGCTCCCTGCGGGCGAGTTACGAGTTGGTGACTCGCTCATCGGCGTCGCCTCCAATGGACCGCACACCAACGGCTATTCGCTGCTGCGCAAGATCTTCGAGTGGTTGCCGATGGATTCGACTCCTCGCGGATTCGACCGGCCGCTCGGCGAGACTCTCCTCGTTTCGCACCGCAGCTACCTCCACGTGTTGACCGCTGCATTGAGCAGCGGGAAAGTGAAGGCGCTGGCGCATATCACCGGTGGTGGACTGCCCGAGAATCTACCGCGAGTGCTGCCCGACGACTGCGATGCGAGCATCAACCTCGGCTCGTGGCCGGTTCCTCCATTGTTCCGGCTCGTTCGCGAGGTCGCGACCCAAATCGACACCTACGAGCTGTATCGCACGCTCAACATGGGCATCGGAATGGTCGTCGTCTGCGCGCGCACCGACGTCGCTGCGGTGCAGCAGCTCATCGACGAACCCACATGGGTGATCGGTGAACTCGTTCCCGCATCCGATGACGACCGTCGGGTGCAACTGCGATGACCCGCCTCGTGGTACTCGCCTCAGGTGTCGGCACCAATCTGCAGGCCATCCTCGATGCCTGCGCCGACGGCCGTCTCCCTGCAACGGTGGCCGCCGTCGTGTCGAACAAGGCCGACAGCGGTGCGCTGCAACGTGCCGCCGACGCAGGCGTTCCGTTCGTCCATGTTGCACCGCACCCCGGTGAGCCGCGCGGCGACTACGACGCCCGCCTCGCCGACATCGTCAGCGGCTTCGATCCCCAGTGGGTCATCCTCGCCGGGTGGATGCGCTTGCTGTCGATGAGCTTTCTCGGCTGGTTCCCCGGCATGGTCGTCAACCTGCACCCCGCCCTTCCAGGCGAGCTGCCGGGAGTCGATTCCATCGAGCGCGCATGGCAAGAAGCCAAGGAGGGCCGTCGCGACCAGACCGGCGTCATGGTGCACCTCGTGCCCGACGAGGGCGTCGACGACGGGCCCGTCCTGGCGACGGCCACCGTCTCCATCCACCCATCAGACACCCTCGAGAGCCTCACCAGGCGAGTACATGGCGTGGAGCACCGCCTACTCGTGGAAACTCTCGCTACCTTGTGCACGACAGGAGCAAACGTATGAGCGCACATGAATTCTTCGATCGGTTCGAAGCCCTCACCTTCGACGATGTCGTCATCGTCCCCGGCTACAGCGACGTACT
>JBDTWJ010000062.1:0-19645 GCA_040006755.1 Ilumatobacteraceae bacterium | reverse complement strand
AACCGGCCGCGGCGAGCCGCTCCAGGCCCCGATCGCCCGAGTATGATCAGCGTCGGAGTGCCGGGAAGCCTGGTCGGCGATATCGAGGAGAGATCCATGAGCCGCGCCACGCGTCCCCGTCCACCGATCGTTCGTGTGCTGTCACCGCTTCGCGACTTCCTCGCCCTCGAAGCGTCGGGGGCGATTCTTCTCGTCGTCGCGGCAGTTACAGCGCTCGTTTGGGCGAACTCGCCGTGGTCTCACTCCTACGAGTCGTTGTGGACGAGTCGAGCATCGCTGACCATCTCCGGCCACACCTTGGATCTCGATTTGAGGCATTGGATCAACGACGGGTTGATGACGATCTTCTTCTTTGTCGTCGGGCTCGAGATCAAACGCGAGCTCACGGACGGACACCTCTCGTCTCGGCGCGCCGCGGCGCTCCCGGCCGTAGCGGCGTTCGGCGGCATGATCATCCCGGCCCTCGTCTATCTGGCGATCGCCGGAACGAGTGCTCCGCGCGGATGGGCGATCCCGATGGCCACCGATATCGCATTGGCGATCGGCGTCCTCGCCGTCGCGGGCAGCCGGTTGCCTTCATCGCTGCGGGCGTTCCTGCTCGGCCTCGCGATCGTCGACGACATCGGAGCGATCGTCGTCATCGCCGCCGTCTACTCGACCGGCATCAAATGGGGGTGGCTGGCTGCCGGCGGCGCTGCCATCGTCCTTACGATGACGCTGCGTAGGCTCGGCGTGCATCGCACATTGGCCTACGTGATCGTTGGGGGCGTCGCCTGGTACTCGCTGCACGACGCAGGTATCCATCCCACGCTGGCTGGCGTCGCATTGGGCTTGCTCACGCCGGCGACGCCGCGCCTCGATGTCGACCTGATCGACGACACTGAGCTCATCGACCTGTCCGACGTCGAGGCGGCGCACTCCACCAGCGAGCTCGCACGGGGTTCCATTTCGGTTGTCGAATGGCTCCAGCATGTTCTGCACCCGTGGACCAGCTTCGTGATCGTGCCCCTGTTTGCACTCGCCAACAGCGGGATCAACATCACCTTCGACGGGCTCGACTCCGCCGTCCGCTCGCCGATCACTTGGGGAGTCTTCTTCGGACTCTTGGCCGGCAAACCGCTCGGCGTGGTCCTCGCTACCCGCCTCGCCGTTCGCGCCGGGATCGCCGACACGCCCGACGGCGCGATCCCGCGTCAGATCGTCGGCATCGGCGCCGCAGCGGGCATCGGCTTCACCGTGGCACTGTTCATCACCGAACTTGCGCTCACCAACCCTGTCGATCGGTCCAACGCAAAGCTCGCGATTCTGACGGCGTCCACGCTCGCCGCCGTACTCTCCGGAGTTCTGCTCACCCACAGAAAATCGAAAAACTCGGCCCCATCGTCAGGAGGGAGCCGGTGAGCGGCTGCTCGAACTCGAGCACTGGTTCAGGTGTCTCCGTCGAGTCGACTGCGCAGATCAGCTTCGGCTTCGGCGGGTGCGACGGCCACCAGGACATCGCCGCTCTGCAACGTTACGTCTGGTCGGGGGACGATCAGCTGACTGTGCCGATCGATGCTGAGAGCGAAGCTTCCACGCGGCCAAGGGGCGGTTGCCACCGTTGTTCCGGCGAATGCGGAGGCCTTGCCGATGGTCGCCTCGATCAGCACGGTGCTGCCAGTAACGTCAGCGAGAAGGCGCAGTGATCGGCGTAGAACCCTCTGGTAGCCGGCGATGATTTCGCTCATCGAGATGATGCCGACGACATGTTCGGCATCGACGACCGGTACCCAGGTGACGCCTGCGGAGACCATGGCGTCGAGGGCGAAGTCGAGCCCTCGATCGGAGGGCACGGACGGGTACGACCGGTCTGCCGCTGCGGCGGCTGTGACCTTGCCCTCGTGTGAGTCAGTGGCGGAAACGACACCGATGAACACGCCCGTGTCGTCGGCGACCAGCGAGCCCGACAGCTTCTTGGATTGAAGGAGGCGACTTGTCTCGTCAAGTCGCGTATCCGCCGAGAGAACCTCCGGCGGTGCTGTCATGACGTCGGCGACCGTCACCGCGCTCAGCAGCGGAAGGCCGAAAGCTGCGCGATGGGCGGGCGCGTCGGCACGACTGCGCAGTTGACTTTCATAGATGGTGTCGTTGCCGACGACCAGCGTCGCTAGTCCGATGGCGACCATCGCCGGTGGGAGCAACGCAAGGCTTCCGGTCATCTCGGCGACCATCAACATCAGTCCGAGTGGGGCGTGAGCGACGCTGCCGAAGCAGGCAATCATTCCGACCACGATGAACGGTGCTGGGACGTTGGGCATGCCGGGCGCGACGCCTTCGAGGACGCGCCACAGACCGAGCCCGACGAAGCCGCCGATGACCATTCCGGGCCCGAAGATGCCACCGGATCCACCGGATCCGATGGACAGTGACGTCGCCAGAATTTTCACGATCGGCAGAGCGAGGACGACCCACAGAGCCATGTCGGGAAGGCCGGTCTGCATGCCTCGTTGCAGCCAGCCGTAGCCGGTGGCCAGCGCGGCAGGGAACGCGAGGCCGATGAGGCCAACTGCCACACCGGCGAACGCCGGCTTGAACATCTCCGGGCCCGGGAAGCGATGACGCAACCGCACCATGCCGTAGAACCCACGTGCGTACAGTCGAGCAACGAGTCCGGCGGCGATGCCCAACAGGGCGTAGTACAGGAGCTGCACCGGATGATCGAACTGCGCAGTGTGAAGCGTGCCGAAAATTGGGTCGAAGCCCTCGACGGCCCCAAACACGGAGAAGCCGACGATCGATGCGATCAGCGATGGGAACAGCGCCTCCGGCTCGAGATCGTCGCGATAGAGAATCTCTGTTCCCAGCACCGCGCCACCCAGTGGGGCGCGAAAGATCGCCCCGATGCCCGAGCCGATCCCGACCGTCACCGCGATCCGAGCATCCTGAGGGCTCAACGACAGACGCCGAGCGAGCAGCGAGCCGAATCCGGCGCTGATTTGCGCTGTAGGCCCCTCACGCCCAGCCGACCCGCCGGAGCCGATCGTGGCAGCCGAGGCAATCAGCTTGATGAACGTCACCCGGCCGCGCATTCCTCGCGGGTTGTGGTGCACGGCGTCGATCGCCGCGTCGGTACCGTGGCCCTCGGCCTCGGGAGCGAACCGAAAGACAAGGACTCCCGACACCAGCCCGCCGAAGCCGACCACCAAGGGAATCGCCCATGGTCGAGTGAACGTCCCGGCTACCAGTCGATTGCCCTCGCCGATCGGTAGCGGTGGTTTGTAGCCGCCCAGGTTCTCGAGGAGCAGCTTCGAGGCCCCATCGAGCGCGTAGATGAACGCAATCGCTCCCAGCCCGGCCACCACACCGATCAACGAGCCAAGGATCAACCACTTCCGCAGGTAGTCCCAATCCTTGAGTCGGTCGACGATCTTGCCAGCGCGCGTTCGGGTGCTCACTCGCTTTCTGCCCAACCGAACGGATCGACCACCGGCAACTCGCCAGCAGCTCGGGCGAACGATGCGAGGCCGTTGATCGCGTGACCGCGATCCACGGATGACATCACGGCAACGATTGTCTGAATGTCTCGGCGGCGATGCAGAGTGACTCGCTCGACGAGCCGACGTCCCTGCGCCGTCAGGCTCACAGTCGTCTCGCGCCGATCGGCCGATGCACCCGGATGTCTCCGCGCTAGTCGCTTGCGTTCCAGGCGGTCGCACAGCCGCGTTGCCGTAGATGGTTGCAGTTCCAAAGCTTCCGCCAAGTCGCCGATCGTCACCGCAGCAGGTCGCGACAACACCACCAAGGCCCGGAACTGCGGCAGCGTGACGTCATCGACATCAGCCAGCGAACGCGCCGCCACCGCAACCAGAGCTCGCGATGCAACGAGCAGAGCCTCCGTCGCCTCTTCCACCTCCGACTCAATCATATGTACCATGACAACTAGTGTAGTACAGCAACTAACCTCGCGGCGCAGACCGCAGGGAACCGTTCTGGCAGGCAGAACGAGCCTCTTCCTACAGCTCGGGGGATCGTGGGAATCTGTGCGTGGCGACGGAAAGCGTCCTGCGGACACCTGAAAGCCCGAACAAAGGAGCATTGAATGCCTCGTATGGAACCGCTAGCACTGGACGCGTGCAGTGATCCCGAGCTCCGACACACCTTGGAGCACTTCGTCAAGACACTCGGCTTCGTACCGAACAGCCTGCTGACGATGCAACGCGTGCCGGCGATCGCCGTCCTTGACCACCTCGCCTAACGTCGCCGCATGGACCATCAGCGAGAGGCCGATCGAATCATTTCGGCTCGTGCCCGCCGTCAGACCCTGTCGCCGATCACGGACACTCAGAACGTGTCAACCGCCGATGCCTACGCAATCCAGCAGTGCGTGACCGCTGCACGCCTTGCACGCGGAGAGCGAATCGTTGGTTGGAAGCTCGGCTACACCTCACAGGTGATGCGCGCCCAAATGGGTATCGACCAGCCCAACTTCGGCCCGCTCACCAACCGGATGGTGCTCGACGACGATGCGCTACTACCGGACAGTGTCTTGCAACCCAAGGTCGAACCGGAAGTTGCCCTACGGTTCGGCGGGGCATTGACTGGTGAGTGCTCGATTGCCGAAGTGCTCGACACCACCGAGTCGGCGTACGCCTGTCTGGAAATCGTCGACTCGGTATGGGCTGACTATCGGTTCCATATCGAGGACAACACTGCCGACGGATCGTCAGCAGCATTCATCTGCGTCGGTGCTCCGATACCCCTCGCGACGATCGATACGGTCGCAGTTGAGTTTTTCCGCAACGGTGACTCGGTTGGCCGCGGCGTGGGTGCCGATGCCTCCGGCCACCCCGCACTCGGCGTCGTGTGGCTGGTGGCACAGCTCGCGCTGCGCGGAACCGGCATCGCTTCGGGTGACATCGTCATCACCGGCGGCCTCACCCAGGCCGTCGATCTCCTCCAAGGCGACGTCATCGAGGCGAGGTACAACGGCAGCCGAGCAGTCTCTGTCCACCGCTGATCCACAACTGGACGCCCATTCATCAGGAGTAGTCCAGCGGCACACTGTCCACGACTGGGCGAAACAATTCCTTACCCATCTGATCCGGACATCGATCGGTGAGGAGCTCGCCAATGGCGGCACTGGGGTCGTGATGGCGACGAGCTGGATCCCTGCTCATCGACGGCGCAAGTGGCGCAGCCTCGAGGTTCGGGGCGGAGACGACGGCGTGACCCATGCTCATCGCTCCTAGACTGCTGGTGGCCGTTGGCGCCGAGGCTGTCCATGGGTCGGTCAACGCCCACGAAGCTCCAACGGCTGACTCTGATTCAGGGAGCGGATAGGTCCCGGATCGACCTTTGGCCAACCACAGTCCTACGACGGATCGGAGTGTTGAGATGAACGACCGAGTGCTGCTGGTCGAAGATGACCACGCCGTGCGGTCCGTGGTGCGACTGATGCTCGAGGACGAAGGCTTCGACGTGGTGGAGGCGCCGACGGGAGCTCAGGCGGTGGAGAAGTTTGACGAGGAACGGATCGACCTCGTGCTGCTCGACCTGCGCCTGCCAGGCGGCGTCAGCGGCTTCGATGTGTGCCGCCAGCTGCGCCGCACCAGTGACGTCCCGATCATCATGGTGACCGCGCAGAACGACAGTCACGATGTCGTCGCCGGCTTGGAGCTCGGGGCCGACGACTACGTGACGAAACCATTCAGCGATCGAGAGCTGATGGCGCGGATCCGCAGTCAGCTCCGTCGTCGCCACGGCGGTGCCGAGATGGAAACCGCCATGGTCTCCATCGGCGACCTCACCGTGCAGATCGACAATGGACAGGCCATCAAACGCGGCGAGTCGATCCCGCTGACGCGAATCGAGTTCCGTCTGCTCTGCCACTTTGCAACCGGTCCGAATCGGGTGTGGACGCGAGCCCAGCTGCTCGAACACGTCTGGGGCTACGCCTACGAGGGCGATGGGCGCGTCGTCGATACTCACATGGCACGTCTCCGAGCGAAGATCGAAGACGACCCCTCCAACCCCGAGTTCATCCAGACGGTTCGCGGTCTCGGTTATCGGATGCCGACCCGAAGCGCATGAAAGTGTTGCCTCGCGGGCTTCGGGTGCGCACCACGCTCTCCTTTGCGACACTCGCCTTGCTCTTGTCAGTGACGCTCAGCACGGTCACCTATGAAACATCGCGTTGGTACCTGCTCGACCAGCGTGAAACACTGGGCACCCGCCAGGCGATGGGCAACGCCCTCGTGGCCAAGGAGTTGATCGCGTCGAATCCGGCGGCCGACAACCTCATGACCTCGCTGGGGTCGGTGACCAATGCGCGAGCGGTGCTGCGAATCGACGGCGAGTGGCACTCCGCAGTCGTCGATATCGACGAGTCACGCATCCCGCAGAGCTTGATCGAGACGGTCGACCGTTCAGGCCCAGCACGTCAGCGAGTCGTGGTCAACGGGCTCCCCTACCTCGTCGTCGGTGCGCCACTCTCCGGTCTGAACACCGCCTACTTCGAGTTCCTCTCGCTGACGGAGTACCGACGAACGCTGGAGACTCTGGCCACGGCACTGATCATCGCCGCGGCCATCACGACCATCGGCGGCGCCTTCGCTGGCTTTCTGGCATCACGACGGCTGATGCGCCCCCTCGCCGAAGTCGCAGTTGTCGCCAAGGCAATGAGCGCAGGTGACTTGGCCCGCCGCCTGGACGTGGGCCGCGATCGAGACCTGGAGCCAGTCGCATCCTCCTTCAACGAGATGGCAACGTCGTTGCAGCAGCGGATCGAGCGCGAGATGCAGTTCACTGCCGATGTCAGTCACGAGCTGCGAACACCTCTCACCGCAATGACGTCGGCGGTTGGGCTGGCCAAGCGCGCTGAGCTTCCGGAGCGTGCGAAGTTCGCCGTCGACGTCATCGGTGACCAGGTCGATCACATGCGCCGTCTGACGCTGGAACTGTTGGAGATCGCCCGCATCGACGCTGGCGTTGCCGAGCTCCGCGTCGAGGACGTGGACGTCGTGGAGGTGAGCCGCCAGATCCTTACGGCCGCTGGCGTGCCGATCGAACGTTTCAGATCCGACCTCGGCGATTCGACAGTCTTTCTGCTAGACCGCATCCGCTTCGAGCGCGTGATCGCCAACCTTGTCGAAAACGCCGATCGATACGCCGGCGGCGCGACCTCGATGACGATCTCGAGGTCGACGAGTGAGCTGACCGTCGTCGTCGATGACGCCGGGCCAGGTGTTCCGGTCGAAGAGCGGGCAGCGATCTTCGGGAGGTTTCACCGTGGCTCGGCCGAACAGCCGCAGGACCGGCCGAAAGGAACTGGACTGGGCCTCTCCATGGTTCAAGAGCACGTGCGGTTACACGGCGGATCGGTGTATGTGACAGACAGCCCCGACCACGGAGCGCGCTTCGTAGTGCAAATCCCGGTTCTGTCATGAGGTGGTATCTGAGCGCCCTGCTCGTGTTGACGACAATCCTTGTTGCCTCGTGCGGCGTACCTCGCGAATCCTCAGCACGACTCGTCCCGGACGGCCGAATTCCCGACGCGCTCAGAACTGACGACACTGCCCCGTCGACGTCGACGGCCCAGGAAGAATCAGTGGACCTCTGGTTCGTGCTCGACGACCATCTGGCCAAGGTTCGTCACCTCATCGCACTACCGATCACGGCGGAGACGGTCGTTCAGGAACTCCTCGCAGGCCCGACCGACGCCGAGCGATCAACATCGCTTCGATCAGCGATCGCTGACTCGGCTGCGCTCGACTCCGTCGCCGTGAGCGGAGGAGTGGCAACGGTGCGGTTGACACCGACGTTTGCTGACATCCCAGCTGCGGACCAGATGCTCGCCATCGCTCAACTCGTTCTCACGCTCACAGATCTTCGAGGGGTGGGACGGGTCGGCTTCGCCATAGACGACACGACGCCACCGGTCCCACTTCCCGACGGATCGAGTTCGACCGGCACCGTCTCGCGAGACGACTACGCGCAGCTCGCAACACCCTGAACCAGCGGAAAGTTGGCATGGAATCGGGGCTCATCGTTGAGCGGCGAACCGCCCGAGTAGCCGATCCTCTCAAGGGCCGCACGGGCCAGGTTCAGACGCTGCCACTTTCGTGATGGCTCTTGCCCATCGATGCGCAGCGACCGGAGCAGCCCGCCAATGAACGTCATCGATCTCGTGAGCCTTCGCTGCGGCGATCAAACCCGTGTCGCGACTCGGTCAACTTTTCGACGAGGTCAGGGATGCGCGTGCTGATGCAACCGCGTTCTTCTGATCGCGCCGCTGGCGCCGCCCGTGCCGCCATCCGACCTTGATGAGTTCCCACACGATCGCACCGGCCGCCGCAGTCAGAATCAGAAGGATCCACAACGGCATCCGGAAATGAAACGCGATCCAGTCGAGCTGCGCTGACTCGCCGTTCTGCGCTATGAGCAGCACAGCCGCGATCGTCACGATCGTTCCAAAAATCAACCCAGCGCGGAACCGGTTTCGCTTTGCGCCTTGCAATGCGGCTGCCAGTGCGTCGGGATCGGCGCTGGAACCTGCCTGATGGGATTGCTTGGGCTTGTCATCGATTGGCGGCTGCAGCATGATGCCTCGGTTTCCTAGGTAGCGCGAAGGGTAGCCGCTGGACCGGAATGCATTGACAGGCTGAACAACGGGAAGGATGCGCCTCTCACCGTTGGCGGCTCGAGGACAGCAGATACAGCGACCGGTTCGAAATCAGGTTCGTCAGGCGTGAGCGCCGGTCACTTCCATCGGCCTCAGCACGGCGCTGCTCTGTGGATCATCGCCCGAACTTGTCGGTGTAACGCTGGGCGACCTCTGCGATACCGTCATCGAGAATTTCTCGCTTGCCGCATTTGGCCGCCGGTCGGGATCCTCGCCGCGTCGATCGTCGCGGCGCTCGCCGGGGCCCCCGATCCTCATCGCCGTCGCCGATCGATCGACACCCTCGAACAGCGAACGCGGACGATCGAAACCAACCAGCGCGCGTCTGACTTTGCATCGGTGACTTGGCACTGCCAGTGAGGGGTAATCTCTTGTGGGTGGGGCGAAGCTTGCGTGATGTGAGCCCACGAGGACCGTTTGTCTCACGAGTCGGTGCTTTTGTGCTCGGTCCTCGGTTCGCCCGAAGGCTTGCTTTGACGCATGCGGTTGATGATTTCGCCGATGCGATGATCAACTTGTCGCTCGTCGGATCGTTGTTCTTTTCCGTTTCGCTCGACGCGTCCCGGAGCAGGATCCTGCTCTACCTGCTCCTCACCGCCGCCCCGCTCGCGGTCGCCGCTCCTGTGGTCGGGAACATGTTGGACCGGTCACGTGTCGGTTATCGGATCGCCATCACCGGTTCGCAGGTCGTGCGAGCGCTGGTCTCGCTCGCGCTGGTCGGTTCGTTGTTGACTGTCGCGCTGTACCCGCTGACGTTTCTGGTGCTGATCTGTCGACAGGTGTACGCGCTGGCCAAGACAGCATTGCTCTCGCAGATGACGAACGATCGTCAGGAGCTGCTGCGGGCTGATACGCACATTGCCCGAACGGGCACCATCGTGGGTGGTCTCGGAACTGTGCTCGGTGGTGTACTCCTCGCGACGGGCTCGGCGGGGGTCCTGTTGTGGATCGCGGCTCCCGCGTTCACTGCGTCAGCACTCGTCTCGAGGCGCTTGCCACATCCGGCACCTCTGATTCGTCTGGCGTCGACACCTCGGCTCAGCGAGCTGATTCCGTCTCGGATCTGGTCCGCAACGATCGCTGTGACGGCCATCCGCGCCGCCAGTGGCGCCTTGACGTACCTGCTCGCATTCGCGATCAAGCGCGGCGGCGGCGACCAATGGATCTTTGCGGCGGGCCTCCTCGCCAGCGGCATTGGCGGGCTCCTCGCGACGCTGTTGGCGGGTCGGCTGCACCGGCTGCTGGAACCAGACGGTGTTCTCGTCCTGGCGCTTCTCGTTCCGGGCGTGATTACTGCGATTGGTGTCGTCACCGTGGGAAATTGGGGGGTACTCGCGATCGCCTTCTCGATCGGGCTGGGGGGTGGCGTGGCCACACGTTCGATCACGGTGCTCAACGCCTCCGTGCCCAGCCTGGCGCGTGGCCGCACGATCGCGCGCAGCGAACTGCTGTTCCAGCTCGCGACCTTGGTCGGTGCCGGCCTGGCCGTTCAGTTCGCGCCGACACCGAACGCCGGGTTCGCGGTGGCCACGGTCACCCTGATCGGCGCCGGAATAGCCTACGGCTACGTCCGACGCCGATCGTTACGCACACAGGCTTCGCGCGCGCTGCTCGGCGAGACCGCGCCCGCGGTGAACCGGGCACTTCCACAGGCCCTGATGGCCGAAGCGCGTCGACTGGCAGCGCTCGGCGCTTATCGGATGGCCGTGGTCGTCGCTGGTGCGGCCGTCGACGTTCTGCGTGAACGCGAGGTGGACGTCGAACGCCCAGCGGCGTTCGCCACATGGGTGTCGCTCACCAGCTTCATTGACGACGTGCGCCGTTCCGACGATCAGCCCGACGAGAACCGGGTCATCGAAGTGTTGACAACTGCAAGCGAGCTGGTCGCTCACTTCGCAGGCGCAGATGGCCGTTGGTGGACGACCTCGCAGCAGCGCGTGATGTGAAAGCCCGTGACGCCATCGACCACCGCCGGTCCGATCGCCAGTACATGCCATCGTCGCGCACCTCGACATCATCGACGGCCTCCGATCGGTCGTCGATGAAACGGACATCGGCAACGGACTGCGTCAACAGAGTGACCGAGCAATCGCAAGGAATCCGGCGTCCGACTGTCACATGATTGTGACATCCGAACGCGACAGTGAGCCATGCTCGACATCGACATGATCCCTACTACCCGGTTCGCTCTCGTGCGCGCGACCGGCGACCTGATATCGGACGACGAGGCCAATACACTCGCAGCGGCGCTCGCCTTCGTTCCAGACGAGGAAGATCTCGTCGTCGACCTCACAGGTCTTCACCGGCTGACAGCCCGCTGCGCCAACATCGTCGGCGCCAGTCTGCTGCAACGCGCGCCGTGGTCCGAGGTGGCAGTCGTGTCCCCACACGACGATGTGACGATGCATTTGATCCTCAGCGAAATCGACCACGCCGTTCCGATCGTTCACGACCTCCGACAGGCCGCCAACATCATCAGCGCTCGTCGCCGAACGGACGACGGGAAGGTGGCGCTCTGATAGGTCACGGCTCGTCGATCTTCTGCGAACTGACAACGGCTGACCAAGTCCAAGTCACCATCCTCGCCGACCCCGGTGAGAACCCCCGAGTGGTCGCAGCGCGAGACTGTCGGGATGGTCGACACCGGCGGCGAGGTGTCGGCTCGCTCACCGGTCGTAGAAATGCCATTGACGGTTCGGTTGTTCGGGGAGTTTTCGGTGCACGTTGGCGCCGAGCGTGCGCCGTGGGTGGAGTCTGCACGTGGCCGGTCGTTGCTTGCGCACGTCATGTTGCATCCTGGCCCGCAGTCGCGTGAGCGGCTCGCCTTTCTTTTGTGGCCTGACTCGTCGGAGCCTCAGGCACGGACGAATCTTCGTCATCTCGTCCACACGTTGCGTCGATCAGCCGCTGTCGTGGGCCGCCATCTCGATGTGACCCCGCAGACCCTGTGGTGGCGGCCAACAGCCGCCTGTTGGATCGACGTGGTCGCCTTCGATGATGCATTGACACGCGCGAACTCGGCGGGCACGGCTGCGGGTGATGTGCTCCGGCTACGTCGCGAAGCGATCGAGATCTACACGGGCCAGTTGCTCGATGGCAGTTATGACGAATGGGTGTTGGAGGAGCGGGCTCGCCTCAGCGAGCGCTACGTCTCCGCGTTGGAGGATGTGGCCGTGGCCCTCGCGGCGATTGGCGACCATGCCGAGGCGAATCGTGTGGGACGCGAGTTGTTGCGGTGCGAGCCGCTTCGTGAGGATGCGTATCGCTTGCTGATGCGGGTCAGCGCCGCAGCAGGGGATCGCGCCGGCGCCGTCCGCGTGTTCCACGAGTGCGTCTCCGTGCTGCAACGGGAGTTGAGGCTCGACCCGTCGCCGGAAACGAACGAAACGATCGCTGCCATCATGAGCGCCGAACAAGCCGAGCCTGAAGAACGCGAGACCGCACGCGTGGCTGGCAGCGCGCTCGTCGGCCGCGATGCCGAGTTCGCTCATCTGGTCGATTGCTGGCGTGGAGCCGGCGATGGCCGATCACGTCTGGTCTTGATCACGGGCGAGCCGGGCATCGGCAAGACCAGGCTGGTCGAGGAGTTCGCCGCGTGGTGCACGCAGCTGGGGGCACTCGTTTCCCAAGCGCGTTCGTACGCAACAGAAGGCGAGCTTGGGTACGGCGCCGCGATCTCGTGGCTTCGCACTGCCGGTGTTTCGGCGCAGCTACGGCACGGTTCGCGCTCGGATGTAGCGGTCCTGAGTCGGCTGTTGCCCGAGCTAGCCGAGGGTCCGGTCGTCGCAGCATCGTCCGATGCCTCAACCGATGCGGAGCAGCGGCAGCGGATCTTCGACAGCATCGCTCGCGTTTTGACCGCTGAAGGTCGGCCGATCTTGCTGATCTCCGACGACGCGCAATGGTGTGACGAGCAGAGCTCCCAACTCCTTCACTACCTGCTGCGACAAGATCGGGGCTCCCCCTTGCTCGTCGTCGCGACCGCGCGCCGCGAGGACTTGGGCGAAACGCATTCGCTCCGCGGGTTGATCAATGGGCTGCAGGCCATCGACCGCATCGACGAGATCACCATCGACCGGCTGACCCGCGGAGCCACGGAACAACTTGTCGAAGAGCTTGCTGGGTATCGGGTCGACGCGGCAGCGATCGACGATCTGTACGCCAACACGGAAGGCAATCCACTGTTCATCGTGGAGACTGTGCGCGCCGGCTGGGCCAGCGCCGACAGCGATCGTCCGCAACTCACGCCCAAGCTCCACGCTGTGATCAGCCTCCGACTCGGACAGCTATCCGAGCCGGCCCGCGAGCTGGTGGCGTTGGCGGCCACCGTCGGGCGCGAGGCCAGCGCCGCGGTCCTGGCCGGCGCGTCGTCGCTCGATGAGACGTCCCTGGTGCGCAGCTTGGACGAGTTGTGGCGGCGCGGGATTCTTCGTGAGCAAGGGATCGACGCGTACGACTTCACGCACGGCAAGATCCGTGACGTCGCGTACGAATCACTCAGCACCGCTACCCGTCGCCGAAATCATCGCCTGATCGCGGAAGCATTGCGTGAGATCCACGGGCACGACCTCGACGCCGTGAGTGGTGAGCTGGCACGTCACTACGAGCTGGCTGTCGAGCCGACTCATGCGGTGACCTGGTATCGGCGGGCCGCGCTCCAGGCGCAGCGAATGTACGCGAACGTCGACGCGATCAGGCTTCTGGATCGGGCTCACGATCTGCTCGTGCTGGTGGCCGATGCGACAGCGCGGCACCAACGCGAACTGGAGATCCTGTCGACCCTGTCGACTCCACTTGCCGTGGTCGAAGGGTTCGCCTCTCCACGGCTGGCCGAGACGCAACGACGAGCGGTCGAACTGGCGGGCATGCTCGGACTCGAGACCGAGGCATCGCTGCTTCGATCGACCGCAATGACGAATCTGTGCCGCAACGATTTCACAGGCGCCGTTGCCGTGGCGGGAAGATTGGCCGACTCTGCCCGTGATGCCGGTGATGACGTGTTGACCGTCGAGAGTCAGTACCTCTTGGGCATCGGCGCGTTCTGGGGCGGAGCGATGGACCAGGCCCGAACGCACTTCGAGCACGTTGCAAGCACGTTCGACGCGGCGCGACGCGCAGAGCATCTGATGCGCTTCGGCCAGGATCCGAGCGTGGTCTGCATGAGCCGTTTGGCGAATGCACAGTTCTTTCTCGGGATGCTCGAGCAATCCCGAACGACGCGCGAGCAGGCCCTCGAACGGGCGGCCGAGGTCGGCGATCCCTTCAGCTTGAGTGTCACCCTGGTGTTCTCGGCGTTGCTCGCGGTCGATCTCGACGAGGCTGACCGGTGCCGCCAGTACGTGGCCGCGATGAACGTCGACGAGCACCAGCAGGCATTCGTCGCGGCGAGGGAGGTGTTTCTCGGCTACGTCGACGTCCTCGACGGCCGAAGCGGTCCCGGCATCGATCGGATTCGCCGTGCGATCGATGCGCAGCAGGTCGACCACGCGCCAGGCCAACGGGCAACGCACGCGCGCCTGCTGGTCGCCGCGCACCACATCGCCGACGATCCCGTTGGCGGCATCGTCGCCGCGGACGCTGCGCTCGCGGGCGCAGGCACACGAATCTGGGAGCCGGAACATCGCCGCCTAAGAGCCGGCTTCCTCGCCTCGACCGGTGCGTCACCAGCAGAGATCGAAGCCGAGTTGGACCGAGCCCGCGACTGTGCCCAACAGCACGGCTCGCTCGGTCTGTTGAAGCGCATCGAACGTTCCCGATCGGAGCTGCTCACCCATCCGTGACTGCGGCGCATCGATGGAACGGCTCTTGGAACGCTTGAGGAACGCGGGCAAGCGCATCCTCCCCTAACGGCCCGACGCGACAGCGCGGCAACACAAGGGAGACAACAATGGCGAATGACTACGACGCAATCATCGTCGGTGCCCGGTGCGCCGGGGCGAGCACGGCGATGCTCTTGGCACGTGACGGCTACCGAGTCCTCGTGGTCGACCGGGCCGCATTCCCGAGCGACACCGTCTCCACCCATGTCATCCACGCGCCCGGAATCGCCTCACTCCGCCGATGGGGGCTGCTCGATCAGGTTCTCGACACAGGATGCCCCCCGATCGATCAGTACTCGTTCGACTTCGGGCCGTTCACGATCGCTGGCACGCCCAGACCGGCCGACGGTTCCTCGAGTGCGTTCGCGCCACGGAGGATCTTGTTAGACAAGATCTTGGTCGACGCTGCGGTCGCGGCTGGAGCGGAGGTACGCGAACGCTTCACCGTCGAGAACGTCGTGTTCGACGACGATGGCACCGTTATCGGCATCCGAGGGCACGACCGCGGCGGAGCGTCCGTCGTCGAGCGGGCACGCGTCGTGATCGGAGCCGACGGTCGCAACTCACAGGTCGCCAAGGCCCTACGACCCGAGCAGTACCACGAGAAGCCGATGCTGCTGTGGGGCTACTACACCTACTGGAGCGACCTCCCCGTCGACGGATTCGAAATTGTCGTCCGCCCCAATCGCGGCTGGGGCGCAGCACCTACCAACGACGGCTTGACCATGCTCGTGGTTGGCTGGCCCGCCTCGGAAGCGGCGGCCTACAAGACCGATGTCGAAGCCAACTACATGCAGACACTCGATCTCGCGCCCGAGTTCGCCGAACGGGTCCGGGCCGCTACGCGTCAGGACCGATTCACCGGTGGCGGTGTGCCCAACTTCTTCCGCAAGCCATTCGGCCCGGGATGGGCGTTGGTCGGCGACGCGGGGTACACGAAAGACCCGATCACCGCCCAGGGCATCAGCGACGCCTTCCGCGACGCCGAGCTCTGCGCCGCTGCGCTGCGACAAGCGTTCACCGGGACCGCAACGTTCGACGCAGCTATGGCCGCCTATCAACACCAGCGAGACGAGCAGGTGTTGCCGGTCTTCGAGTTCACCACCCAACTCGCCACGCTCGAACCACCGTCGCCCGAACTACAACAGGTGCTCGGAGCAGTTCACGGCAACCACGACGCCATGGACGACTTCGCCAGCCTCACTGCCGGCACCGTCTCGCCAGCGACGTTCTTCGATCCCGACAACATCGGGCGAATCATGAGCACGGCACCCGCGTCAACTCGATGATCACATCAGGGCCACCACTCCAACACTCGGAGACCCGATATGACCGTCATGCGGATCCTCGACTTTCACAGCACCAAGTTCGACGAAACTCATACCCCACCTTCTCCACCACCGCGACGAGCACGGCAAGGTCGTCGATGGACCCACACAGCGCGCCCAACAGCCCAGCATGGAAGAGGGAGGAGTTCTCCTTGTCAGCTGTGTATCGACGGTTTCGATGACCAGGGCGTGTTGCCGGGGCGATCTTGCAGCTCCCCATCGACGACGATGTCGACACGCTCGTTGAAGAACGACAGGTGGTTCTCGATCTTCGGGATCTCAGGGATCGGAGTTGGATAAACCCACACGACGTCGTTGACGATGCCGTCCGGGAGGGTGACGTTGAAGTACTGCGCGACTCCCTTGTACGGGCACGCTGTCGTGGTGGCCGACGGTTGCAGTAGATCGGATCGGACGTCGATCTTCGGGATGTAGTAACGGGTCGGCAAGCCGGTTTCGAACAGGAGTCGCGGGCGATGGGTCTCGGCGATCGTGACACCACCGATCTTGATCTCGACATGGCGCGACGATTGCAGCACATCGATCCGCTTGTACGGATCGCGCGGATGCACGAATACCTCGTCGTCCTCCTCGAACCAGTTGTCGACCCGATTCCAGTAGAAGGCGACGTACCCGGATATGTCGGGGCATTCGTCGATCGGGTTGGGATACCCCCAGATTGCATTCTCGATGGTGCGGTTGCCGACGACGATGCTCCAATACGAGGCGTCGCCTTTGCGCGGGCAGTGGGTGGTGTGGTCTGTCGGCCGAAGCAGATCGAAACGAACGTCGGCGATCGGGAAGTAGTACACGGGCAGATGGCCCTGCTCGAAGAGGTAGATGGCTTTGGTTGTGTCGGCGACCACTGTTCCGTCGACGAAGACGCGCAGTCGGCGATGGTTCGGCTCGATCCGAATCGGATGAGATGTGTCGGTGGCGATGGCGTGCAAGTCGGTGATGGTCATGATGCCCTTTCGGTGGACGTCGGGGATCCCGCTGCGCGCACGCGGGGAGTCAGCACCCCCTGCTGTACCTATCCGCGGCTGCCAGTGTCCGTCTTCCCTGCCTCCAAACCTCTGGGTTGCTGACTGGGATCGACGCGTTCGGTTCCCGGAGAGCGCCCTCTCGATCGTAGTACCCGGAGGGATATTGCACCCGTTCAACGGCCGTCAGCGTTCCGACCGAGCACGCCGACCAGTTTCGTTTGCTCGTCGGCGTCATTCGGAGCGGCACCTTTGTGCCAAACGCACCGGGCGGGGGCGAAACCGGTGGCGCTCCGACAGCGGTGTTTGGCACAATGTGGCAGTGAGATGTTGCAGATCGGTATGACTTTTCGGCTCATCGCTCTCGGCTTCGACGCGAACGATCCGCTCCGTCTCGCGCGCTTCTGGGCCGACGTGCTGCACTGGGAGACGGACGAGACCCATGACGAGATCGCTCTCGTGCCGACGGATGACACCAGATTCCGACTCGAATTCGCAGCGGTCCCAGAGAAGAAGACGGGAAAGAACCGCATCCATTTCGATCTGACAAGCAAGTCCGTCGATGACCAGAAGGAAACTGTCCGGAGGATGGTGGCGCTGGGCGCACGCCACATCGACGTCGGTCAGGGCCCGGACGATAGTCATGTCGTGCTTGCCGACCCCGAAGGCAACGAGTTCTGCGTCATCGAGCCCGACAACTCCTTCCTCGCCGACTGCGGACGCTTCGGATCGATTACGTGCGACGGTTCGCGTCGAGTCGGGTACTTCTGGAGTGAAGCGCTCGGATGGCCGCTGGTCTGGGATCAGGACGAGGAAACTGCGATCCGTGCGCCGGATAGCACCGGTCCGTTCATCACCTGGGGTCCGCCGCTTCCCCCGAAGAGCACGAAGAACCGGCTTCATCTCGACATTGCGCCACCAGAGGACGTCGATCAGCGAGCGGAGGTGGACCGTCTGGTCTCGCTCGGGGCGACTCGGATCGACATCGGCCAAGGCGATGTCGATTGGGTGGTCATGGCCGATCCCGATGGCAACGAGTTCTGTGTGTTGAGCCCCCGATAGCCCAACCCGGCTAGCTCGGCAGGCCAACCGTGAACTCTCTGCTGGGGATCCGTTCTGGATCTGGGAGCCGATCCCACGGTTCGGTCCGGGATGATGTCGGACGTTTGGCGCCCAGATCGTTGAGCGGCCGCGTGCCGAGATCCTGTCGAGTCGCCGCGAACCGCACGAAGACCGTCTCGGCAACGCGACTCTGGACATGTAATCCGAGGCAAAGACGTCATGGCTTCGCTCACGGGTCGATTCGGTAGCGCGTGACCCGGGCTTCCGAGCCACAGCCGGCAAGCACGATCAGTCTGGTGTGTCGGTGACCTCACCAGTCGTGGGATGATGACAACAGCCATGACGAAAGCGACAACGACCATGAAGCAGACGACGCGCGGCTCGACAGAAGGAAAGGGAGAGTCTCCTTCTCAGCTGATCGATGCGAGAATCAAGGAGCTGGGTGATTGGCGGGGCGAGATGCTCGCCCAAATCCGAAAGCTCATCAAGGGTGCCGACCCCGAAGCAATCGAGGAGTGGAAGTGGAGAGGGGTTCCAGTGTGGTCGCACGCCGGAATGATCGCCACCGGCGAGACGTACAAGGCGGTCGTCAAGGTGACCTTCGCCAAGGGCGCGTCGTTGGAGGACCCGTCAGGCCTCTTCAACTCCAGCCTCGACGGCAACACCAGGCGTGCCATCGATTTCCATCAGAACGACAAGATTGATGAAAAGGCGTTCAAGGCGCTCATTAGCGCCGCCGTGGCGCTGAACACGTCCTCGTCTGCCAAGAAGAAGCCATGAGGCAACGACCGAATGTCATCCGGAACGGGCCCTGCTCGCCCGCCTCGCGGGTTCACTCTCCCGCCTAGAAGTACGGATCGAGCACGGTCACCCGACGGATCGAGCTCACAGCAGCGGGTGGAGGCCTGCTGCGTTCGACCGAGTCGTCGAGCGAGTCGTCGAGCGACCCGGCGGGCGCCGCAGCGGCCGTCCGAGCGGGTACCGTCGTCGGCATGACGCCGGAGGAGATCGCCGACCTCGCACACCTCCGCCGGGCGCGCGACCTCATGGACCGCGATTACGCGCAGCCCCTCGATGTTCCGGCCATGGCGCGTACCGCGCTCATGTCGCCCGCGCACTTCTCGCGCAAGTTCCGCGCGGCGTACGGCGAGACTCCTTACTCCTATCTCATGACGCGACGCATCGAGCGGGCGAAGGCTCTGCTGCGTGAGGGGAAGTCGGTCACCGACACCTGCATCGATGTCGGTTGCACGTCGCTCGGCTCGTTCAGCTCACGCTTCACCGAGATCGTCGGCGTGACGCCGTCGCAGTACCGCGCACGCGACCACCGCGACCTCGAGGTCGTTCCATCGTGCGTGAGCAAGGTCGGGCTGCGACCGCGGCGTACCCGCGTCACGGTCTGACTGCTGCCGCCTGCGGAACCGAGCAGGATCGGAGAAGCATGCAACGGGTCGGTGCTCTTACGATCGTCACATGGCAGTCACCGTTTCCACAATGTTCATCCCCGTCCACGACCCCGACGCCGCGCTCGGTTTCTACCGCGACGCGCTCGGCCTCGAGGTCAGATTGGACGTCGAGTCCGACGGCTTCCGCTGGGTCACCGTCGGCGCTCCGGGGCAGGACGTCGCGATCGTGCTGTTCCAGCCGCACGGTGGCCGTTCACAGGCCGAGGGCGATGCCTTGCTGACGCTCGTGACGCAAGGTTCGCTGCAAGCTGCGATCTTCAGCTCCGACGACCTCGACACCACGTTCGAGAAGGTTCGGGCATCGGGCGCGGAGGTGATCCAGGAGCCG
>JBDTWJ010000061.1:0-19740 GCA_040006755.1 Ilumatobacteraceae bacterium | reverse complement strand
CGATGGCTACTATCACTCCAAAAACGATCACACCAAAGCGCATCTTCTTCGGTGGCAGTGAACTGGCGACGCTCCCTCCGAGATGTCCCCCGATCAGGCTGGCCGGAGCCATGACCGCCACGATGGTCCACTCGACCTTGCCCGAAAAGACGAGGAACATGGCCGCCGAGACATTCACCACGAAGGACAGCATCTGCTTCACGGCGTTCAAGCGGTTGAAGGGAAGATCCGACACCAGACCGAGCACCGCCATCAGCATGATGCCGAGGCCAGCGCCGAAGTAACCGCCGTAGATCGACGTGGCGGCGACAGCGGACACTTCGAGGGGCACATGCGAACCCCCGAGTCGTGATCGGGAGAGCAGCCAACTGCGCAGACGGTCCTGCAACGCCAGCAGGATGCATGCGGTGAGGATGAGGTACGGCACGATGTTTCGAAACACGGCCTCGCTGCTGACGATCAACAGCACAGAACCTGTCAGACCGCCCACCACGGCGGCGACGAGCTGCGGTCGCAACCTGTCCTCCAGTCCTGCGAGGTCCTTCCGTTGGGCGTACGTCCCGCCGACGTAGCCGGGGCACAGCGCGACGGTATTGGTCGCGTTCGCCCTGATGGCCGGCACTCCGATGGCAGTCAAGATGGGAAACGAGATCAACGTTCCTCCCCCTGCGACAGCATTTACGACGCCAGCCCCTATTGCTGCGGCGGCAGCCGCAACGTGGGCCAACCCTGAGATGTCCGACACACAACCTCCAGTTCGTATACATTATGCAATAACTGGTCGGGGGACAACTGGTCGAGACGTCCGCCAACAAGAGTCGAGTCGCGGGTGTTACAGGGCCGTATCGTGAGGTCGTGACCATCGGCGAATCGCATCGAACCCTGCGAGAGGTCGTAGCCGACGAGATTCGAGGCATGATCACTCGCGGTGAGCTGCAACAGGGCGAGCGTCTCTTCGAGGACCGTCTCGCCGAACAGTTGGGTGTGTCACGGAACCCAGTGCGCGAAGCGATCCGCGCCCTCGAGGGCACCGGATTGGTCGAGGTTGTGTCCCGCCGCGGCGCCTACGTCGGCAAGCTCGATCCGCTGAGGATCCGGCAACTGCTCGATCTGCGCAGCGTGCTCGAGGCATACGCCGCCGAACAGGCCGCCGACAACCGCAGCGAAGACGATCTCAAAGCCCTTCGGGAATGCCTCGAGTCCGGACGCCGCGCATCCGCGAACAACGATCTCCTTGCCGCCGCGGCGATGCACCGCGAGTTCCACATGGCGATCGAGCGAGCCTCCGGAAACGAGTACCTGGAAACAGTCGTTGCGCCGCTGCGACATAAGACCGAGCTGGTCTTCAGCATGCTCGCCGACTCTCGCGGCGTCATGGGTTGGGACGAGCACCAGAGCATTCTCGACGCGATCGAGCGGGGCGATGCCCGGCACGCCCGCAGCTTCACGTTCGAGCACATGGCTTCGGTCATACATGATCTCGCAGTGACCACGTCCACGTCCAACACCAAACACGAATCAGGTGTCCGAGCGTCACAATGAGCTCCGGCTGCGAAGCGTCTGCCATCGTCATCGGCGCCGGGATCGCAGGGGCATCGGCCGCGTGCGCACTCGCCGAGCGCGGCACCGTCATCCTGCTCGAACAGGCTGATTCGGCCGGCTATCACGCGTCGGGCCGATCGGCGTCGGTTCTTTCGGAAACATCGGGCCATCGCGTTGTGTGCGCACTCGCCGCAGCCAGCCGTGCGTTCTTCGTATCGCCTCCGGCCGGCTTCGTCGACCATTCGCTGCTGTCACCTCGTGGCCTGCTGTGGGTTGGCGAGGAGACCGACGTGGACCTGTTGGACGAACTGGCGCGCTCGGGGCCCACGATCGCTCCGTCGGTACGGCGGCTGTCGCCTGCCGAAGTGCTCGCGTTGGTCCCCCATTTCCGCGAACATGCCGTTGCGGGCGGCGGCACATTCGAGCCCGACGCGATGGCGATCGACACGGATGCTCTCCTTCAGGGCTTCCTGCGGGGGCTCCGACTACGTGGCGGACGACTGATCGCGTCGTCAGAAGCTACTGAGCTCCGACGTGTCGGCAACACGTGGGAGGTGACGACACGAGAGGAATCCCTGCGAGCTCCAGTGGTGGTCAACGCAGCGGGCGCATGGGGTGACGCCGTCGCCGAGCGTGCCGGCGTGCCGGGAGTCGGGCTCGAACCGCGGCGACGGACCGCATGCATCGCTGCGTTGGCAGACATCGACGCTCGGCTGCCGCTCGTGATGGACGTGGCCGGTCGTTACTACTTCGAGCCAGAAGCCGGAGGTCTGTTGATCTCACCTGCGGATGAAACTTTGAGCGAACCGTGCGATGCTCGGGCGGAAGAGATCGATGTCGCCCTGGCGCTGCATCGAGTCCAGGAGGCGACCACACTGCCGCTTCGCAGCATCCGCCGGGCATGGGCCGGTCTGCGCACGTTCAGCCCCGACGGCGCGCCGGTGGTCGGCGAGGACCCGTCCGCTGCGGGCTTCTGGTGGCTGGTCGGACAGGGCGGAGGTGGAATCAAGACAGCGCCGGCAATGGCCGACGTTCTGGCGAGCATGGTTCACGGTGAACGATTTCCGACTGCGATCACAGACCGGAACGTCAGTTTCGCAGACCTGTCACCGTCACGCTTTCGAGGCTGAAACCTCAACGGAAGAAGCACGCCGCCCAATGACCTGGCGCCTTTTCTTCGAGCGGTGGGCTCTCGACGCGGCATCGGTCCTGGACGAGCGGGCACCGCGTCTGGAACCGGCACCCCGGCGGAGGATTGACCGGGTTGGGAATCTCGCCGTGCAGCACGATCCGCCGACGCGCTCGCTGCAAGGGTGGGTCCGGGATCGGCACGCTCGACAGCAGCGCTTCGGTGTAGGGGTGCCGGGGCGACTCGTACAGCGCGTGTGTGGGCGCGATTTCGACGAGCTTGCCTGAGTAGAGGATGGCGATGCGGTGCGAGATGTGGCGCACTACCGACAGGTCGTGGGCGATGAACAGATAGGTCAGGCCGAGTTCGGCCTGTAGGTCTTGTAGCAGGTTGACTACCTGGGCGCGTACCGACACATCCAGTGCAGACACGGGCTCGTCGGCGACGATGAAGTCGGGGCGCAGCGCAAGGGCGCGGGCGATGCCGACTCGTTGGCGCTGCCCTCCACTGAACGCGTGGGCGTAACGGTCGATGCTGTCGGCGGGTAACCCGCAACGGTCCAGGAGATCCTTGACAGTTTCGCGAGCTTCGTCGCTGTTCTTGGCCACACCGTGCACGATCAACGGTTCGCTGACCAGTTGGAGGATGGTCTTGCGTGGGTTGAGGCTGGCGTATGGGTCTTGGAACACGAGTTGCATGTGCCGCCGCAACTTGCGGAGGGCCTCGCCCGTGGTCTCGGTGATGTCGACGCCGCGGAAGCGTATGGTGCCTTCGGTCGGGGTGAGCCGCCGAAGCACAGCTCGTCCCGCCGTGGTCTTGCCGGAGCCACTCTCGCCGACCAGACCCAGTGTCTCGCCTTTCGAGATCGAGAACGAGACATCGTCGAGGGCGGTGACGTACTTGATCTGCTTGCCCCAGAATCCGGCGCGGCCGACGGGAAAGCGAATGCTGAGGTGATCGACCTCGACGAGCGGTTCGCCGTGCGAAGCGTCGTCGGCGCGAACCATCCACGGAGCTTCGACGCTGGAGTCACTCATTGGAAACCTCGAACGCCCGCCAACACGCGACCTTGCGACCGTTGGGGTGCGTCTTCAGGCCGGGTGTCTCCTGCAGGCAAACGGGGATCGCGAGCGAGCACCTGGGGGCGAACGAGCAGCCGGCTTGAGGTTGAACAAGGTCCGGCGGGGCTCCGTCGATGCAGACCAGGCGGGGCATCACGACGTCGAGTCGTGGCGTGCTGCGCAGCAAACCAGCCGAATACGGATGGCCGGGCATCGCATAGAGCTCGTCCGCTGTCGCCAATTCGACGATCTTTCCCGAGTACATGACGGCCACACGGTCGCACAGACCGGCGACGACACCGAGGTCGTGGGTGATCAGCAAGACCGCGAGCCCGAGCCGTTGCTGCAGGTCTGCGATCAGATCCAGGATCTGGGCCTGGATGGTGACATCGAGCGCAGTGGTGGGTTCGTCGGCGATCAACAGCTGCGGCTCGCACGCCAGAGCCATCGCGATGAGTATGCGTTGACGCATGCCTCCCGACATCTCGTGCGCGTATTGCTTGACACGGTCGCGGGGATTGGCGATACCGACGAGGTCGAGCAGTTCGATGGCCCGCTCGCGAGCCTGCCGACGATTCATTCCCCGGTGACGCCGAAGGACTTCGGTGATCTGCATTCCAACGGTGAACACAGGATTGAGCGACGTCATCGGATCCTGGAACACCATCGCGATCTCGTTGCCGCGCACTCGCGCCAGCGTTGCGTCGGCGTCGCGAACCAACGACTGACCCTTCCAACGCACGTCGCCACCGGTGATCTTTCCCGGCAGCTCGGTGAGGCCGAGCAGCGCCTGCGCGGTGACGCTCTTTCCCGACCCGCTTTCACCGACCAGACCCAGTGTCTCGCCCTTGGCGACGGTGAAGCTGACGTTGCGGACCGCATGAACGATGCCGCGCCTCGTGAAGAACTTGATGGTGAGGTGCTCGACCTCGAGCAGGGTGTCGCCGCGGGAGTGTTCGTCGGCGACGCTGACATCGAGGTGCTGGGTGCTCACAATGCTCCCTTCCCCGAACCGATCGCCGTTGCCGCGTACTTCTTTTCCCGCTCCTGCGGATCGAGAGCGACGCGCAGCCAACTGCTGAGCAGATTGACCGCCAGCACGGTGAGGCTGAGCAGCAGGCCTGGATAGATGATCAACCATTGATTGCCGAACAGTTCGTGGTCGCCGGCGCGGCTGATGTCGAGGCCCCACGAGATTCCCGGGTACTGGATGCCCAGGCCGAGGAAGCTCAGCGCAGCCTCGGCGAGAATGATGCGAGCGAACTCGAGCACACCAAGCGTTGCCAACGGCGTGACGAGGTTGGGCAGGATGTGGGTGAACACAACACGCTTCGGTTTGCAGCCGATGATCTCGGCCGCTTCCACGAACGGCCGCTCACGGATCGACAGCACGACACCGCGGGTCATTCTGGCGTAGACCATCCACCCGTTGACCGCGAGGATGAGGGTGATCGTGGTGATGCTGCCACCGACGAGTGCGATCAGCAGCATCGCGAGCAGCAGACCGGGAAACGAGACCTGCACGTCGACCCAGCCCATCAGCCAACGGTCGATGCGTCCTCCCTTGTAGCCCGACAGCAGACCGACGAGAACTCCGAACGTCCCGGCGAAGAGCACCACGAGCACACCGATGGTCAGCGACGTTCGTGCACCCGAGAGCAGCCTGGCGAGGATGTCGTAGCCCTGCCAGTCGGTGCCGAGAGGGTGGGCCCACGATCCACCGTGCCAGACCGGCGACAGCAACGAGTTGGAGAGGTTGCTCTCGTTCGGATCGACGTCCCTGAAGATCGGTACGACAATCGCTGAACCGACGAGACCCACGAGAAACACGACGGATGCGAGGCCGAGCTTGTCGCGCATCAGGTCCGGCAACAGGCCCTTGCTGCGCGCCGCCGAGAGCTCGAACGGTCGACCATGCAGTGCTTCCTCGGCTTGCTCGGCGTCTTCGACGTCGTGTTGCTGTGCGGTGTATTCGTCGGGCATTGTCATTGCAGGTCCACCCTCGGGTCGAGGAGCTTGTAGGCGATGTCGATCACGATGTTGAGGATGACGACGATGACCGCGATGACGAAGACAATCGCCTGGATGAGGTAGAAGTCCTGGTTCTGGATCGCGGTCTTCGCCATGAAGCCGAGACCCGGCCAGTTGAACACCGCCTCGACGACGACGGTGTAGCCAGCGAGGGCGCGGATGATCTCCCAACCCAACAACGTGACATAGGGGATGCCGGCGTTGCGCATGGCATGTACCCCGAGGATCCGTCGCTGGGTCATGCCCTTGGCCTTCGCGACTTTCACATACTGCGTGTTGAGCTCATCGATCATCGACGAGCGCACGACGATTGCCAAGCGTCCGATAGCAGGCAGGGAGAGGCAGAGCGCGGGAAGGATCAAGTTGCGAGTCCACGGGCCTGGGCCAGATTCGAACCAGTGCAGTTTCACCGTGAAGGCGATGAGCAGCACGAACCCGAGAAAGAACTGGGGCATCGACAGGCCGACGAGGCTCAGCGTGGTGAGAATGCGGTCAGTCGGTCCTCCGGGCTTGCGGCTGGCCAGTACACCGAGGGGGATGCTCAGCACCACGGCAAACAGCATCCCGAGGCCGACGAGCTGCAACGTGCGTGGAATGTAATCGAAGACGACTGACAGCGCCGAGTGTCCGCGGACATAGGTGCTCTCACCGAGGTCGAGGCGGATCAAGCCCCCGATGAAATGGACGAACTGGACAGGGATGCTCTTGTCGAGCCCGAGTGCCGCGCTGCGCGCCGCTCGCTGCTCGGGTGTGGCCGAGAGCGGCAGCATGAACTTCACGGGATCGCCCACTAGGCGAGTGATGACGAAGACGAACACGGTCACTCCGAAGATGACCACGAAACCTTGCATCAGTCGTCGGGCGATGTAGCGTCCCATGACGTTGAGCTGCCGCTCCCAGGCCTGCCATCACCAGCTCAGCTGGAGACGGACATTTCCTTGACGAGGAGCTTTGAGTCGACCCGAGGTGTCCAGGTGATCCGTGTCGAGAGGCCGTAGAGATCCTGGTTGTTGACCAACCACACGAAGTACGCCTCGTCGTAGGCGACCTTGACCGCTTCTTTGTAGGTCGTGGCGCGAACCTCCGGATCGAGCTCCTGGCGACCCTGGTCGATGAGTCCGGACAGCTCAGTGTTGGTGTTCGACGAGCCGATTCCACCGGCCTGGTAGTAGGTCGAAAGCTGACGATCGGGATCGAGGATGTCGTTCGAGCTCGAGACGTAGATCGCGTCCGCTCTGCTGTCGCGATCGAAGAGCACGTCGAGGTAGGCACCGAATTCGAGGATGTCGAGCTTGACGTCGAGCCCTGCTGCTTTCCAATATCCGGCGACAGCTTCTAGAAGGTCGCGGTCGTTCAACCAGCGGCCGGCTTCGCCGACGAGCTGGATGGTCTGGCCGGCGACACCGGCATCGGTGAGCAGCTGCTTCGCTCTGTCGGCGTCGTAAGGATAAGCGTCGATCGAATCGTTGAAGCCGAGCACTGATGGGCTCAGCAGCTGGCCGGCGTCGGGGGCGGCGAAGCCACCGAAGATCTGATCGACGATTGCCTGCTTGTCGACGGCCAAGTTGAGCGCTAGGCGCACGTTGGGATCGGCGGTGATGCCTTCATCCGAGTCGAGGATGAGGATCGGGTGTTCCTGACCCTGCACCTTGGCCGACTGCGGAGCCTGGTCGACGTCTTGTGGTGGCAAGTTGGTGATCAGATCATACTTTCCGGACTTCAACCCTGCGAGCCTCGTACCACCTTCGGCAACGAACTCGTAGGTGACCGAGGCGATCGAAGGCGCGTCGCCCCAATAATCGGTGTTTGCCGCGAGTTTCACGTCGGAGCCAACCGTGCGGCTGACGAACTTGTAGGGCCCGGTGCCGTTGGGCGAATCGGAGAGGTCCTCGGTCGTCTCTGCGGATGCGGGAATCATCTTCAGCCAGTACATCCGGGCGGGCATGACGCCATCGGGCTTGGCTGTGGTGATGTTGACCGTGGTGTCGTCGATCTTCGCCGCGGCGGTGATGCTGGAGTAGAAGCCGTCGTTGTCGGTCTTCTTGTCGGCGATCAGCATCACCATGCGGTTGATGCTCGCCACGACTGAATCGGCATTGAATGGCGAGCCGTCGTGGAACGTGACGCCTTCGCGGAGCTTGAACTGCCATGTGAGGTCATCGACCTGTGTGGGCAGGTCGGTGGCGAGCCCGGGTTCCAGCTCGCCTGTTGGGGTACGCGTGAGCAGGGTCTCGTAGATGTTGTCGTTCACCGCTCGCTCAGCGCCGTCGTCGACGAGATATGGATCAAGGCTGGTGGGCTCCGATCCGAGTGCGATGCTGATTTCGCCACCGGCCGTGACGGTGCCGTCGGAAGTCGGAGTGGTATCGCCAGTCGGGCCAGCGGTGGTGCTATCGGCGGCCGTGGTGCCTCCGCCCGCCGTGGCTCCACTGCTCGCCTTGTCGTCGCTGCCGCAGGCGGCTGCAACGAAACTCAGAGCGATCAGCGAACCGAACAATCGGTAGCGCTTCTTCAAGATATCCCCCCTTGATAAGGTGGACCTAGTGGTCCATCGCATACTTTATACAATCTACATACGGTGATCGTCAATGTCCAGACTCGACGCTCATCAGCCTGAGGCACGCATCGGAAAGGTCAAAGAACATGCCAGGACGGACCACCACGGCGATGAGAGCATGGCCGTGATCGAACCGATTGTCCCGTCGTCCCCGCTGGTGGTGCGCATCGGCCGCGCCCATCGGCCTCTGCGCCGCGCCGTGTACGAGGAGATTCAGCGACGCATCGTCGACGGTCGTTTCCAGCAAGGCGAGCGAATCTTCGAAGACCAGGTGGCGCAGGAACTGGACGTATCGCGCAACCCGGTGCGCGAGGCGCTGCAAGCGTTGGAGTCAGAAGGCTTCGTCGAACTGGAGCCGCGTCGGGGAGCACGTGTCGCGATGATCTCCACCGAGCGCGCGAACGAGTTGTTCGAACTGCGGGAGGCGTTGGAGGGAATGGTGGCTCGTCTTGCTGCGCAACGGCGCACACCAGTCCAACTGCACGGTCTGCAGCATTTGGTGCAACTCGGTGCCGATGCCGCAGGTGCCGGCGATCTGGCTGCATTGCCCGCCCTCAATACCGAGTTCCATCGTCGCCTGGGCGATGCGGCGAACAACTCGATGCTTGCCGACAGTGTGGAGCGGATGTCGCAACTCATCCAGTGGGTGTACACGAAGCGGATCACACAGCGCGGGAGCAAGTCATGGACTGAGCATCTCCGAATCGTCGACGCCATCGCCGATGGCGATCCCGACCGCGCGTTCAGCGAAGCGTGCGAGCACATCTCCAACGCACGCCGCGCGTACGTCACCGATCAGCTTGCAGCTGTCGGACCCGCCGCCGCGCGGAGCACCCCCAGCAGCACGGAGTGATCGTGCCGAAGGCCTACGTGGTGAATCAGGTAGTTGTCCACGACTCGCAGCGATACGCGGAATACGCCGCGCTCGGTCGAAGTGCTGTCGCTCAGTACGGCGGTCGCGTGCTCGCGGGCGGCGGTCGCGTGGAGACACTCGAGGGTGAACCTGTTCCGCCACGGGTCGTCGTGATCGAGTTCGCTGACTTCGACACGGCAGTCGCGTACTACCGATCACCGGAGTACCAGGCAGCCAAGGCGGTGCGCGGCGACGCCGCGACCGTCCGCTTTGCGGTTGTCGACGGCCTTACTCTCGAGCTCGGCGTTGACGGCGAACCGGACTGAGACTGATCAGAAACCGCGAACTGCGCCACCGTCGATGCGCACGACTGCGCCCGTCACGAAGCTGGCGCGAGCACTGGCGAGGAAAACGACCACATCCGCGAGTTCCTCGGCGCGGCCGAGCCGCCCCATTGGGATCGACGCGATGTGTTGCCGGCGGATCTCGTCGGTCGATAGCGACTCGCGCGCCGCACGAGACTTTTCGAAACGGTCGAGCGCCGGTGTCGCGAACTGCCCGGTGACGATCACATTGACGGTTGCGCGTGGCGCGAGCTCCAACGCCAGCGATCGTGCCGCGGCGACGACTCCGCTGCGAAACACGGAGCTCAACGCGAGATCCGGCGATGCCTCGACGACGGATCGGGCGGTGAGGTAGATCATCCGACCGTTGTCATTGGCGACGAGGTGTGGCGCGGCAGCGCGGCTTACTTCGAGCACCGGACGCAGCATTGCGTGATAGGCCGCGTCATCCGCGCCGTCGGTCTCGAGGATCGGTCCTGGTGTGCCGCCGCCAGTGTTGACGATGCAGATGTCGAGCCCGCCAAGTGCAGCGACGGCATCAGCAACGAGGCGCGCCGCTTCGCCCGCGACTGTCAGGTCGGCAACCAACGCTGCCGCCGCGCCAACCGAGTCTGCCGCCTCCCGACTGCGGTCCGCGCTGCGACTGACCACTGCGACGCGGGCGCCCTCGTCTGCGAGACCAGAGGCCACAGCTTTGCCGAGCCCACTCGACGACCCGAGCACGAGGGCGCGGCGTGCGTCCAGATCGAGGTCCATCAGGTGCCCAACCAGACCGTTCGCATCACTGTGTAGAAGTCCATCACCGTCGGCCCGAGCTGTTCCTTGTGCGTGCCTGTGCCCGATTGCTTGATCCCACCGAAGGGAGCGTTGAACGCCGCACCGACGGTCGGGCGATTGACTCGAACCATCCCGGCTTGAATCTCGGTCGCGAAGTGCTGCGCGGCGCGCAGGTCCCGCGTGCAGATGGCCGCCGACAGTCCGTAGTCATTGGTGTTTGCAGATGCGATTGCCTCGTCGATGCCTTCGATCCGCTCGAACCCGATGACTGGTCCGAAGACCTCCAGACAGCTGAGCGGCATGTCGGGTCTGGCGTCGGACAGCACCGTCGGCTCGAAGAACGAGCCGTGCGCGTACTGGTCGCCGTCCGGACGTTTCCCACCACACGCAACCTTCGCGCCTTCCGAGACGGCTTGGGCGATCACTCGATCCATCGAGCTGACGGCATCCGAATTGACGAGTGGACCCAACGTGACCCCGGGCGTATGTCCCGCACCTATCACGTGGGCATTGGCCAGCGCGACGACGCGCTCGAGAAGGTCGTCGTAGACGCTTGCATCCACCAGGATGCGTCCAGCGCCGGTGCATGCCTGGCCGGAGAGGCTGAAGCTCGATCGAGCAACGATCGCTGCAGCCGCGTCGAGATCTGCGTCGGCGAGCACGATGACGGGATTCTTACCGCCCAGCTCCAGCTGCACGCGCCGACCGACACCGATTGCTGCATGGATCCTGGATCCGGTGGCGTTCGAACCGGTGAAGGTGATAGCGCCTACCCGTTCGTCGGACACCAGAAGCGCTCCGGCGCCGAACCCGTGGACGACGTTGAGGACACCGGGCGGCAGCCCGGCATCGACGAACGCGGCGGCCAGACGCTCGCCCATCAATGGCGTCATGGGAGACGGCTTGAAGACCACGGTGTTGCCGGCGGCAAGTGCTGGACCGATCTTGCGACTCGCCAAGTTGAGAGGAAAGTTCCACGGCGTGATGACACCGACCACGCCGATCGGATCGCACACGGAGTACACGAGCGGCGTGTCATCGCTGGGGAACGTGGCTCCGGTGAGGCGGTACGCCTCACCCGCATACAACTCGAGGTTGCGTGGCGTTCGGCTGGATTCGTTCTTCGCGTCGGCGAGTGGCTTGCCCTCTTCGTCGACCATCTCGGCTGCGATGGATTCGCTTCGTTCGGCGAGCAGGCGCGCCGCGCCGGTCAGTAGTTCCGCGCGGCGGCTCGGCGTCGTGCATCGCCACGAACCTGCGGCATCGATCGCCGCGTCGACTGCAGCACGCACATCGGCCTCCGTGCTTTCCGGAGCGATCGACACGACATGGCGCGTGTCTGCCGGATTGCGCCGTTCGAACTCGCCGGCGTCCGCGGCCGGTCGCAGATCTCCGCCGATCCGGTTCAGCACGCGCGTCGACGAGCCATTCCTGTTTGCTGCCACAGGTGCTTCCACGTCAGTCGGCCGTCGGCTTCGGGGGCTGCCAATCGTCCCACTTCGAGAAGTCGACCGACATGCCGAGGTGTTCGAGTACTGCGGTGACGCCCGCCTTGCAGCAGGCGATGTCCTCCCGCGTGTGGCCACCCGACACGCCGATACCACCGACTACTTCCCCGTCGACTTCGATCGGCCATCCGCCGACGAAGATCGAGAAGCGACCGCCGTGCATGTTCATGATTCCGAAAGCCTCCTGACCGGGCTGGGCATTGGAATAGGTGTGTGTGGGGCGCTTGTGGCACGCCGCCGTGAAGGCCTTGTTCATCGCTATCTCAACGCTGGTCGGCTTGGCGTTGTCGGGCCGTTTGATGACGAGCGGCCATCCACCGGCATCACACACACAGACGACGGAGCCGACGCCCAGCTCCTTCGCTGTGGCCAGTGCTGCGTCGACGGCGAGTTCGGCCTCGACCATGGTAAGTCGATTGATCTGAATCACGGTGTTGTCTCCCTGATGTGTCGGTCATGGGGATTGCTTCCAGCGGAGTTGTATCGCTTCCAGGCGAGGCCTGCCGCGGCGACATCTTGAAGCGCGACACCTTGGGTCTCGAACAGAATGGGGGCTGACCAGGAATTGACGACGCTGATCGTTCCGGACAGCACTGCGTGCAACTCGACCGCTTCGTCCCAATCGAACACGCCGGCACGGTGCGCCTGGATCAAGTCGCCGCACTCGGCGCGGCTACCGACGACGTCGTCGCACACCACCGCACTACAGCGAGCCACCACATCGGCGCCGATCTCGCAGCGGTCGTACTTCGTCGCACCGACCGCGCAGATCAGCGCCCCGCCGGCCACTGCGTCCGCCGGGAACAACGGCGACGTGCTCCGGGTGACCGTGACGATCACCTCAGCGCCATACACCGCTGACGCCGCCTCCACTGCACAGGTAGCCGGGATGCCCGCCGCGTTTGCACGGGTGACCAGCGCAGCCACGGCATCCGGGTTGATATCAGCGACACGAACCTCGGCGAGCGCGGGAAGTTCGGCGGCCAGCATCTCGAGATGGTTCCAGCTCTGACGGCCGGCGCCGACGAGCGCGGCGGTTGTGACCGTGGAGCCACCGTTCACAGCGAGTGCACGGATCGCGAGGGCGCATGTCGCTGGCGTTCGGAAAGCAGTCAGCGCGTCGCCTCCGAGGGTGCACAGCAGTTGGCCGTCGGTATCGAACAACACGTTGACGAACGTGAACTTTCCGTTTCTCGTGGCGTAGACCTTGCCGCCGCTGAACGGAGGCACGACAGCAGCCATCGCGCTGCACATTGCATCTGGCGTCGAGGCACGGACTCGCTGCGTGGTAGCCGCCTCACCGCGATCCCAGGCGATGAAAGCCCGGCCGACCACCTCGGTCACCCCTGCATGATCCAGCAGCCGTTCGATGCTGGCGTCGTCGAGGTGGATCACGCTGATGCCGCTCGCACCGCGCCGCCCATCGAAGGCTCGCCAGCGCGGCTCGCCGCTCGCTGGCCTCGTCGCTTCGGCTTCTGTCGCAAGATTGCATATTGTATCCAAGATGTCGATACCCGTCCACAACTCGCCGGAGGTCCGACCGCGGTGGGGTTCATTTGCACTGGTGTGCTTGGCCTACCTGGTGGCGACGACGGGCGAGCAGTTGTTGTCGCCCGTGTATCCGACCGCATCGAAGGAGTTGGGCATCGGGGTCGGGCAAGGCGGAATCGTGTTCGGGCTGCTCACGGGTTCGATCGCAGCCTTCAACCTCGTCGGCGGCGTGCTGCTGCGCCGGATGAGCCCTGGAACGTTGATCCGCGGCGCGGCCTTGATCGGCGTGATCGGAAGCGTGGCCACGGCCACCGCGCACTCCCTCATCCATCTGGTGGTTGGCCAGGTCGTGCTGGGCGCCAGCGCCGGACTCTTCTTTCCTGCCGGGCTGCAGGCGGTGGGGTTGCTGGCAGGGCCCGCGAAGAAGGGCTTTGCAATGGGGATCTACGGTGTGGCGTTCAGCGGGGGGTTGACCCTGTCTGCTGTTCTCGGTGCCGTCGGGTCCAGCTACGACTGGCGGATCTCGTTCTGGATCGCCGCCGGGCTCGGCGTCGTTGCGGTAATCGGCGGTGGCGGCGAGGCACGGACCAAACCGGTGCGGGGCAGCCACTTGCGCTTCTCCCCGCGAACGGTGATCGCCCTGCCGACGGCAGTTGGCACCGTTCTCTCCGTCTGCCAGTACGGCGCCATCCCATTTCTCACCACGTTCGCCGTCGTGCAGTGGGGATTGTCTGCGACCCGCGCCGCAACGGTGCTCGTGGTCGGACGCGTCATTTCCATCCTGGCCAAGGTGGTGGGTGGCGCCAGCGCCGATCGGGTGGGCGCCAAGACCAGCGCCAGGCGCACGGGGATCGCGCTCACCGTGACGGGATTGGCGTGGGTGCTGCTGCCCGGGTCTTTGGTGACGTATGGGCTCGCCGCGCTCTTTGCCGGCATGGTCAGTTCGCTGGGCCCGATCGCCAACGTGCTCGCGGTCGAACGGTTTGGCGCAGACGGAATGGCGCTCGGGGCGTACAGATCTGTGCAGATCGCACTCGGTGCCGCAGCAAGTGCGCTGATCGGCCTTGCCGGCGAGGCGTTCGGGTTGCGTCCGACGTTGGCCGTGGCCACGTTGACGCCACTGACGCTCTTGTGGATCTGCCGTGACCGCGACATCGAGGTGACGGGCGTGAAATGAGACGGCTCACACGCCGAGGGCGAGGCCTACCGTCCGGGGATCTGCAGCTCCCACCCACGGCTCGGGCCCACGAGGAATCCGGACCACCTGCTGTGCCGACTTGCATCCCCAGCGGGGCGCATCGATCACACGGTTGACGGATCCTCGCAGCGACTCGACGTCGTCGGCGTCGAACCCTGCCTCGATCCGCAGTCCGTCGTCGGCGGGCAACCACTCCCAAATCGGCGAGGCAACAAGCACACCGGGATCGGTCTCACCCCGCGCGATCCGGGCAAGGGTCTGCGTGTTCCACGGCATCTGGTTGGCACCACCGGGAGTCGCGCCCATGAACCGAGGATGTCCGTCGATGCCGGCGACCGCCCATGCGTGCAACGTGGTGGCTGGTCGCCGTCCGGCGGCCGGAAAGTTGATATGACCGGGTTCCGGCGTAAATCCGCGACCGGCGCGGTTGGCGAGTACGAGGTCGTAGCCGGGAACGACAATCCCGCTCCCGAACCGGGGGAACGAGTTCGAATGCACGATAACGACGACGTTGCCCTCAACATCGGCGGCACTGACCATCGACGTTCCGCTGGGGTCGGCAAGCGTCGAGCGACGTTCCTCGACCGCCTCCATGACGGCGCGCAGCACCTCGACGTGGGACGGATTCGCGGACCCGAGCCGCGCAACGGCGTCGAGCAGCGAAGGACCGTGAGTGGGAGCCGGCGTCGCCCAAGTCCTCAAATTCCCCTGCGACGATGCGAGCGTGTTGACCGAACACGGTGCCCACTCGCCCCGTGCGAATCCGAAGTCGTCGTGAGCTAACACGCCACCGCGAGCGTGGACCGCGTCGACCACAGCGGACCCGAGGGCACCTTGCATCAGGGCGGCACCGCGCGCGACGAACTCCTCGAGCACTCGCACCAATCCGGGAAGGCGGGTGATGGTTCCCGGACTGATCGGAGAACCGTTCGGGTAGTAGACACAGCCGGCTGGATTCATCTCCTGCACCAGTGCCGCGGCTTGCTCGCTGAGACGCGTGCACACCGACGACCACGGGAAACCTCGGCTCGCGAGGGCGATCGCCGGAGCCGCTAGGCGGGCGCGTCCCAGCCGACCAAGATCCGCAATCGCCGCATAGCCCGGTGCGGCTGCCGGAGGCCCGACCGACATCGGTCCGACCTCACGCCACGTTCCTGCGGCCGCCACTTCGCCAAGCCCAGAGGGGGCGCCGCCTATGGCGAGCAGCGCATCGGGCGCCGGCGCGTCCGGCCTGAATCTGAGCGCGACCAAGTCTCCGCCGAATCCACACTTCGGTGGCAGCAACACCGTCTCGGCCAAGGCCGCGGCGACGGCGGCGTCGTACGCATTGCCACCTTCGCGCATGGCCGCTGCACCCGCTTGGGCAGCCAACGGCGCAGCCGCGCACACAACGCCGTTGACCCCGCGAGCAGCGCACTGGCCGGCCATGACTGCAACCTCGTGAGATGCAAGCCTCGGAGACACGTCAGGACTCACATGTGTTGATCGGGCACAAACGCACTTGCATCATGACGAATCGAGTATACAATATACGACAATCGCCGATGACACGGCGCCTCCCTTCGAAAGGTACTCGACATGGCTGAGCTACTCTCCAAGCCTGAATTCCGTGAAGCGCTGGAAAACGCGATCACGGGTCGCGAAGCAAAGAACGCCTCGTTCTCGCAGGCCTGGGCCAACGGCGAACTCGAGCGCGAACACTTCGCGCGCTGGGCGGAGAACCATTACCACTACGTGGGACCGTTCGCCGACTATCTCGGATACATCTACTCGAACACGCCCGACTACGCGACCGACGCGAAGGACTTCCTGCTTCAGAACATGTACGAAGAGGAGCTGTCCGATGTGCGTCACACCGACCTCCTCATCCGCTTCGCCGAGGCGGCAGGCACCACTCGCGAGCGCGTGATGGACATCGACAACGCAACGGCAGTGACCCGCGGTTTGCAGGGTTGGTGCTACGCCATCGCCATGCGCGAGCACTTTGCCGTGGCCACCGCCGCCCTCGTGGTCGGCCTGGAGTCCCAAGTGCCGTCGATCTACCGCCGCCAGTACCCGGTCCTGCTGGAAAAGTACGGGTTCACCGAGGAAGAGGCCGAGTTCTTCGACCTCCACATCACCTCCGACGAGATCCACGGCGAACGCGGCTATCAGATCGTTCTCGAGCACGCCACCACCCCCGAGCTGCAGGCACGCAGCCTTCAGCTTGTGCGCCACGGCGCCGAGGCACGCTTCTCGTACACGAAGGCGCTCTACGACACCTACGTCGCACCAGAGCAACCGGTCGCACCAGGCACGCCGGTCGAACCCGCACTCGCCTGACACCCGTCGTCGCGGCCGCCGATGTCCACCATTCGCTTTTCGACCACCGGCCGCGAAGTCACCTTCGCAGAAGGCGACGAGGTCAACCTGCTACGCATAGCGATCCGTAACGATTGCGGCATACCGTTCAAATGCGCCAGCGGCAATTGCGGAACAGATCGCGTCCGTGTGGAGGCAGGTTCGGAGAACTGCATGCCCATGCGCCGACGCGAACGCGAGCGACTCGCTGAGCTCGTCGATCAGGGCTATCGGCTCGCGTGCCAGACGTATGTCAATGGCGATGTCACAGTTGCGTGGGATCCAGAGCAGATCGGCTTGGACGAGGGCAGCAGGGTGTACGACAAGCTGAAGCAGGTCTGGTTGGCGAAGGATGACGGCGAGTGAGCGACTGGGTAGCCGTCGGCGCGGCCCAAGACATCACCAGACGAAAGAAGGTTGTCGTCGAAATCGACGGTCGCGCGATCCTGGTGTTGGCGCATGAAGGAAAGTTCTTCGCGTTCGACAACATCTGCATCCACCGTCAACGCGAGCTCGCCAAGGGCGTGATACTCAACGGCAAGATTGTCTGCCCTGGGCATCAATGGGCCTTCGAACTCAACACCGGTTGGGAAGCGGTGAAACAGGAATGCCAGCCCACGCATCCGGTTCAAGTGGTCGACGATCAGGTCGAAGTCTGCGTGGCTGGTGTCCCTGCCGCGACCACCGACGAGGCGGCGACCGACCGCGGTTCAGTGAGGGCATGGATCGATGAGTGGGGTCGCGAGGTCGCTGCGGCCGATATTGCCGCGGCTCGCCTTCGTTTCGCTACACACGTGTCTGCCTTCGGCACACATGCCGACGTGGTTGTCGGGCGCGACAACCTCGAGGCTGAGCAGTGGGCGCGGATCTGGCCGGCGATCGAGGACTTCCAATTCGGCACCGAAGAGATGCAGATCCTGCTCTCACCGGATCGTCGTCTGGCCGTCGCGGTCGTGGGATGGACATCGACCGGCATCGCCGAGGATGGCCACCGATTCGATCGGCCAGGTCGTGCAACCGTTGTGCTGAGTCGCGAGTCGCTGGACGAGCCGTGGCTCGGAACCCACACCCATTTCTCGCTCGACCGTGACGTGCCGCAGAGTACGCACGGCGTGCGGTCACCTATTCGCTGACACGCGGGTTGGCACGTGTGCGCCGCGCTCATGAGCGCTTCGCAAGGAGCGCCGAAGTGCTCAGCAATGCACTCGCACAACGACCTCGACCGCGTCCATATTTGACTCCACGGGTCGAGCGAGCGAGTGAATGTCAATGCGGGCAAAGAGAGTCGGCCGTGATCTCGCATCGCGGCGGTGGTGGAGGCCAACGCGTCCGATTCCTGACGCGTTGTGCGCGAAGCTGCTCGGGTGAAGATCTTGATCGCCCTCGATGAGTCACCGATTTCCGCGCGAGCGGCACGAGAGGCCGTTCGACTGTTCGGCGGCATGAACGCCGATTTCCTCGTGATCAGCGTGACTCCGATGCCCGTCATCTGGGCAGGTGGTGCCGGCTACGGCATGGTCGCTCCACTCACGTCGGATCTCGCTTGGCTCCAAGACAGCGTGGAGCCCGAGGATGACTTGATCGCCCGAGCCGAGGCGACAGGGATCACCGATCCTGAGCCGCACACCGCGTTGGGTGACCCGGTGACACTGATCTGCAACGCCGCGGAAGACAACAACGTCGACGTGATCGTCGTAGGTTCGCACGACAAGTCGGCACTGCGAAGGTTGATCGACCCGTCAGTCGCCGCAGGGATCGTGCGCGAGACCTATCGACCAGTACTCGTGGTCAGCGGCGCACCTCCAACACGTCCGTGACCGTCCGACTGTCGATGGCCAAATAGTTTCTTCTCACTGCCCCGATAGCGGAATGGCCGGTCACTGACCTCAAATGTGCTGCGTCCGGCGTGATATTGACCACTTCCCGAGACAAGTCACGAAAGATCCGGTCGCGACGAATATGTGGTGACTTGCTCGGTCAGGTTCCGAGGCCTTGGCGGTGGGCGAGGACGATGGCGCCGGGTCGATCCGGTGCCTCGATCTTGGCGAAGACGTTGGACACGTGATTGCGAACCGTCTTCGGACTGAGGAACAGTTGGCGTGCGATCGTCGTGTTGTCGAGACCTTTGGCGAGGAGTTGCAGGATGTCGAACTCGCGGTTGGTGAGCTGTGGGAATGGACGGGTGGCCGATCCACGGCGAACCTGAGCCAACTCGGTGACACCTTGGGCGAGGCTGTGGTCGAGCACCACGTCGCCCGAAGCGACCGTGCGTATGGCGTGCTCGACACGCTCTGGACCGGCACCTTTGACGAGATATCCGCTGGCGCCATCGCGCAGTGCGGTCAGTGCATTGTCGAGGTCTTCCGACATCGTCAGCATCACGACTCGCACCTCGGGGTGATGCTCGGCGAGCCATCGGTTGACCTCGAGACCGGAGGCATCGGGCAGGCGCACGTCGAGCAGCAGCACGGTGGGCGACGCCGTCTCGACGAGCGCGGGCACTTGGTCGGCCCGTTGAGCCTCACCGACGAGCTCGATGCCATTCATCTCCTTGATCGCCGCGGCCAACCCCAACCGGAACATGGGATGGTCGTCGACGATGGCGACGCGAAGCGGAATCGGTAGATCGGTCACGGCAGTGTCACAGGAAGGCGCACACGAATGTGTGTGCCGTGCGGATCGTGTCGCGAGACTTGAACGCTGCCGCCAAGCTCGGTCGCCCGCTCGTGCATCGCCGTCCACCCGACGCCGACCGGCGCGCCGTCCAGCACGCCGATCCCGTCGTCGACGACGTCGATGTCGACGGTCGGACCGGTTGAAATTGACAACCAGCACTGAGAGGCGAGCGCATGGCGAACGACGTTGGTCACCGCTTCGGTGACGATCCGGTACGCCGCTACCTCGACCGC
>JBDTWJ010000060.1:0-20070 GCA_040006755.1 Ilumatobacteraceae bacterium | reverse complement strand
CAAAGATCACCCAGATCTACGAAGGCACCAACCAGATCCAACGCATCGTGATCGCAAAGAAGCTGTTCAGCTAGCCTTTTCTGTCCATTTCGTGTTGTTCTGTGTTGACCTGTTCGGCAAGTATCCCTGGCGCCATCCTGAGTTGCGGAGCGTCGGGCAGATGGCGACGATCCGTCAGCGCAAGCCGGCCGCTTCCGCAGCATTCGAGTCCGTGGGCGGGAAGCTCGATTGCATGTACTACGCATTCGGGGACACCGACGTCTACGGAACCTGCGATCTCCCCGACGTCGCCACTGCGACCGCCATTTCACTCATGATCAACGCCACTGGTGCGCTGATGATCAACCTCACACCATTGATGACAGTCGAAGATGTCGACGCTGCGATGGCCAATTCACCGTCGTACCGCCCGCCAGGCGGCTGAGGCAAACGGGACCCAAGCGTTGCGACGAGTAGTTACCGTACGGGCCGGTCCACGGTGCTGCCATCACCCGGAAAGGTCCGCACGCTCGACGGTTTGTGTCAGCGATAGCGCGCCCGATCGCAGTATCGCTGACACAAACTGCTCACGACCTCGGCAACCGCCCCCGACTGGCCCGACCGGCCCGCTCGGGGCGCCATATGGCAACTTCGGCGAGCCGCAAATGATCGCGGACACGGAGTTGGTCGGTGTCCGCGCGATCGAGTCGCGAACGTAGATCTCAGAGCGTCTGTCCCTAGTTTCATCCCTGGTTGCTGGAAACACTGGACAACACGAGCTGGTTCTCGTCATCATCGCCGACAACGTGCCTCGACTTGCAAGATGAGCGTCGCGGTTGACCCGACCCGTGATCGCCACAACCAAAGCGCGCCAACAGGTTCGAATTTTGACGAATCGGTCCGTCGCCCGAAGCCCTGCAGCGTTCGACGCTACGCCGAGGGGGTGTTCTCGGCGGTCGGACTCACACCTCCGTATCGAGCACAACGCTGATGAGAGTCCGTTCTGGATCCGGGTGCCAAATGTCGCCTGTAGGTCCCAAGGTGGTTTAGTGACTGGCGCCCAGATCATGATCATCGCCGGGGCAGTCCGCCGACTCCACCGATCTGGGGGCCACGCCTGCGTTCAACCTTTGCAGTGATGTCGGACGATGGCGCCCACATCCTCTCGGCAGGGCACAGTGCCGGTCGCGCAGTACGCAACTGCGTCGAGCCGCGCATCATCGCAGACACTCAAGCCATCGCTGTCCGAGCGAGCGAGACCCGAGAACGTATGTCTCGGATCTCTGGTCCCCGATCTCAAACACTGATGGCCATCGCCCGACACTCCGCGTACAAAATGCGTGTGTACACGACGGCCGAAATCTGGCACTATTCCTTCAGCCACATGGCGATTGCCACCCATGTGGACCAGCAGAGCACGGGGAGGCAACATGACCCGGAGAGCACTTGTCTGGCTCGCAGTCGTCGCTGCGCTCGTTGCGTTCGCGGTACCAGAGGCGAACGCCCACCACCCGGCCGCAGGACCCAACGCGGTGACGGACTGGAACCGGATCGCGACGAGCACACTCGTCCAGATACCGGGTCCTGCGAGCGGAGCACCACCTGCCCTCCAGATCAATCTAGGGATGACACAAGGTGCCGTGTACGACGCGGTCAATGCGATCACGCCGACGCGTCATCGGCATCGGCCGTATCTCCTCAAGAAGCGTTTCTCCGAGGGAGCATCGGGCGAAGCCGCGGTCGCGACCGCGGCGTACCGCGTTCTCTCCGACATCGTTTCCACGGTGCCAGCGAGCATCTCGTTCCCGAACAGGGAGGCCTTGTTGCTGTCGCTCGCCACCCAATACGACACGTCCTTGGCGGCGATACCGAACTCGAAATCCAAGAAGCGGGGGATCGGCGCCGGCAACGCCGCCGCCGACGCGATGATCGCCGCCCGTCAGGACGACGGACGCTTCGGGGCGTCCCAGTGGGCCCCAAACTCGGCTGCCGGGCACTGGCATCCGCTGCTGCCGAATGGGACGTCGCCGCTCGACCCGACTCCGTGGGTCGGTGGCGTGAAGCCGTTCTTACTGCAGAGTTCATCGCAGTTTCGAACCTCAGGCCCTGACGACCTGACGAGCGACGCCTACGCGGCGGACTTCAACGAGGTGAAGGCGCTCGGTGGCGACGGCGTGGTGACCGTGAGTACGCGCACGGCCGATCAGACGCACAACGCGGTGTTCTGGCAAAGCGCCGGAGGGCCGGCGTTGTTGTGGAGCGGCGTAGCGCGGAGCCTGGCTGAAGATCCGGCCCGTGGACTCGACCTTGCTGACAGTGCTCGTCTGTTTGCGATGATGAACCTGAGCGCAGCCGACGCTGCTATCAACTGCTGGAACGACAAGTACCACTTCGACTTCTGGCGGCCGTGGCAGGCGATCCGCCAAGCGGATCTGGACGGCAACGCTGCGACGGTGGCTGACCCGAACTGGACGCCGCTTCTCACCGCACCGTACCCCGAATACGCGTCTGGCCACTTGTGCCTCGACGGAGCGCATCTCCGCACGCTCCAATTGTTCTTCGGCACCGACGTGATGCACTTCGGCGTCACGAGCAGCCAGTTCGGCGGGGAGACGCGCTCCTTCGAGCGCTTCTCAGACCCGCTGACGGAGATCACCGAAGCACGCATCTGGGCTGGGCTGCACTTCCGCACGGCCGATGTCAAGGGACGGGAGATGGGCATCGACGTCGCGGACTACATGGCGGTTAACTACTTCCAGCGGGTGCGCCGATCATCCCACGACTCGTGATCGCCGAGAAGCTTCTCGCCTGAGCTCCCGTCGGCGTTGTGACTGACATGATGTCTGCGTGGTGAGGGTGGTGCTGCATACGTCTTCGGCCGAGTGGCCGAAGACGTTCGCGGACGAGGCGCGGCGGATCGAGCGCGCGCTCGCCGGCATCGAGGTCGGTGTGCACCACACCGGATCCACATCGGTGCCCGGCCTTCGGGCGAAGCCGATCATCGACATCACCATGACGGTGCCTGACTCGACCGACGAACAGGCCTACTTGCCCGCACTCGCGGAGGCAGGCTACGAATTCGTGCTGCGCGAACCTGAGTGGTTCGAGCACCGCCTCTTCAAGCGCCTCGCTCCGAATGTGAACCTCCACGTGTTCACGGTCGGGTCACCAGAGGTCGATCGGATGCTGTTGTTCCGCGATCATCTGCGCACCAACGATCGCGACCGCGAGTTGTACCAGTCGACAAAGGCCGCGCTGGCCGCGCGGGAGTGGTCGACGGTGCAGGACTATGCCGACGCAAAGTCTGACGTCGTCGCAGTGATACTTGCCAGGGCAACGTGCGATCGAGATCTGGGATCGGCGCGGATGATCGATTGACGTCCAGCTGAGCGCTGCCGAGAGTGCGGAGTACGGTTCTCCCGTGAGCGACTTTCCACCGCCGCCCCCGCCTGCTGGGCCAACTCCACCTCCACCACCACCTCCACCACCTCCAGGACCGACGCCTCCTTGGCAGCCTGGGCCAACGCCGCCACCGCCCTTGTCGGATGCCAAGCCCACGTCGACCAATTGGCTGGCGCGAAGGACGTTCCAGATCCCGCACTGGATGTTGCTGCTCGCTGCGATCATCCTCGTCGCCGGCGCAGTGACCGCGGTGGTCGCGAACAACGACGACGACGACGGCAATTCGTCGAGCACGGCGACAACGCAGCACGAATCATCCGACACGTCGACCGAAACGACGTCGCCGCCGGCTACGGATTCCGGCGTCGAGAATGAGTCGACCGAACCCGAGGTGACAACCGAGGAAACCGAGCCGACGATCCTGGGGACAACGCCCAGCAGCAGTGCCGACGAAGTTGCAGGTAGTCCCGCCGGGGCGAAGGGCGACCGGGTCAACCCTGTGGCGGCCGGCGCGATCGCGGACGTCGGAGGCGGTTGGCGCCTGCAGATCTTGAGCGTGAATCACGATGCCGAAGCCGCGATCACGGCCGAGAATTCCTTCAACGAGCCACCACCTGCTGGTTCCACATTCACGCTCATCACCGTTGCCCTCGGCTACTTCGGGGTGGAGGACCCGAAGTCGTCGTTCGAGACCACAATCTCCGCGGTCGGTGCCTCCAACGTCGAGCTGGGCGGAGCATGTGGAGTGATCCCTCAACAGCTGGACTTCTTCAGCGATGTGTTCTCCGGAGGCGTCATCCTCGGGAACCTCTGCTTTGTCACGACACCGGACGACGTCAGCAGCCTGCAGCTGTACGCGACCGGCAGCTTCTTCGGCGGCGATGAAGTCTTCCTCGACGGAAGCACATCTCCCGCTAGTCCTGTCCTGATGGCTGCTCTATCGGGTCCGCAAGCGGGCGCACTGTCCACACCGGCGCGCGTGGCGCCCACACGCATCGGTGTTGTCGCCGATGTCGGCGAGGGTTGGAACGTCACCGTCAACAGTGCGGCAATCGACGTCACCGACGCCGTGCTCGCCGGGAACGAGTTCAACTCGCCGCCACCCGACGGGTATCGCTTCATCGGTGTCAACCTCACCTACGCATACGACGGGACCGGTGCCGCGTCGGCGTTCGTCGTCTCGATCAAGGCGGTCGGATCATCGAATGTGTCGCTGTCGACCGATTGTGGCCTCGTGCCTGGCCAGATCGACCTCTCATCCGACATCTTCTCGGGCGGGGATGTCACGGGCGCGGTCTGCTTCGTCGTCCCCGACGGCACCTCAGGCCTTGTGGTGTATGCCACCGCCGACTTCAGCGGCGGCAACGTGATGTTCGCCACTTCTTGAACTGTGTTCAGTTCACGTAGACGTTGTGGATGACCTCGTCGATGGTGGTGATGTCGCTGGCGACGAGGGCCATGGCTTCGTGGCTCATCGTGCGCATGCCTTGGGAGACGGCCAGTTCGCGCAGTTCCTGGGGAGCGGCTTCTGCAACGATCAATTCACGGATCTCATCGGTCACGGCAAGGACCTCGTACACGCCGACTCGCTCTCGGAAGCCGGTGTGCGAGCAGTAGTTGCAGCCCAGTCCGTGGACGAACTTCTCCTTCGCGGTGCCACCGAAATGGTCATACACCTCTCGTTCCTCCGGCGTTGGCTCGTACCGAACGAGGCATGACGGACAGACCTTGCGCACCAAGCGCTGGCCGACGACTCCGACGAGCGACGATGCCATGAGGAACGGTTCGATGCCCATGTCGATGAGGCGATGGAGTGCTGAGGTTGCGTCGGTGGCGTGAAGTGACGACATGACAACGTGACCGGTGAGGGCAGATTGGATCGCGATGCGGGCCGTCTCCTCGTCGCGAATCTCGCCCACCAAGATGACGTCGGGGTCTTGCCGCAGGATCGACTTGAGCCCAGTGGCGAACGTGACATCGGCCTGCAGGTTGATCTGCATCTGGTTGACCGCCGGGAACACGTACTCCACGGGATCCTCGATGGTCATGACGTTGAGCTCGCTTCGGCTGATCTCGGCCAGCGTTGCGTACAGCGTCGTGGTCTTACCGGATCCGGTGGGACCGCTGCACAGGATCATGCCGTAGGGCTTGCGCACAATCGACAGGTACCGCGTGTAGGTATCGGTCGGCATGCCGAGCTCCGAGAGGTGCTTCATCGATCGGCTCTTGTCGAGCAACCGAAGAACGGCAGTCTCGCCCCAGATCGTTGCGCCGGTTGCGACGCGCACGTCGACGCCGGAACCGTCGATGTTCGTCTCGAACTGACCATCCTGCGGTCGGCGCCGTTCGACGATGTCCATGTCGGCCATGACCTTGATGCGGCTGACGAGTTCGGGGCCGGTGGTATCGGGAAGGCTCAACACTTCGCGCAGCGCACCATCGATTCGGTATCGGACGCGGATCCGGCCGTCGGTGGGCTCGATGTGAATATCGGAAGCGCGGTCGCGCAACGCCTGGGTGACGATCTTGTTGACCAATTGGATGATCGGCGCCTCGTCGGTGACGCGGTTCTCGGCGGCGATCTGCTGTCGTGCCGCTGCCGTGTCCCAGAACTGCTTGATCTGCTCGTCGCTCTCGGACAGCACGCGGTAGTAGGTGTTGATGCACGTCAATACGTCTTCGGGCGGAGCGAGGTAGATGCTGACGTGCGTGACGTTGAGGCGCGTCAATGCGTCGCGGACTGCCGCACTGGAACCGTCGGAGATCGCGACGTCGAGCGTGTCGTCGTTCAGTTGGAGTGGCACGATGCGCAACTGGCGGGCAGTTTCCTGACTGACGCACGCGAGCGCTTCGGCTGTGGGGCGGACCGAGCGCAGGTCGATCGTCGGCAAACCCAACTGAGTAGCCAATGCACGGGTGAGCGCGCGGGCATCGATGAGGCCCTGCTCGACCAGGATCGTTCCCAACTGACGGCCGGACTCCTGCTGAAGGTTGAGCGCTTCGGCAAGTTGTTCCGGTAGCAGTGTTTGGTCCGAAACGAGGAGGTCGCCCAGCCGCGACCGCGACTCCGGCGAGATCATTGGAGTCACTTGAGCTGCGCCGTTGATCACGGGGATGATCGTTTCAATCTTTTTTGTTCGTCTGCTCACGGCCGATGACACCTCATTTCTCGATTATCTCATACTCACTAATACTGTGCCCAGGGCCATCAGTCCTGTCTTAGTTGTTTGGACGGACTCAAGTGTGTCAAGGATTTCTCAAGTCCCGTGCCAGGAGTGACGATACCTAGGCGTGAGCTTCCTGCATGTGATTGACCTGAATAGCGGGTACTTCCGCGCCGGCATCACCACCGATCTGACGTCGCCGTGACGCACTGCTCAGCGCGACCACCGGGCGAGCAACATCGTCGCAGCAACACACTTTGCCAAATTGTCGCGCGGCCAAGCCCGGTTGGATTAGATAAATACGTGCGCAACGCCTCGGCGGAATTTCTGCAATTGAGAAACACGTGACCTCGCATTATCAATCACTGGATCCTCCTGGCGACGGGTCACCGACTGGCGAACAGGAGTCGCAGGCACCTACCCCTGTCGTCGTCCACAGCGAACGGCCGATCGGCGAAGCGGATCACCCCTATTCACTGGGTGCGGGTCAGGCAACGAAGACGAAGAAGCCGGCATTCAGCATCGGGAAATCGATCAAGGCCGAGGTCGTCATGGCTTTCTCACGACAGTTGTCGTCGTTCCTCGAGGCCGGAATCTCGGTGCTCGACGGTCTCGAGATCGTCGCCCAACAAACAGCGTCACAGCCAATGCGGACAGTCATCACCGATGTGCGGGCGTCGATCCAGCGCGGAACCAGTTTCGCCACGGCCATCGACGCGCACCCCGGGGTCTTCCCCGCCTTCTACCGCGCCATGTTGACATCGGCCGAGTACACCGGCGATCTCGACGCGGTGTTGTCGCAGCTGTCGGAGTACCTCGAGCGCGACATAGCCGCCAAGCGTCAGATCAAGAGCGCGCTGACGTATCCGATCATTGTGCTCGTTGTCGCGTTCGCCGCGATGATCGTCATGTCGGTCTTCGTGCTGCCGAAGTTCACAGGGCTCTACAGCAGCCTCGGCGCGCAACTTCCGCTGCCAACGCGAATGCTCATCGGGTTCACCAACTTCATGACGGGCTACTGGCTGTTCGTGCTCGCTGCGATGGCAGTCATGTTCATCATCGTCTCGGTCATCCTCGGGGGCGCTCGTGGCAAGAGCCGCCGGGATTCTCTGGCGATGAAGTTGCCCGTGATCGGGAATCTCTTCCAACTGATCTCGCTCGAGCGGTTCTGTCGGGTTCTCTCGTCGCTCTCGACCGCTGGGGTTCCGTTGCCGGTCGCGATCAGCCTCTCGGCCGACAGCACCAACAACACCTTCTTCAAGACGAGCATGGTGACGGTGCGAGAGGCACTCGTTCGCGGTGGCGGTCTCTACGAACCCATGGTCGCCACAGGCCTGTTTCCAATCGCCGCTCGCCAGATGATCCACGTGGGTGAGCGCACCGGGATGCTCGGCAATCAACTCGGCAAGGCAGCCAGCTATTACGAGCGCGAGGTCAAGTTCACCATGAAGAAGGCCACCGAACTTTTCCAGCCCGCAGTCATCCTTCTCGTCGCTTCAGTCGTCGGCTTCATCGCCGTCGCGCAGGTTGCAGCGATGTACAGCATCTTTGGCCAGATCAAGTGAGGCACAACCTCGTGATCAACCCCGAAGAGCAACACACGTCTCGCGTATTCGCGAGACCCACACCAATAAGAGGACACATGAAAATTCACTCAAGCATCCAGGGCAAGATCGACGGTGAGCGGGAAGACAAGGGCTTCACTCTTATTGAAATCCTCATCGCGATCGTTCTTGTCGGAATCCTTTCAGCTGTTGCCGTAGTCGGCATCAGCAACTTGGTCAGCAAGGGCTCGACGGCCGCTTGCGGCGCTTCACTCGACGCAGCAAAGGCCGGATCAGCGGTCTATTACGCCGAGAACGCAACCTACCCGGCGACGCTGGCGGCAGTGGCCAACGGCGTGTACCTGACGTTGCCAAACGGCGTCACGACCAACGGCGCCGCCGTCGTTGCGGCAGCACCGCATCCCGCAGCAGCGATCGGCATGCAGACGGCCGGCAGCGCGAGTTGGAGGCTGACGATGACGGCGGCCGGAACAGGGACCACTGCGCCCACGTTCCTCTGCACCTGAGTCGACCTTGCAGTACTGCTCGGGATGTGAACCATCCCGAGCAGTTTGGTCGTTGGTAGAAAACGAAAACAAAGGCGGAGCGAAATGAGAACGCGAAGGGATGCAGGCGACACATTGATCGAAATCTTGTGCACGATCATGATCATCGGACTGACCGTCGGCGCGCTCCTGTCGAGCCTCGGTACTGTCGGACGAGCGGGCAACGCACAACGAAACAGCGTCCGTGCGGATTCCATACTCCGCAGTTATGCGGAGGCAACAAAGGCCGGCGTGAAGAGCTGCGTCCAGGCAGTTCCGCCGGCGACGTACACCGTGGCCTACACGCCTCCTGCCGGATACTCCCCAACCGTGCTGCCCACCGGCAACATGTGCCCCGCGCCGGATGCGCCCAGACTGCTGAAGCTCAACGTCAGCGGTCCATTGGGCCTCCAGGCAAGCATGCAGATCAAGGTCGGCGCACCATGAGCAACCCCACCGCTCACGTCCACCGTCACAAGGACTCTGGCGCCGCGCTCGTTCTCGCAGTCGGGTTCATGCTGATGGTCGGAACGATCAGCGGGGGCCTTGCAGCGCTCGCCACCACGAGCATGAACCATCGCAACACCCTCACGGCACTCCGCGATCGCGAATACGCAGCCGATGGTGCGATCGAGAACGCCATCACACAAGAGCGGCTCAACACCACGTGCTTGGCGACCACCAGAAGCATCACCGATTCGTCACTGAACAGCGTCACGATCCGAGTGGACTCCCTCACGACTTGCGATCTCGTGATCGATTCGAATGGCAACGGCTACCTCCAACGCAACGTCACGTTCTCAGCGTGCGTCACCGGTTCTCCAGCATGCCCCGCTGGCAGCGCCATCATTCGAGCTCAGGTCAATTTTGAGCCGGCAAACGGAACCGTCACCGACACCTACGTCCAGTATTGGAACGTCAACAAATGAGTACCCCCGTGCGCCCAATCCTGCTTTCTAGCGCCACCCGTGCCGACCGAGGGTTGACCCTGATCGAGCTCGTCATTGCCATTACCTTGAGCTTGATGATCGGCGGCGTTGTCGTCGCCGGTTTGATCACCTCGTTGAACGTCGCCAGTTCGACGAGCGCGCAGATCAGCGAATCCACCGACGCCGGTTTGATCTCGTCGTTCCTCGTCCGCGATGCGCAGTCTGCCGGGGGTATCGATCCGACGACCGCGATGAGCGACAACGACCTCGGCGTCTCAACCGACGCGTCGGACGATGATGGGATTGCCTGCGCACCAGCTCCCGCTGTGCTGGCGCTTCGTCTCAGTTGGATCGACCGATCGACATCGCCGACGACCAAGGTCGTGGCAACGTATGCAACGTCCCCCGACCCAGCGGACACCACGAAGCAACACTTTGTCCGACGCCTCTGTTCGTACAAGGGTGCGACGGCATCCGCCGTCGATGTGGTGCTCGGTCGCAGCGTCTTCACGGCATCGGTAACGTGCCAACCTCTACCGGTGGCCCCCGCCGTCCATTGCGGGGGCCACCCGATGACTGTTGAGCTGACCGTCACCGGAAAGGGCACCAAGCGGCCGCTCGTGTCCATCATCACGGCTTCTCTGCGTGCAACCGCTTCGCAACTGACGATTAGCGGGCCTGCGGAAGTGCCACTGGGTGAGGTTGACGTTGCCTACCCGGCGAACACGAGATTTGCGACGATTGGCGCCACCGCTCCGTCGACATGGACGGGACTTCCCTCGGGATTGACAATCGATTCTGATGGGCTGATCCAGACTCCAACGGCCGCGCAGGCGGGCACGTTCAGCAACGTCACAGTCACCGTCACCGATTCGCTGGGGGCGACAGCGACGAAGAACTACGCGAGCATGACCATCCAATCGAAGTTCACGGTTGCGTGGTCGCCGCTACCGGACTCGCACACCGGTGCGACATACTCGTCGACGTCGGGAACAGGCAGCGGCGGCACGACACAGTACGGCTGGTCTGCTTCCGGAACATTGCCGACGGGACTCTCGATCGACCCGACGACCGGCGTAGTCTCTGGCACTCCGTCGGCCGCCGGTAGATTCAACTTCACCGTCATCGCCACCGATGCGATGAACGCTACGGCATCATTCGGCTACACCCTGACTGTCACCGACCTTGGACTTGGCATCTTCTCGGGCCATCAGGACATTGGCGGCACTGGTCGGCGAGGCGACAGCCGGTATGTGGATCCCACCTACACGGCCGAGGTGGGCAAGGGCGACATCGGTGGGAAGAACGATCAATTCCAATATATGTACACTCCGATGACCGGCGACGGCCGCATGACGGCTCGGATCGCGTCGCAGAACTCCAATGACAAGGACGCGCAGGCCGGCGTGATGTTCCGCGAGACTCTGAGCGCGGACAGCACCTTTGCGATGGTGGGCATCACCGAGTCGAGCGGCGGACAATTCGTCTACCGAGATGGCGCCGGCACGACGGCCATCGTATCCTCGAACCCCAGCCCCCGTGCTCCGTACTGGGTGCGACTCACGCGCCTTGGCAATCTGTTCACTGCTGAGCGCTCCGCCGATGGTGTGACCTGGACCAGTGTGGACCAGCACACGATCTCGATGGGGTCGACCATCTTCGTCGGTCTCGGCGTTTCGACACACAACAACGCCGGCAAGCTCGGTGTCGCCACCTTCGATAACGTCTCGATCACCGCTGTCAAGGACACCGTGTCGCCTTCTGTGACGGGTGTGTCGTCGACGACGATCGACGGCAGCTACAAGGCTGGTGTAGTGATTCCGGTGACGGTGACGTTCAGCGAGCCGGTGACGGTGACGGGGTTACCGCAGTTGACATTGAGCACCGGTTCACCGGCGACGACTGCGGTCAATTACACCTCAGGGTCTGGATCGAGCACGTTGACGTTCAATTACACGGTCGCCGCGGGCAACACCTCAACCAATTTGAATTATCCGTTGACGACATCGCTGACGCTCAATGGCGGCACGATTCAGGACTTGGCGACCAATGGTGCCTCATTGGCGCTGCCAGCGCCGACGGCAGCGACCTCGCTCGGCGTCAGCAAGTCGATCGTCGTCGACACCGCGGCTCCCACGATCTCGACGTTGACGATGAGCGACGCCAACGGGAACGGCAGGGTCGATACAGTGACGGTGGCCTTCAGTGAGCCAATCGCCACCTCAACCGCTACGACACCGCCATGGACACTGACCAACGTGCCTTCTCTGGGTACATTGGCCTCGGTCGCGGTCAGTGGTGGCAACACGGCTACGTTGACGATAACCGAGGGTGCGGGCGTCGCTGATACCTCGGTTGGCACGTTCAAGGTCGCTTTGGCGGCGACCAGCACGGGCATTTACGATGCAGCGGGCAACCAGGCTTCGTTCGCTGCTGTCGCTCCAGCCGATAAGGCCAAGCCGGTCCCGATGACGATCACCGATACCAACGGCACCACCGACGGTAAGATTCAATCCGGCAACAAGTTACTGATCACGTTCAGCGAACCGCTCCTCGCCGCATCGGTGCCGGCGTCGACGACGATGGTCGTGACTGGCACGACACCCTCCGACACGCTGTCGATGACCGGAGTGAGCAATGGCGCCGGCGCAACCGGTGGCACCAACTACGTGACCACCGCTTCAACGGCGAGCTTCGCCTCGACTGTCGCATTGAGCAGCGCGACCATCACTGTCACGGTTGGAGCGTGCACCGGAACCGGCTGCGCTGCCCTCGGTACACAATCGACTGCTGCGACCTACTCATACGTCGCCGCAGCTACGCTTACTGATTCCGCCGGCAACGCCGCTTCGCAGGTCCCGAAGACCGTCAATCTGCGCTTGTTCTGAGCGTCGGCTGACCTCGGGCGAGATTCCTACTTTCGTCTGATACAGGACTGGCATGCGTCGAGCACCCGCGGCCATCATCGACCTGACGGGTCGCGACTCGTACATGACTTTGGCCCTCGTGGGTTCCCTCATCATCGCGTCAGTGAATGAGCAGTGGGCTCGATCGTCGCGTGATCACATCTGGTACCCGAACGTGGCACCTTGGATGTTCCAGAAAACTGGTACTTAGCGGACGTGGCGTCTCAGTCCTCGACGGCGTGAGCGCGTAGATCAGCCAACGTCGAATACTCCAACGCCGACAAGTGCGTTGCCGCAAGGCGAACCTTTGGTGCAGCGCCGGCCTCGAGAGCCTCCTGCCAGCGCGCCGCGCACAGGCACCATTGATCGCCGTCGGTGAGGCCGGCGAAGCCGTGTTGGGGCATCGGTGTCGATAGGTCGTTACCAACGGCCTGCGAGTATGCGAGGAACTGATCTGTGGCGATCACGCACACCACGTGCAGGCCCGGATCGTCGCCGTGATTCTCGCAACACCCGGTTCGGTAGTAGCCCGTCAAGGGGTCGATGGAGCAAGGCTGCAGTTCCTCGCCGAGCACGTTCAGTTGACGCATACCGCTATCGAAGCACGTATCGTGGAACGATGCTTGATCCAAAAATTCGTGACCTCGCCCGCGGAAAGAACTTCGGCTCGATCTCGTTCCATCTCCCCAATGATCTCATCGGCACCCACGTGATGTGGGTCGATGCCGACGACGAGCATGTGCTGATCAACACCGAGGTCGGCCGGGCCAAGTACAACGCAGTCCAAGCGAACCCCCACGCCACTGTGGTGATCTGGAGCGCGGACAGCGCGTATAGCTATGGCGAGGTGCGCGGCACGTTCGTCGGCGAGCTGCGCGGCCCGGAGGCCCGTGCGCACATCGATGCGCTCTCCCAGAAGTACACCGGTCAGGACTACACCAACGAGATCAAGACCGAACGAGTGATCCTGCAGATCGCCCCGATTCGCCAACGCACTCAGGGCTTGTGATCCCGATCAGTTGACGCTGACTCCCAAGGCGCTGCCCACCACGTAGGTCGCGCCGCAGGCGATCAGCAGGATCAACACCTGGCGGGCGGCGGAGCGCATCTTGTGCCGCTCGGCGAACTGACCGATGGCCAACCCAACGAGCGCTGCTGCGACGACACCGATGACGATCGACGCGACCTTCGCGCCGTTGCCGCTGCCGACAAACCATGGGATGACCGGCAGCAACGCTCCGACCAAGAAGCAGATCAGCGACAGACCCGCGGCGCCCCACGGCGTGGCAAGATCATCGGGATCGACACCAAGCTCCTCGCGGGCGTGCACGGCGAGGGCGGCCTCCGGCACTCGCATGACATCGGCGGCCGCATCGAGCGCAATCTGGCGCGTCATGCCGTGACCCTCGTACATCGCGGCGAGCTCTGCTGTCTCCGATTCGGTGTTGTGAACCAGTTCACGGCGCTCGACATCCAATTCACGGAAGATCAACTCGTTCTGCGCCGAGATGCTGACCCACTCACCGGCTGCCATGCTTGTGGCCCCGGCAATCGCGCCGGCCAGGCCTGCCAGACGAACGACGGATGAGTCGACGCCGGCGCCCGCGAAGCCGATCACGAGCGAGACATTCGACACCAGCCCGTCGCTGACACCGAAGACAGCAGCGCGGGCCAGCCCGCCGGCAACCGAGCGGTGACCGGGGTGCGACTCGGCCCGACGTCGGAACGAGAGGCGACTCATTTCCTAAACGCTAGCGACTAGTGTCGCTGACCAGGGACAGCTGCCGCCAGCGTTGCCGGGAGACGTATGACCACCATCAAGATCGCCGACGATTGGCTCGACGCAGTTCGAGCGTCGTTGGGCGCGCGCTCCGACTTGGTCGAACGGCTCGAGCCAGCCCTGCCCGCCGGCTATGACGAGCTCAACGACCCAACCGTTGCCGCGCTCGACTTCGTCAACATCGACGCGCTGGCCAACGGTGCCGCGGAGATCACGACCGATCTGCTGCAGCGTTCCGACGGCACATGGCGGTTCCGTATCTATCGACGCGGTGAGTCGATCCCGCTCGCCGACATGCTGCCCTTGCTCGATCAACTTGGCCTTCGTGCGCTCGACGAGCGAGCCTTCGGGTTCATCTTCGAGAGCGCAACGGTCTGGGTGCACGATGTCGGTGTTGCTCTGCCACCAGGTGCCCAGCTGACGGACGAGGTCAAAGCGGAGGTGCAGCGCACCTTCCTGTCCGAGTTCAGGGGCACGATCGAGGTCGACGGGCTCAATCGACTGGTGGTGCTCGGCGGCCTGACTTCGCGCCAGATCGAGATCCTGCGTGCTTACTCGCGCTATCTGCGCCAGATCGGCTTCCCGTTCAGCCAGCAGTACATCGAGGCAGCCTTGGTTCGCCACGCCCAGATCAGCAGGCTCCTTGCTGCACTCTTCACCGCGCGATTCGATCCTCTCGCCGTTGACGACATCGTCGAAACCGAAAGTGCGCTGCGCGCTGACATCGACGACGCATTGGACGCCGTGCCGAGTCTCGACGACGATCGCACGCTGCGCACGTTGCTGGCATTGGTCGATGCGACCGTTCGCACGAATGCGTTCCGTCCGGGGGACTTGGGCGGTTACCGGCCGGTGCTTGCATACAAGTTCGACACGTCGAAGATCCCCGACCTGCCGTTGCCGCGCCCGATGTTCGAGATCTGGTTGTGTTCGCCACGCGTCGAGGGAGTGCATCTGCGCAACGGCCGAATCGCCCGCGGCGGAATCCGTTGGAGCGATCGCCGCGAGGATTTCCGCACCGAGATCCTCGGACTTGTCAAGGCGCAGATCGTCAAGAACGCGGTCATCGTGCCAACAGGGGCGAAAGGTGGGTTCGTCCTGAAGCGACCGCCGACCGGGATCGAGGCGTTTCGCGCCGAAGGCGTGGCGTGTTACCGCGAGTTCATCAGCGGTCTCCTCGACGTCACCGACAACATCGTCGGCGGCGCAATCGTGCCGCCGCCCGAAACCGTTCGTCTCGACGGTGACGATCCGTATCTGGTCGTCGCGGCCGACAAAGGCACGGCAACTTTCAGCGACATCGCCAACGAGATCGCTGCCGACTACGGGTTCTGGCTGGGCGACGCGTTCGCCTCCGGCGGCAGCGACGGCTACGACCACAAGGCCATGGGCATCACTGCAAGGGGCGCCTGGGACAGCGTGCGCCGCCACGCGCGCGCCTTGGGCAAGGATGCCGACCACGACGAGTTGACCATCGTCGGCATCGGCGACATGTCGGGCGATGTGTTCGGCAACGGGATGCTTCGCTCGCGCCACCTCAAGTTGGTTGCCGCGTTCGACCACCGACACATCTTCATCGATCCTGATCCCGATCCCGCAGTGTCATTCGACGAGCGAAAACGGATGTTCAGCCTGCCGCGTTCGAGCTGGGCAGATTACGACACCACGCTTCTCTCGGCAGGCGGTGGGATCTACCCGCGTACCTCGAAGACCGTCTCGATCAGCCCCGAGGCGGCCAAACGTTTGGGCACCAGCGAGACCGTTTTCACACCCAACGCGTTATTGTCGACGATCCTGCGCGCGCCGGTGGACGTGCTGTGGAATGGCGGCATCGGTACGTATGTGAAGGCATCGACGGAAACCCACACCGACGTCGGTGACCGAGCCAACGACGGCCTGCGCGTCAATGGGATAGATCTGCGCTGTCGCATCGTCGCCGAAGGCGGGAACTTGGGCTTGACGCAGCGAGGACGCATCGAGTTCGCGCTGAAGGGTGGCCTCGTCAACACCGACGCCATCGACAACTCCGCGGGCGTGGATTGCAGCGACCACGAAGTCAACATCAAGGTCTTGCTCGGCGCGGTGATGAACGAAGGCAAGATCACCATCCAGCAGCGCAACGTGCTGCTGGAGGAGATGACCGATGAGGTCGGCGAGCTGGTGCTCGACGACAACCGCTCGCAGACCCTCACACTCGCGATCGCCCGTCGACAAGCATTACCCATGGTCAACGTTCACGGCAGGTACCTGCATGTGCTCGAGTCAGAGGGATGGCTCAACCGGGCGCTCGAGGCGCTGCCAACAGACAAGCAGCTGGCAGAGCGACAGTCGGCCGGCCTTGGCCTGACGACTCCCGAGTTCGCAGTGGTGCTGGCCTACACGAAGAGCGTCAACATGACCGAGATGGTTCGCACGGAGTTTCCTGACGACCCATACCTCGAGCCCGATCTCGTGCGGTACTTCCCGACCCAGCTGCAGCTGCGGTACCGGCCGGAGATCCTCAATCATCGACTGCGTCGCGAGATCATTGCCACGCAGGTGGCCAACCAGATGGTCAACCTGTCGGGAATCTCGTTCGACAATCGCATGACCGAAGACACCGGTGCGGGCGTCGTCGACGTGATGCGTGCCTGGGTCGCAGCGCGCGACATCTTCAACTTCCCCGCGGTGTGGGACCAGATCGAGGCGCTGCCAACGCACGTCAAGCTCGACACGCAGCTCGAGCTGTTTCTCGACGGGCGACGAATGGTCGAGCGCGGCGCTCTGTGGCTACTGCGTCATCGTCGGCCGCCCTTGGAGATTGCTTCGGTGGTTGCCGAGTTCCAACCGGGCATTCACGAATTGTTGGGCTCGCTCGAGGCGCACTTGCGCGGCAGGATGCGCGACCAGGTCTACGCCAACGAGGCGGCCAGGCTCGCCGCGGGTGTTCCCGAACTCGTGGCTCAGCGTTCCGTCGCGTGGCCGCTGATGCACACCGCCTTCGACATCATCGATCTCGCCCGCCGGCAGAACCTCACGGTTCGCGAAACGGCTGCTGCGTACTGGGACGTGTTCGACACGCTCGACCTCGGTTGGCTGTGGGACGCGGTTGGCGCTTTGCCGCGCAACGACCGATGGCAGACTCAGGCTCGCTCGGCATTGCGCGACGACCTGATGGGCGCATTGGCTGACCTCGCCGACGACGCGCTCTACGTCGGCAGCGCACATGACTGGGCAAGGGCCAACGAGCGCGTTGTCTCACGAGCCATGGCGATGTTCGCCGACATCCGCCGTACGGATGCCTACGATCTCACCACGCTGTCGGTGGCATTGCGTCAGCTGCGCAACCTGGTCCTGATCACTCAACGTCCCGCGGCGACCTGAGCGGATCATTTGACCGAGCCACCTCACTGGCTCCGAGGGCCGCGGCCGGTATGGTGGACGGCACATGAGCAGCGGCCCTCGATTTCGATTCGCGCCGTCACCCACTGGGTTCTTTCACGTCGGTGGGGCGCGCACAGCGCTCTACAACTGGGCTCTCACGAAGCGACTCGGTGGCACGTTCGTGCTGCGAATCGAAGACACCGACGAGGCCCGCAACCGGCCCGAGTGGACACAGGGAATCATCGATGCGCTCGCATGGATCGGCATCAGCGGGGATGATCCGGCATTCGAGGGACCGTACTTCCAGAGCGAGTATGCCGAGGCACACCTCGCCGCCGCCCGGCGATTGTTCGAAGCTGGCGCCGCGTACTACTGCGACCTCACGCCCGAGCAGATCCAAGAACGTGCCAAGGCAAGCGGGATCAACGGATACGACGGCTACTCGCGCGCCAGAGGCTTGGGCCCCGGGCCTGGCCGAGCGTTGCGATTCCGCGTCCCCCAGGGAGCGACGACCGTACGTGATCTCGTGCGCGGCGACGTTGTGTTCGAACACTCGACCATCGAAGACTTCGTGCTGCTGCGCGGCAACGGCACACCGATGTTCCTGCTCGCCAACGTCGTCGACGACATCGAGATGCGCATCTCGCACGTCGTGCGAGCCGAGGAGCACCTTCCCAACACTCCGAAACAGCAGTTGCTGTGGGAAGCGCTGGGTCAGCAGCCTCCGGTCTGGGCACACGTGCCTCTGCTCGTCAACGAGCAACGCAAGAAGCTGTCGAAGCGGAGAGACAAGGTCGCTGTCGAGCAGTACCGCGCTGAGGGGTATCTGGCCGACGCAATGGTGAACTATCTGATGACGCTCGGCTGGTCACCTCCTGGCGACGATGAGATCCTTCCTTGGTCGACGATCGAGTCTGCCTTCCGATTGGAGGATGTCAACCATTCGCCCGCCTTCTTCGACGTGAAGAAGCTGGCCGCGTTCAATGGCGAGTACATCCGCAAGCTGCCGGTCGAGCAGTTCATCGAAGCAAGTCAACCGTTCCTTGTCTCCGATGACGCGCCGTGGCCTCCGGATCGATTCGATGCGGCAAAGTTCGCCGTACTCGCCCCGGTCGTGCAATCGCGGGCCAGCACCCTGGCGGAGGTACCCGGAGTGATCGACTTCGTGTTTCTCGCCGATCCTCAACTCGACGAGCAGGCGTGGGAGAAGACGATGTCGACGCCGGGCGCTCACGAGGTGCTGCACGAGACGACCGAGGCGTATCGCGAGCTGCCCGACTGGAACGCAGCGGATTTGAAGGACACACTCGAGGCCGTGGGAGAGAAGTACGGCCTGAAGAAGGGCAAGGCGCAAGCTCCGGTTCGAGTAGCCGTCACCGGTCGCACCGTTGGACCGCCCTTGTTCGAGGCCTTGGAGGTCTTGGGGCGGGAGGAAGTTGTCAGGCGGTTGACGATGGCTGCACCGAAGTGAGCGACCTCGATCCGCTCGCGAGCGTCACGCCGCCAGGTGGTACTCCATCGGTCAGGCTTGCCGATCCGACGCCGGCGGGCGGCATCTCCATCATTCCCCGACGGCGCTGGCTGCGACGTGTCGTCATTGGAATCGGCGTGTTCGTCGTGGTGACCGTCGGGTACTACATGGTCACCCTGTATCAAGTGCACAGCACGGGTCGCAGCGACCAGTCGCGGCCCGTCGACGCGATCGTCGTGATGGGCGCGGCACAATATGACGGTCGCCCGTCACCACAGTTGGCTGCGCGGCTGGATCACGCCGCCGATCTGTGGGCCGCCGAAGTTGCGACGGTGATGGTGGTCACCGGCGGCAATCAGCAGGGTGATCGATTCACCGAGGCCGAGGCATCGGCCAACTATCTGATCGAGCACGGCGTTCCCGCAGAGTCAATTCTTCAGGAGTCGGCAGGCCACAGCTCGTATGCCTCGCTCGACGCCGTGGCGAACTTGCTGCATCAGCGGGATCTGTTCAGTGTTCTGTTGGTCACCGATCCGTTCCACTCGTTGCGTTCGCGATTGACCGCTCAGGAGCTCGGTCTCGTGGCCTATGTATCTCCGACGCGATCCAGTCCGGTGCGCGGCAGTTCGGCGGCCGGCAAAGAGCTCGAGGAAGCCGCCGGGGTTGCGCTCGGTCGCATCATCGGGTTCAAGCGGTTGCTGTCGATCACCGGCTGAATGTCGCGTGTGACCGATCGCGGTGGCTTGTTAGACTTCCGGTTCCACGGGCTCGCCCGATGGGGAATGGTGTAATTGGTAACACAGCAGTTTCTGGTACTGTTATTCAGGGTTCGAGTCCTTGTTCCCCAGCTCTTCGATGGCCGGCTTGCGCCGGTCATCGCTCGTTTTCGGTTGGCACCTACCAGGCCCGTTGGTAGTGTGCAGGGGCTACATGGCCCCATCGTCTAGTGGCCTAGGACACCACCCTCTCAAGGTGGCGGCACGGGTT
>JBDTWJ010000059.1:0-20108 GCA_040006755.1 Ilumatobacteraceae bacterium | reverse complement strand
AGATCGGCGACGGCAAGATCTGGGTCACCGAGGTCGACCGTCTGGTGCGCATCCGCACGGGCGAAGAGGGCACCGACGCGGTGTGACACCTAAAGTCGACTCATGACTGTGACCGAACCGCCGCCGGCCAAAGTCGAGCGGTGGACCGCGCAGTGGAAGGAACTGTACGAAGAAGTCATCACCACGGGGCTGTGCACCGGCTGCGCGGGCTGCGTCGTCACATGCCCTCACGACGTCATCGGTTACGAGCACGAAGAGGGTAAGTACACACCCTTCCACCTCGAGGAGGAGCTCGGCCCCGACAACTGCATCCACGGAGAGAGAGGATGCACCACGTGCACGCGTGCCTGCCCGCGGTTCCGCGCGTGGGAGTCGAGCGCCGACATGCACCTGTTCGGTCGCATTCGCGAGCCCGACGAGATGGCGGGGATCTGGCGGCAGCTGCTGCTGACTCGCGCGACCGACACCACCCAACACGAGCACGGCCAAGACGGCGGATTCGTCTCGGCGATGCTCGTGTGGCTGCTACAGAACGAATACATCGAGGCGGCGATGGTCAGCGGCGTCGAACCCGACGATGCGTGGAAGGCCAAACCGGTTCTCGCCCGCACGGTCGACGACGTCATTGCCACGGCGGGCAGTCGTTACACGTACTGCGCCAACCCGCTGGCGTTGCGAGATGCCCTCGATGCTGGACTCACGCGCCTGGCGTTGGTAGGCATGGGCTGCCAGACGTCCGCGCCTCCCGTGATGTGGGACCGCAAGGCCGGCAAGGTGGGCAAGCCGTTCGTCTTCAACATCGGCCTGCTGTGTTCGAAGACCTTCGACGACGCCATCTTCCCCGAACTGTTCGAGGCCAAGTACGGCTTGAAGAAGGCCGACATGCTGAAGATGAACATCAAGGGTGTGTTCCAGATCTGGATGAAGGACGGGTCGTACCACGAGATCGACCTCAAGGAATGCCATCAGTGGACACGAGAGGGTTGCAAGAGCTGTCCCGACTTCGCCGCCGAGCACAGCGACATCGCGACCGGCGGTATCGGCGAAGACAACGACTGGACGCTCACCATTGTTCGAACCGAATTGGGCGAGGAAGTCATCACGCGGATGATCGCCGATGGTGTGATCGTTGCTCGCCCCGCACAGGAGGACGAGAAGGCGATGAAGCTCCTGCGCCTCCTGTCGATCGTCAGCCGCAGGCGCTGGCCGGAGTGGGCCGACACGGCTCCGTCCGTCGGCGTTCCTCCCCCGAAGAAAATGGTGGCTCCTGTTACTGAACCAGCGCAGGACGCCGCCGCTGACTGAACACCACCGCAGCCACCAGCATCGCGACGATGATTGCCAGCGACACGTACGTGTTCATGTGGAACCAGTGCGACACCGTCATCTTGATGCCGACGAAGATCAGGATGCCGCCGAGGGCGTGCGACAGGTAGTGGAAGCGCTCCTTGGCATTTGCCAAGAGGAAGTACATCGCGCGCAACCCGAGAATCGCGAAGGCGTTGGAGGCGAACACCAGATACGACTCGTTCGAGACCGCCAGGATCGCCGGCACCGAGTCGACGGCGAAGATGATGTCGGTGACCTCTACCACGAACAGCGCCGCCAACAGCGGAGTCGCGGCGCGCTTGCCGTTGATGCGGGTGAAGAACTTCTGCCCATCGAGCTCGTCGGAAACGGGCATGACCTTGCGCAACACGCCGAGCCCGCGGGTCGACTCCGTCTCTGCCTCGTCGTCGCGATGGCGGATGATCTTCGCGCCCGTGTACACGAGGAAGACTCCGAACACGAGGAGCAGCCACCAGAACCTGCTGATCAGTGCGCTGCCAAGGACGATGAAGATCGCACGCAGCGTGAGGGCGCCGAAGATGCCCCAGAACAGCACACGGTGCTGATACTTCAGCGGGATGGCCAGGGTGGTGAACAGCATCGACCAGACGAAGACGTTGTCGACGCTGAGGGACTTCTCGATCAGGTATCCACTGATGAACTCGCCGAACGCGCCACTGCCGAAGGTGAACGCGACCACGCCCGCGAACGCCAGACCGCACAGCACCCAGATCATCGATTCGGTGGCGGCCTCCTTGGGCGTCGGAGCATGTGCCTCGCGATGGCGGAACAGGTCGATCGCCAACATGACGACGATGACGGCGAGCAGCGCGATCCAAGCTCCCGCGGATACGTCGATGTCGACGAATTGGGAACGGTCGCTAGCGGCAATGAGGTCCAACGGAAACACCTCTCGACTGTCTCGAGTGCACGGACAGTCGAAGGTCTCGCTCCCGCTGGTTGCGGGCGGGAGGCCGGGCAGCAAGCTGCCGTGTTGACGACCGATCCCGAGGGCTACTCCCCTTCGACCCGGACAGTCTGCCGGGCGAGGGTCCCCAAGACAACACAACTGCTATGAGAGATGAGCCGCCGGCAGGGGCTCATCTCTCATCGCACGGTCTGGGTACAGGGTGGGAGCCGGGCGAGGGCGTCGTCGACGGACAGTTCGGCGGCCGCCCGAGCGACGTCTTCGGGAACCCACTCCGGAAATGGCTGCTCGACGGACCCGATGCGCGCCCGACGACGTGTGCTCTTCGTCCAACGCTGCGAGCTACTTGGGTGTGAACCGATCCGCGAGACGTGCCAATGCCGGCCAGAGGCGACAGTGCACCAGCGTCACTTTGCCGTCGACCAGCCTCAAGACTTCATCCTGTCGTCGTCGCGGCTCGCTGGTGACCAGCGCAGTGCCCCGCCTATCATCCGGCGATGACCGCCGACGTCCTCGCCGCAACACTCGTCGCTCCAGGGCGGCTCGAGCTCCGGCGCTTTCCGTATCCCGACGCACTCGAACCGGGAGCCGTGCTGTTGAAGATGCTGGCGTCGGGGATCTGTGGAACCGACAAGCACACCTTCCGCGGCGAGACCCAGCAATACGCCGGCACCGACCATGCCTCGTCGACGCCGTTCCCCATCATCCAGGGACACGAGAACGTCGGCGTCGTGACCGCGATCGGCGACGGCGGCGCTACGGCATTCGACGGCAGCCCGCTGCAGATCGGCGACCGCGTCGTGCCCGCGCCCAATCGGGCGTGCGGCGAATGCGAGTTCTGCCGAGGCGACTATCCCTACTACTTCTGCCGAAAGCTCGAGAACTACGGCAACTCGCTGACGTGTGCAGATGCGCCATACCTGTTCGGCGGCTGGGCCGAGTACCTCTACCTTCGTCCCAACACCCCGATCTTCCACGTTCCCGACGGGCTACCCACCAACGTGGCCGTGCTCACCGAGCTGTTCGCTGTCACCCACAGCCTCGACTTGGCGCGCAAGATGCCGCGACCGGGTGGGTTCCGCGAAGGCGACACTGTTGCAGTAGTGGGAGTTGGTCCCGTGGGGATCGTTCATGTTGCGAAGGCCAGTCTGATGGGCGCTTCACGTGTGATCGCGATCGATCCGTTCGGTCCGCGAGTCGGGCTCGGCGTCGAACTCGGCGCAACCGACGCCTTGGTCGCCAGCGGCGCAGACCCGTCGGCCGCAACCTTTGTGCGCAATCTCACAGCCGGGCGCGGCGTCGATGTTGTCGTCGATGCGACGGGTCACCCGGCGAGCTTCGGCCCGTGTCTGTCATTGCTGCGCGATGGAGGGACATTGATCGAGGTCGGTGCGTTTGTTGACTTGGGCACGGTGCCGATCAACCCTGCGACGATCCTCGGCCGCAACCTCACCATCGTCGGTGTCGCCGGCGAGGACGCCCGCGCCTACGACTCGACGTTGGCGCTGCTTGCGGAGCACCACCGGCGGGTGCCGTTCCACCGCGCCGTCACCCACACTTTCCCACTCGACCAAGCCGAGACGGCCATGCAGACGGCCCTTGGTGCCGACACTGCGATGAAGGTCGTGATAGTCCCGGCTCAGTGATTCTCGAAGATATTTGTTTCCAAACGCCGTCGATGGGTACAAAGTCCCTGTCCGTTCACATCGACACCGGGTTTGATGACCAGAGATGTGACCTCCGTGAAGTGGGTGCAAGATGCTGTCTTTGGTCGACGTTGGCGCTGCTACTGCCTCGCCGCGCCACCCGGGCTTCACGACACAGGTGCTTGAGCGGCTTTTGAGCCAACGTTCAGCTGGCGAATCGGATCATGCGCTCTCGGTCGAGTTGTACAACATCGTGCATCCGTGGTCTGTTTCGTTTGCCGCGACACAGTACGCCGGCCTTCCAGCTCATGCCGATCGAAACGAAGTGCTTTCGCAGGTGTTGCGCCTCACCTGGGACGCGTGCGTTCGCATCGACTGGACTCGCGCCAGCGAGTGGCCGGCCTTCCTCGATGCAAAGGTCAGCCGCGCCCGGGTCGAAGCCGCTCGGTGCGACGACTGGTTGAGCAGACGCGAACGAGTTCGTCGCCGGCGGTTCCAGGGAGAGCTCGCGCGGCTCGAGCAGCAGCAGCAGCGCACGCTCACGCAGGGCGAACAACATGAAGTCGCGACGGCTCTGGCCCCGAGCTCGGCGTGCGTCGATTGGGCACAAGCATTGATGAACTCGCGGCATCCCTCCACGGTCGCGGACGTCCCCGAAAGCACCGACTTGACCCTCGACGGCAATACTGTCGAGGGTCAAGTCGAGGATCGCGAGCTCGGCGGCATACGTAACCGCTGCCTGGCGGAGTGGATGAGAGTCGTCGCTGCTCAGAATCAAGGATTGGCTGACGATCTGTCCCGCTGGTCGAATCAGAATCAGTCAGCGGATCGAGGGCTGCCAGCTCGCCTCGCTCATCGGGTCGAGCCGTACACGCCGATGTTGCTGGCGATGCTCGGCGATGCTGCCTAGCGGCGGTCCCGCGATTGCCGCGGTCCTCTGCTCGTCCTGCGGCGGACGCCTTGCTCGCGACAACACCGGCACTGTCTGCTCACCCTGTAGGCGGACAGGGATCGAGACATCCGCTCTGCGCGGCGCGCTGATCAATCGAGACCGTCCGCGGATCAAGGCGGTGTTCGAATCGTCTGGAGTACATGGCGTTGCCCGACATTTCGACTGCACCTTGGAGGACGCGTTGGACATCGTCATCGATGCTCAACTCATGCCGATGGGGATGGTGCGGCGACGTGTCGTCTTGCGCCGGCTCGTCGGATTGACCGGCAGCTCACACAGTGCTGCAGGCGAGGTGCTGGGCATCAGTCGTTGGACCGTGGCCACCTATCGTCGTCATCTCGGCATCGAGTGAGCGCGATGTCGCCTAGATAGGACTTGTGATGCCTAGGAGCGTGCGCAGGTCATCGGGATTGGATGCGTACTCCAACGCGGTCTCGACGCTGATGCGACGCAGTCGCACTAGCGATGCGAGGTTCTGGTCCATGGTCACCATTCCGAACCGGGCTCCGGACTGCATCTGGCTGGTCAACTGATAGCCCTTGCGCTCCCGGATCAGATTGCGAACCGCCGGTGTGGCAATGAGTATCTCGACCGCGGCAGCGCGCCCGTTGCCGTCGGCGGTCGGCAGCAGTTGCTGCGTGACCACGGCCTGCAGTGACGTCGCCAGCATCACGCGGATCTGGCCCTGCTGATCGGGTGGGAAGACGTCGACGATCCGGTCGACGGTCTGTGCGGCCGACTGGGTGTGCAACGTCGCGAACACCAGGTGTCCTGTCTCGGCGGCTGTCAACGCCATGTGGATCGTCTCGAGGTCGCGCATCTCGCCGACGAGAATCACGTCAGGGTCTTCGCGCAGTGCGCGCTTCAACGCGTTGGCGAAGCTCTTGGTGTCCTCGCCGATCTCGCGCTGATTGACGATTGCTCTCTTGTGGCCGTAGAGGAACTCGATCGGGTCCTCGCACGACAGGATGTGCACGGCCTTGGTGCGGTTGATGATGTCGAGCAGCGAGGCGAGCGTCGTCGACTTTCCGGATCCGGTTGGCCCTGTCACCAACACCAGCCCTCGGGGGAGTTGCGCGAAGGTGCGGATCACCGGGGGCATGTGCAAGCTCTCGAAGTCGGGGATGTGAAACGGGATTGTGCGCAGCACAGCGCCGATGGACCCTCGCTGGCGGAACACGTTCATCCTGAAGCGGCTCTTACCGGGGATCGAGTAGCTCGTATCCAACTCGAGCTCGTTGTTGAACGCCAAGATCTTGCGCTCGTCGAGGATCGAGAAGACGAGGTGCTCGATCACGTCGGGACGAAGCACTGCGTATTCCTCGAACGGAACCAGCGACCCGTTGACGCGAGCGGTGGGCGGAGCGCCGGCCGCAAGGTGCAGATCGGACCCACCCATCCGCAAGCACTCGTCGAGCAGTTCGTCGATGTGCTCCGGAGTTCGTGGTGCGAGCGCCGTGGGCACCGCTACAGGCGACAGGAGATCGGGCACATCCACTTGGTCGGCCACTCGAACGGCCCCTCGACCCCGGATTCCCCATTTCCAGGCCGATTGGGGGATTTCTTGTCGCAGCCGGCATGGCGCGGCCGACCCAAGCTGAACAAGCAACGGAGGGAGATTCCCATGGCGATCATAGATTCGGAACCGGATGTGCCCGACCTGCTCGTACCGCTGACGCGCCGGAGGTACGGAGCCGCTTACAAGTTGGACATCCTCGCGGAATACGAGAGTCTCGATCGCGACGGCAAGGGCGACCTGCTGCGGCGTGAGGTGCTGTACACGTCGTTGCTGTCGGAATGGCGCAAGCAACGCGACCGCGGAGCCATCGAGGCGCTGGCGGGCAAACCTGGCCGACCACCTCATGATCCCATTGAGCGGGAGAACGCGAGGCTTCGACATCAAGTCCAACGACTGGAGGGCGATCTCTCACGAGCTCGCTCCGTGATCGAGGTGCAGGGAAAAGTCTCGGCGCTGTTGGAGGAACTCGTGACCGACAGCGCAGCGACCAAGTCCGACGAGACGAGATGATCGAAGGCGCTATCAACGAGCTCACACCTGTGGTGGGCACAAGCGCAGCATGCGCGGCGGTTGGCCGCACGCGCCAGACGCACTACAGGAATCGGCAAGCGCCCGAAAAAACGCGTTGAGCCATCAGTTGGCGCATGAGACGTTCTGTTGCACCACAACCTGGGAATGGGTCTGCTGGAACATAGGGTCCGCAGACGCCAACGCTGTGAATCGGGAGCGCCTACGCAGTCGCGGTCCAGTTCGTGAAGGCGTCGATCGTGGCGTGGACGTCGCCGAGCGGGTAGAGGATCGGGCACGTGCAACCGTTGCGGATGTAGTGCGACGCACGCTCGCGAGCTTCTGCCGGAGTGCCAGACGCGGTGAGCATCTGCACGATCTCGTCGGGCACCAACTTGGATGCCGCGACCACCTGTTCGTGAGTGGCCGGCCAGGTCAGCACCTCGCCGACGCGGTCGAGCAGGCTCTGTGGCACACCGGAGGCCTTCATGATGTGCGGTTGCTGGCCGAGATATTGGGTGACCATCAGCCGAGCCATGTCGAGCGCAGTTTCGCGATCCTCGTGCACCGAGCAGACAACCAACTGCGGGCGATCGATGTCGTCGAGTTTGCGACCCGCACGCTCGAGACCGATCTGCAGCGCTTCGATTGCTTGCTGGTTGTACTCGGGCGACACGAGGTAGTTCAGTACCACACCGTCGGCGATCTCGCCCGTGAGCTCCATCATCTTCATCCCGGTTGCGCCGATGTAGATCGGCACGTCCTTCGGGCGACGCTCTTGATACACGTAGTCGAGTTCAACCCCGTCGAGATGCACATACTGGCCGTCGAAGGTGACGGTCTCGTTGTGCAACAGAGCGCGGACCGCCGTGACGATCTCGCGCATCGCCCGCAGTGGACTATCGCGCCGGACCCCCACCTTCGCTGCCAGGGGATCCCACCACGCGCCGATGCCAAGGATGACGCGGCCGGGCGCGAGATCGTCGAGCGTCGAAAATGTCGAGGCCAGCCGAGCCGGATTTCGGGTCCAGCAATCGACGACACCCGACCCGATCGTGATCGTGTCGGTCACCGCTGCGAACGCCGCCATCGGCACGACGGCATCGCGCACCAGCCGGCTGTCGGCCTGCCACACGGCATCGAACCCTTTCGACTCGGCGTATCTGGCGAAGTCCATTCCCTCGCGGATCGAATGCGCGTCTTGGAGATAGATGGCGGCTGGTGTGGTCATGCGGGCCCTTTCAGAATCGACCTACAACTTCGCGAACAGCCGGTCGGCCTGTTCGGCAGATCTAGCGCGCACCTCGTCGAGGTCGACCCGCGTCGGCCGACCATCGTGCACCACCACCTCGCCCGAACCAAGCGTGACGTTGACGGCCCGCACTCCCGGCGTGAACGCGGTGTGCCAAGCACTGTCGACGTGGTCGTAGTTGAACTCGACTCGGTCATCGCGACATTCAGGAAAGAATCGGTATCCCTCCTGCAGCCATCCCCAGACGACGTCAGGCGCGGCAGCAATGTCGTGCTCGCGCAGGCGCACGTACGCGAGCCGCGCCTCTTCCAGCATGTCGGCGCCGATGCCATCCGTCCCCAACACAACACGATTCGGTCGTTCAGTAGGAGCCGAATAGCCGACCGCGTTGTTCATGTTCGATCGCGGATTGTGGGCAATGGTGCCGGGCAGCGGCCGGTCGAGATGCACGCAGTGGACGAGCAGCCAATCGTCGGCAGCCAGCGGTTCGAGGCGCGCGCCTGCATCGCGGTCGGCAACGCCCTCGGCGACATGCACATGCACACCGACGCCGAGATCCGCGGCCAACTGCGCGGCCGCGGCCAGGGTCTCGTCTTTGCAGGTGAAAGCGGCATGCACGCCCACCATCCCGCGTCCGCCAGCCCGTAGGTACCGCTCGTTCTCCGCGAGTCCCTGCGCAGCCTGCTGTGAACCATGACGGTCGGTGATGCCGTACGCGCAGTTGACGCGCACACCCACCTCGGCGCACGCATCGGCAATGATCGACAGGCTGCCGTCGATGGCCGAAGGGCTCTCGTGGTGGTCGATGATCCCCGTCGTTCCGCACAGCAGTGCCTCGGTCGCGCCGAGCATCGCCGACCAGCGGATCATCTCCTCATCGAGGGCGACGTCGAGCCGCCACCACACCTGTTCGAGAATCTCGATGAAGTTGCTCGGTTGCTTCGGGGGCGCCGGCATACCGCGGGCGAGCGCCGAATAGAGGTGGTGGTGGCCGCACACCAGTCCCGGCGTGATCGAGCCCATCAGGCAGGCTCGATCACGCCGCGTTGGCCAGTGATGCGGGCGTACAACTCTGGGCGGCGGTAGCGGTCGAAGTCGAACAGCGTGCCCTTGTACCGCTGGCACCAATCGAGATCACAACGGGCGACGACCAACTCGTCGTCGGTGGTCAAGGCTTGGGCAACGATCTGCCCGCTCGGGGCGATGATCATCGACTGCGCAAGTGAGTCGACACCTTCTTCGACACCACCTTTGGCAACGCCGACCATCCATGTGCCGTTCTGATACGCACCGGCCTGCATCACCAACGCGTTGTGGAAACCCTGCAGGATGTCCTGGCTCGGATCCGGCACATAGTGGATCGGGGTGTTGTAGCCACACAGGATCATCTCGACGCCTTGCAACCCCATGACGCGGTAGCTCTCGGGCCAGCGACGGTCGTTGCAGATCATCATTCCCAGCAAACCGCCGAATGCTCGCCACACGCCGAAGCCGTCGGGCGACGGTTCGAAGTAGTACCGCTCTGCATGTTGGAAGGGGCGATCGGGCTCGTTGTGCTCGTGGCCGGGGATGTGCGATTTCGAGTAACTGGCAACGATCGAGCCGTCGCGTTCGACAAGTGTCTGCACGTTCCACCGGTGACCGGCGTCGTCGAGCAGCGCATAACCGATACAGAACCCGATGCCGAGCCGTCGCGCCTCGTCGAAAAGTGGCTGAGTCGCAGCGTTTGGCATCGAGCGCTCGTACCAGTGGTCAGCTTCGGCGATGTTGTCGACGAACCAACGTGGGAAGAAGGTGGTCAGCGCCAGTTCGGGATAGACGACGAGTTCGACACCGTGCTCCGCGGACTGATGCAGCAACGCGATCATCCGCGCAACCACCTGCTTGCGGCTGTGACGACGCTGCACCGGCCCGAGCTGCGCCGCGGCGACGGTGAGGATTCGTGACACTGGCGCACCTCCCTCGAGCATGATGTACAAATCGTAAAGCTACCGGGCGCGCCGATTCGACGAGGCAACTATCCGGTCGAGCTGGCGCACCTCTTTCCGAGTGCGGCAAACTCGACCGCTTCCTCGGGGGTCAGCTCCGGTCGATCGAAGAAGCCCTTCAACTCGTCGTCGGTCTTGCTCGCAAAGAACGACTCGACGACGCATTCGGCCGTCTTCTGGTCGAGGCCGCCTTCCTGCAGTTGCTTGACGAGCGAGTCACGAGCCTCGTCACGTGGCGCCGGTCCGCACCCGGCGACGAAGACGACGAGTACGGCCGCCAGCCAACGGTGCCGACGCGTCAATGAGTGTCACCTGACTCGAGTGCGTGGTCGATGATGTTGCGAGTGACGCGCGCGACGAGAGGGTCGGCGAGGCCGTACACCCAATCCGTCGAGCCAACGGTGACGACCTCCCCTCCGTCGTCGCCAAACGGGCGGCAGGTCAGCATCATCGCGTTGCCGTACCGGTAACGCGCCAATGATTCGTCGTCGACCCGACCGTGCAAGCGCGACGCCACGAATTCGAGGTCGCCTTGATCGTCGAGCGCGGCAATGGATGCGGGATACTCGCCCATCGCCAAGTTCGACGATGGCGTGAACGCAACAACCTCGACGTCTTCGGGTGATCCGTCGCCACCGGCTGCGATGGGCAACTGGTAGTCATCGAGACCCAGCCGGCATCCGACGGTTTCATATCCGACCACACCGTCATCGGCACCCAGCAGGTCGCCGTAACGTAAGCCGGTACCTGCGAACATCCAGTGGTCGTTGCGATACACCGTGAACGCGCCCGAGCCACGTGGCATCGCCGCCCCGAAGCGGCTGTACAACCCGTACGCCGAACCCGCCCCGAGCACAGCGGTCTCTGGACGACCGACGAGGGGATCGGCCCACATCCCCGACATCGTCGTTTGCGCGTCGGTGCCCACCACGGGATCGATGTCGTGGGCCTTGTACTTGTAACAGACCATTGCCCGACGGTCGTCTTCCAACCGGACCTGCCAGAACATCGTGTTGCCCGACATGCTGACGTAGTTGCCACCGCGCGCGATGTGCTGCTCGAGCGCCGCACGCTGGCCCGCCGACCAGTACTCGTCGTGACCCACACCGAGCAGGAGGTCGTATCCTGCGGCGATGTCGAGATCGCGATCGAGATCGCTCGAGACGGCGTAGTCGAACTCGAGACCTTCCGCCTCAGCCCATTCCACGAACCTCCGTTCGTAGGTGAACCATCCGGCCGAGCTCATGAAGCCCGGATACCCGTTGGCGAATCGGTATTCCTGGTAGATCGCCCCATCGGCATCGGGCTCCTCACCGCGGAATCTCGGCCGAGCCTTGCGGTCGTCTCGTTCGGTCGAGGGTCGCATCAGCATTCCCCTGCCGAACGGACGGGCGAACGACACGCGCCATCCTCCGGTGTACAGGCTCTTGCCGCCCCAACTGTTGTAGGCGTTGTACGTGTTGGTTGCCAGCACCAACAAGGCCCGCGCCCGCTGCGTTCCCGACCCCACCACGAACCCCGCGAATCCGACCGCGCGATCGGGCGGTGCATCGTGGGTCCGCAGCGTGACGAGATAGAAACCGCTGCGCCATGTCGGATCGATCGGCACGGTGACGCTCACGCTCCATCCGCAACCGTTGGAATCTGCATCGGAGGGTGTCGTCTGTTCCTCACCGGGTAGATCAGCAACGCTCCACACCAACTCTTGCTCTGCGCCCCAGCGGTGGACCTCGATGTCGTAGCGGTCGGCGCGGCACGAGACGTGGAGGTCGATCGAGCCGCCTGGCTCGACGCTCAGTTGGCCGCAGTACGCCTCGACTGCGTCGTAGCGAGTGATGTCGTCGGTCATCGTCGATCACCGTAACGGCACCGGCTCGGTGGAGCAGACCGCGCTCATGACAGAATCGCCGCGTGCCCTTGCATCCCCAGGCGGAAAACCTCGTCGCGCTGATGGCCTCGCTCGGTGAGCCACCGCTCGAGACCTGTACCCCTGCGGAGGCGCGCGAGATCCGGGCACGCCGGCAACGACCCTCGACCGAGCCGATCCACGAGACGCGCGAAATCGACGCCGGCGGCGTGCCCGCTCGCCTGTATCGGCCCAACAACCACGACGATCTCGGCATGCTGGTGTTCTTTCACGGCGGAGGCTGGGTGCTCGGCAACCTCGAGACTCACGACAACCTGTGCCGCATCCTGGCGAACAGCAGTGGCCATGCCCTGTTGAGCGTCGACTACCGGCTGGCGCCAGAGCACCACTTCCCCGCTCCGCTCGAAGATGCCATCGCAGCGACACGATGGGCCCACGACAACGCCGGGTCACTCGGTTGTTCACCCGAACGATTGGCGATCGGCGGCGACTCTGCCGGCGCGACGCTGGCCATAGTCGTCGGTCATCTCGCGCCGGTCCCCCTGCGCTACCAGCTGCTGGTCTACCCGGCCACCGATCTCACGCGCAGCTTCCCCAGCTTCATCGAGAACGCGGCCGGTCCGCAGTTGACCGCCGCGGGGATGGGTTGGTTCATCGATCACTACGTCGGTGTCGATGCGACGAACCTCACCGATCCCCGTCTGTCACCTCATTTTGCGGCCGACCACGTCGTGGCCGCCTCGCCGCCCACCATGCTGATCACTGCGCAGTACGACCCGCTGCGCGACGAGGGCGATGCTTACGCCGCTCGACTCGCGTCGCTGGGCGTTCCCACGAGTCATGTGCGCTTCAGCGGCATGTACCACGGGTTCTTCTCGCTCGCCGACTTCCTCGACGATGCCGTGGCCGCCAACCACATGGCGGGCGCGGCACTGGGTCGCGTGTTGAGCCGCTGATCGCTCGGCCCACTCCCCAAACCTGCTCTGAACTCGGAGCAAGGTACGAAATCTCCGGTCAGGCCGGAGATTTCGTAACTTGTCCGGCCTCACCGAGTCGGGCCAGCTCGACAGCGCGAGCGAACACGGCGTCGAGCATGTCTTCGGTGAGACGACCGGTGAAGGTGTTCTGCTGGCTGGGGTGGAACGAGCACACAAGGTTCAGGCCATTGGGCGCGACGACTTCGGCGCCATGCCCAAACTTCGGGCGCGGCCGCACCCCGAATTCGGCACACGCGGCCTCGTAGGCGAAGGCGCCGAGGCACACCACAACTCGCAGGTTGGGCAGCAGTGCAAGCTCACGCTGTAGGAACTGATGGCAGTTCACGCGCTCGCTGGGCAGCGGTTTGTTCTCGGGTGGCGCGCACTTGACCACCGCCGTGATCCACGCGCCCGTCAGCTCCAGCCCGTCGTCGATCGACACCGACGACGGTTGGTTCGCCAATCCAGCTCGGTACATCGACGGGTAGAGGAAGTCGCCGGATCGATCGCCAGTGAACACCCGTCCTGTGCGATTGGCTCCATGAGCCGCTGGCGCCAGTCCCAGAACGAGAATCGCTGCTTGCGGGTCGCCGAAGCCCGGGACGCCGCGACCCCAATATTCCTGGTCGCGGAACGCTGCCCGCTTCTCGACGGCGACCTGCTCGCGCCAAGCAACCAGCCGTGGACAGTCTCGGCACGAACTGACGTCGTCGGCGAGGAGAGGGAGCGAATCCACGGTTTGCACACTAAGTTGAGATTGAAATGGCGAGAACAAAGAAAGCACCCCCATCGTCGACGCTGTTCCTCTTGGTACGTCACGGTTTGACTCCGACAACCGGCAAGATCCTGCCGGGTCGCGCCCCGGGGCTGCATCTTTCCGAGCAAGGGCAGACCCAAGCGCAGGCCGCGGCCGACCGCATTGCCGCCCTCGGTCGAGTCGATGCCGTCTATGCATCCCCACTCGAACGGGCTCGCGAGACCGCAGCGCCCATAGCCACCGCAAGGGACTTGAAGGTACGCGTCGAAAAGGGTCTGTTGGAGTGCGACTTCGGCGAGTGGACGGGCGCCGAGTTGAAGAAGCTGATGAAGCTGCCGGAGTGGACCACCGTGCTACGCGCCCCCTCGACGTTCCGTTTTTCGGGCGGCGAGAGCTTCACGGAGATGCAGACCAGAATGGTCACCACCCTCGATCGATTGCGCGCTGCGCACGAAGGCGGCGTGGTCGTCTGCGTCTCGCACGCCGACCCGATCAAGGCCGCGGTCGCCCACGCAATGGGTACGCACATCGACCTGTTCCAACGCATCGTCATCAGTCCATGCTCGATCAGCGCGATTGCGTACTCTCCCGGCGGGCCTGTGGTGCTGACTGTCAACTCCACCGGCGGCTCGCTCGCCGAACTCAGGCCGTCATGAGGCGCTGATGGGTGTCTTCTACGAGTTCGACGAGGTCGACGCCTTCACCGTGGGAGCCGTGGGCCTGCCTGGCCATCGCACGTTCTTGCTGCAGGCCCGACGTGGCACAACCCGCGTGACCGTGAAGTGCGAGAAGCAACAGGCTGCGGCGATCGCCGACTACCTCCGGAAGGTGATGAGCGATCTGCCATCACCTGCGGACCAACCACTGCCCGCCGCGATGGAGCTGGCTGAGCCGGTCGAGCCGGCATTCGTGCTCGGCCCCATCGGCCTCGGCTATGACCGTGACAACGATCGGGTGCTGGTGCAACTCGAAGAGATCGTTCCGGTGGACGAAGAGGGCGAGCCTGACCCCGATGCAGTCGACGACCGTGGTCATGTTCGGGTGTTCCTGACGCGCGGACAGGCCGCTGCGCTCTGCAGTCATACCGATTCGATCGTCGCCGCCGGCCGACCCCCGTGCCAGTGGTGCGGCAACCCGATCGACCCGGATGGCCATGCATGCCCGCGGATGAACTGATCGAACGCGCGCATCAACTGCACGTGTTGACGTGCGGCGAGATCGCGATCGAGGGCCGCATGCCGTGGAGCAGCAACGCGACGTTCCTGGTGTCGATCTGCTGCGGCGACGAGAGCGCTCAGGGGATCTACAAGCCGATGCGCGGCGAGCGCCCGCTCTGGGATTTCGAGCCCGGCCTGCATCGCCGCGAGGTCGCCGCGTACCGCCTCAGCGAGGCAATGGGGCTCGATCTCGTGCCCCCGACGGTGATGCGCGATGGGCCGTACGGCGAGGGCTCGGTGCAGTGGTTCGTCGATGTCGATCATCGTCAGCACTACTTCACGATCCACGAGGAGCGACCCGACCTTCACGACACACTGCGACAGGTCGCCCTATTCGATCTGCTGGCCAACAACACCGACCGCAAGAGCGGTCATGTGTTGATCGACGCCGACAATCACATCTGGGGCATCGACCACGGCCTGTGCTTCTCCGCGGACTTCAAGTTGCGCACTGTTGTATGGGAATTCGGTGGTGAGCAGATCGATCCTGCACTGATCGACTCGATTCGACCGGTCATCAAGGCGGTCCCGCTCGACATCGCAACGCTCCTCGACGACGACGAGGTAGCTGCTCTGCAGGAGCGCGCCCGGTGGGTCGCCTCCAACCCGGTGTTCCCCGTTGATCAGTCCGGCCGTCGATATCCGTGGCCGATCGTGTGACCGGACTCGACGAGATCGACGCGATCATTCAACGCGCCGATCTCGATGGTCTGGTTCGACTGGTCGACACGCTGTGTGCAAGCAAGGAGTGGCCGTTGTTGCTCGAGCTCCGCAACCGCAGTCGCGCAGCGGTCAGCTCGGGCAGGCAACTGTGGCCGGCGGCGACACTGGCCGAATACCGGCTCGCGCTGTGGGCTCCTGCACAGTGGGCGGCGCAGGTGCTCGACGAGGAGAGCGGACGGTCCACCATCGGACCGTTGACCGAAGTCGTCGCGCAGCACCACCAATTCGACGAGCTGCGCGAGTTGCTTCCAAACGGTCCGCGTCTCGGGTTCATCGCCCACGAGTGCTCGCTTCGCGGACAGTCTCTTCCGTTCGAACTTGCCAACCCTCTCGAGATCCCGTTCGAACTTCAGATGTGGGAACCGGCGTACGCGTTGGCCGAGTACACCAACGAGGGCATCGCCGCTCCCACTCCACCGTTTCCCGAGTCGTCGTTGTTCGTGCCGATCGAATCCTCTGTTGGCGTCGAGGTGATCGACGACCCCGATGTGACGCTCGCCGTGCATCAGCTGATCGAACCGTGGGTCACGTCGTCGAACGGGCGCGCCGAGATCGTGGCTGTCGAGGGAACGGCTGGCGATGCCGTCGCCGCGCTCGGCGTCAGCGAAGGCAGGCTTGCACCCATCTCACCATCGACCGCTCTGGCCTGGCTTGCGTGGGCGGGTGCAAGCGGCGGCGCTCATGGCCGACGTCGCGGAGCAGCGATCGGTCGATTCGGCGCGTGGTGGACAGTCGCCGCGCTGGCCGACCTCGCCGAACACTGGCCAGCCGATCCCGACGAGATCGGCCACGCCGCTGAGGGCGTGCAGTGGTACTGGTGGGATGCCGGCGAGCCGCGCCTCGGTTGGGAGTTGCAACTGGCTGTTGCCCATCCCTCGGAGGGTTATGCCTGGGCGATCAGTGCCCACGACGCAGCCTGATCGGCCGCCAACGTTTCTGAGATCAGCGCGCCTGCAGGGCTTCGATCAGCTTCGGGAGCACCTTGTGGACGTCGCCGACGATGCCGAGATCCGCAATGCCGAAGATCGGTGCTTCCTTGTCCTTGTTGATCGCGATGATGTTCTTGGCGCCCTTCATGCCGACCATGTGCTGTGTCGCGCCCGAGATTCCGCAGGCGATGTAGACGCCGGGCTTGACGACCTTCCCCGTCTGGCCGACCTGGTAGCTGTAGGGCACCCAACCGGCGTCGACGATGGCGCGTGATGCCCCGGCAGCGCCTTTCAACAACTTGGCCAGCTGTTCGATCATCTCGTACTTGGATGCTTCGCCAAGGCCACGTCCTCCCGACACGACGATGTTGGCTTCGTCGAGCTTCGGGCCGTGGGACTCCTCGACGTGAACCGCGACAACGGCAGCACTGCCGACCGCACCGAGATCGGGTACCGGGGCAGTGACGACTTCAGGAGCGTCACCACCCGACGCCTCAGCAGCAAAGCTCTTTGGTCTAAACGCGGCGAGGTGCGGGCCGGGACCCGAGAACGTTGTCGTCACGAGGACGTTGCCGCCGAACACCGGGGTGGTCACCGAAACGGAATCACCCTCGGCAGAGATGTCGACGTTGTTGGTGAGCACCGTGCGATCGAGCTTCACCGACAGCCGAGCCATCACGTCGCGCCCTTCGTAGTTCTGAGGGAACATGATGAGGCCGGGCGAGTCCCCACCCTCGATCACTGCCTTCATCGCCGCCGACACTGCGACCCCGGGAAGTTTTCCACCCAGATCGCCCGTGGCGTAGACCTTGCTCGCTCCGTGCTCGCCGAGCGCTCCGGCGATGACCGATGCGTCACCGCCCACGAATGCGGTCACGTCCCCGAGCGACCGAGCCTTGGTGAGCAGTTCGAGGGTCGACGTGGTCGGCGCTCCGTTGTTGTCCTGTGCGAATACCCAGATGTTCATACTGCTCCTCAGATGACCTTCAGGTTCTCGAGGAACGCCACGATCTTGGCGTATCCCTCTCCGTCGTCTTCGATGATCTCTCCGGCCTTTCGAGCTTCGGCCTTGGTGACGTTGGAGATCGTCTGGCCGGCTGCGTCCCAGCCGACCGGTGTCACGCCGAGGTCGCTGGCGGTGACCGTCTCGACCGGCTTCGACTTGGCGGCCATGATCCCCTTGAAGCTCGGGTACCGCGGCTCGACGACTCCGGCAGTGACGCTGATCACGGCGGGCAACGGGCACGTCACTTCGTCATACCCCTCTTCGGTCTGCCGATTGACCTTCAACGATCCGTCCGCGACCTCAACATGCTTCGCGAAGGTGACCGACGGCAGGCCGAGTACCTCGGCCATCTGCTCGGGCACGGTGCCGGTGTATCCGTCGCTCGATTCGGTCGCCGCGATGATCAGGTCAGCGCCACCGAGACGGCCGATCGCTGCCGCCAGCACCTTGGCCGTGGTCAGCGCGTCACTGCCCTGCAGGCTCGGATCGCTGACGAGGATTCCCTTCGCGGCACCCATCGCCAGCGCTGTGCGCAGACCACTGACCTCGTTGTTGGGAGCCATGGAAACCAGGCTGACCTCTCCTTCACCGGCCGCAGCAACGAGCTGCAGAGCCATCTCGACGCCGTAGCTGTCGGACTCGTCGAGTATCAGCTTGCCCTCGCGCTTCAAGGTGTTGGTCGAGCTGTCGAGCTCACCCGGCATCGCCGGGTCGGGGATCTGCTTTACGCACACGATCACGTTCATGGGGGAACATTGTTACCGCGTAGTAGGCCCGAGGCCCAACTGCCACGCCGTCGACGACCCAGGACTCAACGCGAGAGCACTCGGGTAACGTCACGGTCTTGCGCATCCTGATGGTTGTCAACGCATTTGCCTCATCGGTGACGGCCCGCAACACCGTGGTCGTGCACCGTGCTCTGGCACAGGACAACGAGGTCGACGTGCTCGAGACCAATCGCCGCGGTCATGCGATCCGGTTCGCGCAAGATGCCGCTCGTAGAGGAGTCGATGTCGTGATTGGCTTCGGCGGCGATGGAACGCTCAACGAGGTCGCTACGGGCGTCGCAGGGACGGACACGGCGATTGGCATTCTTCCGGGCGGAAGCACCAATGTGTTCGCCCGCACACTCGGCATGCCAAACGACCCGGTCGCCGCTGTGCAACTGCTCGTCAACGGATTGAAAGCTCGCGACATCCGCCCGATCGGCCTCGGCCACGTCAACGGTCGGTACTTCTGCTTCCATGCCGGCATCGGCTACGACGCGGCCGTCGTGCGAGAGGTCGAACGACGCGCTGGTATGAAGCGATGGCTCGGCCATCCGTTGTTCATCTACGCGTCGGCGCGCACGTGGATGAGCAAATATGACCGCTCCGAGCCACACTTCCGGGTCATCACGTCGGCAGAACCGACACCGGTCGATGGCTACTTCACGATCGTGCTCAACACCAACCCGTACACATACCTCGGCAACCGCCCGCTCGACCTCAGCCCAGCGGCGACCTTGGACCGCGGCCTGGTAGCCATCACGTTCAAGACCTTGAAGGTCGGTGCCATCCTCCACGCGCTCGGGGGCGCGTTGCGTGGCGGAGGAATGAAGCCGTCGAAGACGGTCGATGTTCAGACCGACCTGTCGTGTCTCACGGTCACTTCGGAGCGTCCGTTCCCCTTTCAACTCGATGGCGATTACCTCGGAGAGACGTTGGAACTGCGATTCGAGCATCGACCGAACGCGGTGAACCTCGTGTACCCAATTCAGGTGCTCGACCAGTGAGGTGGGCTAGCGCGTGATCCGACCGGCGATCACATCGATCGCGACATCGGGCACATTGGTACAGATCCCGTCGATCTCCCACTCGATCAGCTCCATCATCCTCAGCGGCTCGTCGCACGTCCACGTGTTGACCTGAATGCCCGCCCCGTGACACGCGTCGATGTGCGAGCAGTGCAGCGTCTTGACCCACGGATGGAGTGCGTCGTGCCCGCGGCCGACCATCGTCGCAATGACGTCGTCGGGAACTTCTGTCACCAACCATGCGGTGCGGATACCCGCCGCCAGCGCCTTGCAGCGGTCGACGGTCTCGATGCGAAACGACGAGATCAGCCAACGATCGTCCTCACCCCGTTGGGCCAGTGCGGCGACGGTGCGATCCGCGATCGAATCCGTTGGGTCGAAGTCGGGCTCCCGCGAGTCGTTTTTGATCTCGACGTTGACCCACATGCCGGCGCATGCATCGAGCGCTGGACCGAGATGCGGAATGTAATCCGGTAGGTCGTGCGCGTCGACACCGGCGATTGCCCGGCCGTCGGCGAGAAACGCGTCGTGATGCACCACCAGCTCACCGTCTGACGTGCGGCGCACATCGAGTTCGACGGCGTCGCTGCCCATTGTCCGCGCCCGGTGGAACGCGGCGAGCGTGTTCTCCCGCTCGGCTTTCGAGGCTCCCCGGTGGGCGAGTACCTCTACCATAGATACCCCCCATCTCTAGGAACTATGTCGGAGAACATGCC